>NC_019765.1 GCF_000317575.1 Stanieria cyanosphaera PCC 7437 | reverse complement strand
ATACTTTAGTCGATTTTTAAAATTAACAACCATTCAATAATAAGAATCAGATTATCTTAGAAATTTAATTTCACTTTGATTTCACAAATCACCTTCAAAATTGAAACTAAAAGAAATAGAGAATTAGTAAACTTGCCAGAAACATATTGGCAGAATCAAACAGGTTAGATAGTAAATGCGGATACTCTTAGTGGAGGACGAACCAGATTTGGGAGCAGCCCTAAAAGATATATTAAATCAGCACAACTATGTAGTTGACTGGGTAAAGAGTGGAGTTGAAGCCTGGAACTATTTGGAAACTAGCTGGACTAAATATCACGTAGCGATTTTTGACTGGATGTTACCAGGATTATCGGGTGTTGAATTATTACGACGGTTGAGAAAGCAAAACAGTCCTTTACCAGTGTTAATGTTGACGGCTAAAAGTACTGTGGAAGATAAAGTGACGGGGTTAGATAGTGGTGCCGATTATTATTTAGTCAAACCCTTTGGGATGGCAGAATTATTAGCAATTATTAGAGCATTACAAAGGCGATCCCCCGAACTCGCTCCTGCTAAGTTAAGTTTGGGTTGCCTGTCTCTCAACTATAGTAATAACTGTGTCTGCGTCTGCGATTCTGAAAAGGGCAAAACAGAAGTTTCTCTAACCAGTAAAGAGTTTCAACTACTAGAATATTTTATGCGTCACCCCGATCGCATTATTTCTCGCGACCAAATTTTATCCCAAGTTTGGGATTGGAACACCGAAACCATGAGCAATGTCGTAGCAGCACAGGTTAGGTTATTGAGGCGTAAACTAGCCCAATGCGGTTGTGCCAACCCAATTGAAAGTATTTATGGTTTGGGTTATCGTTTTGATTCTAATCCCCGTTTAGCAAATAGTGATGAATAAAAATCGGCTGTTTAGTAAAACTCGTAGTCAGCTAGCAGTCTGGTTTGTGAGCGTGATGGCAATTATTTTAATTATCTGTGAACTCAGCCTCGATCGCGCCCTATCTCAGGCATATAAAGCTAATTTGGATCGCGAGTTAACTTCTGTAGCCAATACCCTACACAACGGGTTTTTAACTATCCTCGAGAGACCAGAAAAGCTAAAATCCAATGCAGCCCATCTACTACCAGATATTTGTTTTGATATCGATGCTTGCTACGAGGCGGATAATTCTTCATTAAACCCCGTTAAAGCAATTTACCAGATTGAATATTACGTACGTTTGCTAAATCCTGAAGGTAAACCTACAGCGATCGCAGGTAAACGCATTAAATCTTTACCCGTAACTCCAAATAAATCTGAATGGCTGGAACTTGTAGATAATGATGGTTTCCCTTATCGACAAACTACTTTAACCCTACACACTAAAGACGACCGAGTTTGGGGCTATCTTCAGGTAGGGCGATCGCTTAGAGAGGTGAAGAAATACACCAGTACGATGAGGCGAGTTTTAATTGTTGGGTTTCCTCTTATCTTAGGTTTGATTTCTGTTGGTGCATGGTGGCTAGTAGGTAAAGTCATGCAGCCTGTTTACCGTTCTTACCGTCAGATACAGCAGTTTACCGCCGATGCTGCTCACGAATTGAGAACTCCCTTAGCTGCAATTAGGGCAACGGTAGAGTCAAGCTTAATGAAAACCAATCTTAGCGAAACTATTGCCAGGAATACTTTACAGACTATAGGCAGACAGAATCAAAGGTTATCCCAAATTGTCTCGGATTTAATGATATTAAGTCGTTTAGAGCGTCAATTATCTGGTGTCAGGACTTCTGTTACCACTGAATCAGTCATCCTTAACGATTTGGTTAGCGACATTGCTGAGGAGTTCGCTGCTTTGGCGATCTCTGCCAATTTAGAATTAAAACTACAGATCGATACATCTAGAAACCTTACAGTAAAGGGTAATTCAGAACAGCTTTATCGCTTGATATCTAATTTAGTTATCAACGCAATTAAATATACTTCTGCTGAGGGAAAAGTTACCATAATTCTCGAATCAGAACGCAACGAAGCTATAATGCGCGTTAGAGATACGGGAATTGGTATCGCCCCATCCGAACAAAAAAGAATTTTTGACCGCTTCTATCGAGTAAGTAGCGATCGCTCTAGACAGACAGGAGGTTCGGGATTGGGTTTGGCTATAGCTAAAGCGATCGCTCAAGCACACGAGGGAACTATTGAAGTAACAAGCGAATTAGGCATAGGAAGTACCTTTAAAGTTTGTCTGCCATTAAAAAACTAGCTATCAGGCAACGTCTGAGAATGAGAATTTTCTGGCTGAGTTTTGGCTAGGGAACAATGACCGTTAGGTAAGCCCATAAAACCTGTAAAAAAACTCAATAAAATCATTACTGCCATAGCATTATTCAAACTTTCCAAAATTACTTCCAGTCTTGACTCTCTTTGTTTTTTTCTTTGAATTTGCTTTGTGGCTTGTTCGACAAATTCTGGTGATATGTGGGCTTCTGCCCCAATTTTTTTGAGTTCTGCTAAGGAGTAGCTTTGCTCGTGTTTGGCTTGTATTTCGGCAGCCAAAGCAAAGATTTCATCTGTATGTTCTTGAGGAATTCTTGGTTGGGGTTTATTCATAAGTGGTTATTGTAAATCGCGCTCAATTTTTAATTGAGAAAACAAATTAATGTTGAAATATGATAGAAGTTTTTGTTGATGGAAAAAAGTCCAATGTTATTTAATGCAAGGTTCACCTCGACATTGATTAACTTCT
The DNA here is from genome assembly GCF_000317575.1 of Stanieria cyanosphaera PCC 7437. Classification (NCBI taxonomy): domain Bacteria; kingdom Bacillati; phylum Cyanobacteriota; class Cyanophyceae; order Pleurocapsales; family Dermocarpellaceae; genus Stanieria; species Stanieria cyanosphaera. The sequence continues at coordinate 306,579 of NC_019765.1, read as the reverse complement.
ACTAAAACATGAGTCAGGGAAGATATCCCACCAAGCAAACTTTTATAATGTTCTGGCGATCGTGGGTAATGGGTAACTAGAGAAATGGTAGCAGCTAAAAGATTTTCCCCAACATACCAAACGTGCAGATCGGCGATCCGATTATCGGCATCGGCTTCAATAGCAGTCATAATATCTAACTTAATTTGCTTATCAATCGCCCCGTCGAGCAAAATTTTACCCGTATCTCGAACTAGATCGTAAGCCCATTTAGAGATAACACCCGCACCGACTAATCCCATAACTGCATCCAACCAAATCCAACCGAAATACTTGCCAGCAAATAAAGCGATAATTGCCAAAATTGAAGTTAAGGCATCGGTAAGAACGTGAATGTAAGCAGCCTGAAGGTTGCGATCGTGATGATGGTGGCGATCGTGGTCATGATGATGATGATCTTGCAATAACCAAGCACTTGCCAGGTTTACAATTAAACCTAAAATAGCCACCGCGATCGCTTCATTAAATTGAATAGCTATAGGTTCAAAAAAGCGAGTCACGGACTCGATAGCAATAGTTAGAGCCGTTACTGCTAAAGCAATAGCACTGGTATAACCACCAAGAACGGTAACTTTTCCCGTGCCAAAGGTATATTGGGAGTTGTTAGCATGACGGCGGGCATAACGATAGGCAAACACGGCAATCCCAAATGCTGCGACATGGGTTGCCATGTGCCAACCATCAGCTAGCAAAGCCATCGAACCGAAGAAACTTCCCGCGATAATTTCTACCACCATAGTAATAGCTGTAAGCCACATTACCGTCGTGGTATTGTGTTCCGCGCGGTCTCGATTAACCGCAAAATCATGGGAATGTTGCCATTGTTCTAGCGTATCCTCGTGCATAACAATTTTCTCTTAATTAATTGTTTTTGATTGTACCTTTAGAAAAGCAAATTAACCTTGAGATACTTCGGTAGCTTCTGCTTTAATGACTCCGCGATACATATTCATCCCGCAGGTAAAATTATATTCTCCTGGTTTTTCTGGTACGATTTCGATAGAAGTAGTTTGGTTTAAAGTTAAATCTAATGCCTTATTAAAATCGGGTAATAATACCTGTTCTAAACAGCTACTAGGGTCTTTACGGAAAAAATTTAACTTAACTGGTTCACCAGCACGCACTTCAATGCGATCGGGGTTGTAACCGCCATCAACCAAGATATCTACTGATTGAATTCCCCGTTCAACTTGCGCTTTTTGGGATTTGGTTTTGCTAAACATAAACCACCAAAGTTCTGCACCAATCAAACCCAAACCACCTAACGCCACGGCGATTTTTAATCCTAAAGGCTGTTCTATCTTTTGAAATTGGCTGGTTTGCTCTCCTGCTGAAGCAGGCATTTCTACCTCATGTTCTATTTGGGATAATGCCACATTAGGAGTCAACGCTAGGAAAATTCCCACTCCTACTAAATTACCGATAATTTTCTGTGTATTAAACATTTACTGACGACTAATAACCAATGACTAATGACTACTAAAATTTCGCAACCTCAAAGCATTAGTCACCACCGAAACCGAACTAAACGCCATTGCACCACCTGCAATAATGGGATTGAGCAACCAACCAAAGAAAGGAAATAAGATTCCTGCTGCGATAGGAATACCTAAAACGTTATAAATAAAAGCAAAGAAGAGATTTTGACGGATATTGTTAATTGTTGCCTTGCTTAACTTAATTGCCGTCACAATACCCTTTAATTCGCCAGAAATCAGGGTAATATCACTAGCTGCGATCGCCACATCGGTTCCCGTACCGATCGCAATTCCTACATCTGCTTGTGCTAATGCAGGAGCATCATTAATCCCATCCCCTACCATTGCCACTATTTTGCCTTCCTGCTGTAATTCTCTTACTTTCTCGGCTTTTTGGTCAGGACGCACTTGAGCTTCTACCCTAACTATACCAACTTCACGGGCGATCGCTTCGGCGGTTTTTTGGTTATCTCCTGTAAGCATTACTACTTCTAAACCCAAGTTACGTAATGCTTTTACTGCTGCGGGAGAAGAAGGTTTAATGGCATCGGCGATCGCGATTATTCCTTCTAATTGACCATCTACGGCAATTAAGACGACAGTTTTAGCTTCTGCTTCCCAATTGTCTTTTTGTTCTTCTAAGATATCGGTTTTAATTCCTAATTCCCTCATCCAGCGTTGCGTACCGATTTGGATTAGGCGATCGCTAACTACACCCTGTACCCCACTTCCTGCCACTGCTTCAAAGTCATGGCTTTCGGGAATATCGATTTGTTGTGACTGGGCATATCTAACTACTGCTTCTGCTAGAGGATGTTCGGAATTACGTTCTACTGCTGCGACTAAACGCAATAATTTAAGTTCTGCACCGTCAGTAATCCCCCTTACTGTTTGATAATCGGTAACGGTGGGTTTTCCTTGGGTAATCGTACCAGTTTTATCTAAGACGATGGTTTGGATTTTATGTGCTAATTCTAGACTTTCTGCACCCTTAATTAAAATGCCATTTTCTGCACCCTTACCAGTACCAACCATTACCGAGGTAGGAGTCGCCAAACCCAAAGCACAGGGACAGGCAATAATTAAGACACCTACAGTAGTAATTAAAGCCAGGGAAACATTACCCATAAAGATAAACCACAGCACAAAAGTAGCAATGGCGATCGCAATGACGACGGGTACAAACCAACCTGTTACCTTATCTGCTAGTCTCTGGATTGGTGCTTTTGAACCTTGGGCATCCTGTACTAACTTAACGATCTGTGCCAATACTGTATCTGTGCCGACTCTAGTAGCGCGAAACTGAAAACTACCTGTTTTATTAATAGTTGCGCCGATTACCTCATCCCCTGGCTGTTTTTTCACGGGAATGCTTTCTCCCGTTACCATTGCTTCATCGATAGTAGAACTACCCCTAATTATTTCTCCATCAACGGGAATTTTTTCTCCAGGACGCACTAAAATAATATCGCCGATTTGTACTTCATTGATAGGAACATCTATTTCTTGTCCATTACGAATTACCCTGGCATCCTTTGCCTGTAAACCCATCAGTTTACGTATCGCTTCTGAGGTTTGTCCCTTGGCACGATTTTCAAACCACTGTCCTAATAAAATTAAAGTAATAACTACGGCTGCGGTTTCGTAATATACTTCGGGCATCAAGCCCTGATTGAGAAAGAAACCAGGAAAAACAGTAGCGAATAAAGAATAAAAATAAGCTGCACTCGTACCCAAAGCAATCAGAGTATCCATCGTGGCAGCATGGCGTTTAAATGCCTTCGATGCACCGATATAAAACCGATAACCACACCAAAACTGTACGGGGGCTGTCAGAATTAACTGTAACCAGGGATTATGCAACCATGCAGGGATAAATGGCAGTTCTAACCCAGTCATCATCGGCAACGAACCGATAATTAAAATAACGCTAATTACCGCACCAACAATTATTTTACGGATTAAATCGCGAGATTCAGCTTTACGGGCTGCTTTTTCTGCATCATCCTCTCCCGTAACCATTTCTTGTTCTTGTAGAGAATAAGCGGTGTATCCCGCCTCTTCTACGGCATCTTGAATATCTTGAATACTGGTCTGACGGGGATTGTATTTAACCGCAGCTTGTTCTGCACCGAAGTTAACATTGCATGACTCTACTCCTGGTACATTGCTAATTGCTGATTCAATGCTATTGGCACAGGAGGCACAACTCATCCCCCTGAGTTTGAGATTAATTTTTTCAGTATTGGTTGTGGTGTTCATAATCGGTACGGGAGAAGAGCTTATTTAAGCAGCAGGATAGCCAGCAGCAGCGATCGCATCTTTGACAGATGACTCAGATACTTTGGTATCTACTATTACTTGTTTGGTTTTCGGATCGGCTTTAACTGAAGCTTTGGGATCTAGTTCAATAACTGCTTGAGTAATAGTTTTAGCGCAAGCACCGCAAGCCATGTTAGGAACTTTTAATTCTATGGTCATATTTTTATACCTCCTAGTTCATTTAGCTATAAAGTCAGCTTAAACTCTACAGTCAGCTATAGAGTCAAGAAAAAACTGAAAATAATTTTATTTTTGTTGTGAAGAATTCTTAAGAAGTAAAAATGCTGAAGCTGATATAGCTGATTCGGCTGGAGCAACATCGCTCCATCTGTATGCCATGTGTTTGGCAAAGGCAGCTACTTCATCATTCCACTCCCGTCGTAGGGAAACATATTTATCCGCACCAGTTTCGATATCTTCTGGGGTTTTGATGCCCTCAGACTGGAGCCGTCGAACAACGTAGTAATACCACTCACGCCATTGGGTTTCACAGGAGTAGGACGCGGACAGCTTCGCTGGCGCATTTGCGATCGCGCCTTGAGGTAAAAAGGAATCTGCTAACTGCTTTAAGGTATATAAACCGCTCGACTGTAATTCGCTAACAGCAGTAGAGTGGATTAAGCTTTTATATTCTCGATCGCACAGCGCGGTTTTAATTAACGTGGCAGTATCCATCGTTATCAATAACATTCGCGCCAAGGAGTAATGAGGCTCTGGAAAGCGGAAGTAGTGTAAAACGGGATAGGAATTGTGAGATTCGAGTAATTGCAGTAAATCCCGTGCCATGTTGGTAATATCTTGCTTGGTATTATCGAATTTACCGCCCATTCCCCAACCTAACAACAACTCGGCAGCATTGGCTTTTGTGAGGGGCTTACCCTGCCCTCGAAGGGCAGGGCTTGTATGCCCCGTACCCGTGCGATGGTGCAGACTTAAGGCAAAAATATTTCGCTGTGTCAGAGCATTTAGCACTGAAAGTAAATAAGTTAGAGTAACGGTAAAGGTGGCAAAACCTAAAGCAGATTGTAAGATGGTCAACAATCGACAGGTAGTAGTTTTAGGTACAAAATCGCCGACTCCCAAGGTGGTGAAGTTGAAGCCACTGTAATAAACGGCAGTACCAAAATCAGTAGGTGTTTTTCCACTGCTGGCAACAATTTCGTCTCCCAGCATCGACCAAACAATTAAGGCAAAACCAATGATAAATAAAGCAATCCAAAATATGGCTACGACTACCAAAACGACCGAACCACAGTAAGCCATCAGGCGATCGCTCTTCGTCCAGCGTGCTAACTGACGAAATACGTGCCAAATCCCCCTACCCAAAGGCAGACTCACAATACTATTGCCAGTACGGGGATATAAAACGGTAATAAAGATATCGATGGCAGCAATAATTATTAATCCTACTCCAATCGTTTGAGTTAACCAGTTCATTGAGTTACTAATTTTATTAACGATCTGCTTCGACGATCGCTTCCCCTAAAGGATGTTTGGAAGAAGTTTCTAAGGCTACTGCGATCGCTGTACAGCCCTTAACTCAGATCGGGTGTCTCCATCAGTTCTTTCATAATGCGGATTTCTTCTTTTTGTGTTTGGACAATTTCCACACATAATTCTTCAATACGGGGATTAGTCAAAGATGATTGCTGACAAACCAGAATTGCAGCAGCATGGTGGGGAATCATCGAGCGCAAAAACATTTGATTGCCCACTCCTACTTGGTTTCTCACCAAAGTCCAAAACATTAAGATCAGTGATACTCCCGATGCTAAAAGTACAACATTCAGAGTTTTGTTGGTAAACATCGAACCCATTGTCAGCAGCATAATAATGAGCATCGTCGAAATCATTAATCCAGTCATGTAAACTTGGTTTAAGCTGATAAACAAGTTACTCCACTCGTTAACCCGCGAAAACATGATGGCAAACATCACTACGTAGGAAATTAATAGTGAAACCAGCAAGGTAATGTAGGGCTTCATGCCCGATTTTGATTTCATTTCGGATTTGGATTTAGAGTCGTAAGTAGATTTCATAGCGAATGAAAGATTTAATAATGTCGATAAATAAAAGTGGGTAGCGGAAAGTGAAAAGCTAAATGTTGAAAACTTTTCAGCCTCCGCTTATCTTTTTTAGGCAGCTACAGCAGTAATTTTGTTGTATTCTTCAACTGCTTCGCGACAAGCCTGAGCGCATTTTTGGCAATGATCCATATCGTGGGAACTGCATTCTTCAGCGCAAGCAGTACAAATCTCGGCATAGGCTTTGGTTAAGTTAGGAATGAAGCGAGAACCGCGCACCATATAAGTAGAGATGGTACGGCAGATTTCCGCACAGTCGAGGCAAGTACGAGCGCACTTTAACATATTGGGATTACCCATACAGGCTTCGGCGCAGTGTTCGCATTCTACCGCACATTTCATCGCGACATCGAAGCTCGATTGGTATTCTTCATGAATTAATAACATCAAATATTTCCTATTACTAAATTGGCAATATCAAGATAATAGGAATTGGGAGTTATCAATGCTTCTATCGATGGCTATAAATAATATTTCTTTCTATAGGCATAATTCAATTTCATTCTGATTTCATAATTGTTTGTTAACGGAAAATATAAAAGATACCTATTGCTATAATAATCTTCTGTAACTTTCCTGAAATTGAAGTCATGTTACTTGAGCCTTTCTTTTAGTTATTAATTCAATTTAAAAAAGAATAAATTTTCTTATTTAAAAAGTACACAATACAAATGCCAAATATTAATTTAAACTAAGGCAGAGAGAAGGCAGCCAAAACTAGCGGTCGAAGAACGATTATTTATTGCTTTGGAATATTGGACTTATTGCTGAGTTCTCAGTTCTCCCTCATTGACCTAGAAAAGTTGAAAACTAAGAATATGTAGAGCCTCACCCTTATTCAGTTGTCGTTTCAGTCTGCGCCGATTAGTTTCATTAGCATACTCATTTTGTTCAGAGTCGGGTTATTGACTGAGTTAATACTCGCGAAGCTTTTTTTGCTTCATCATCTAGAGCCTAATTCAACTGTACCCGACGCAAAGTTATCGCATTGAGAGACACAATCACCGTTGAAAGGCTCATAAATACTGCTCCCACTGCGGGGGAAAGTACAAAACCCAAAGGATAAGCCACACCAGCTGCCAAGGGGATGGCAATAACGTTATACCCCGTTGCCCATAACAAATTCTGCACCATCTTGTTGTTGGTTGCCTTACCCAACTTTAAGGCTCGTCCTACATCCAGTGGATCGTCCTTAACTAAAACCAAATCGGCGGATTCAATGGCAACGTTCGTTCCCGCGCCAATGGCAACTCCCAGATCGGCTTCTAACAGAGCAGGAGCATCGTTGATCCCGTCCCCTGTAAAGACTGTTCCACCTTCAGCTTTTAGTTCTTTGACAATTCGGACTTTATCCTGGGGCAAAACTCGGGCGTAATAACGCTTAATGCCCAAGTCAGTCGCAACGGCTTGAGCCACTGCCTTAGCATCTCCTGTAATCATTGCTGCTTGGACGCCAATCGACTCTAGACTGCGAACTAATTTTCTGGCACTTTCCCGTACCCGATCTGCCAAAGCAAACAAAGCGAGGGTTTGCTCTTCGTCCATCAAAGCAATAACACTTTCCCCTCTGGATTCTGCTTTTGCCAAACCCCGTTCGAGTTCGGGGGAAAAATAGAAACCTAGCTCTTTGGGCCACTCTGGTCGTCCTACTCGGTAGGTTTTGCCGTCAATTATCCCCTCTACCCCCATACCTGGCACTGCTTTAAAATCTATGACAGTAGCGGACTGTACTCTTTGTTGTTGGGCTGCTTCTACGATTGCATGAGCTAGAGGATGTTCTGAGAGAGATTCTAATGCCGTAGCAATTGCCAAAGCTCGGTCCTCGCTCAAGCCTTCAGTATAAATCCGCTGTACGCCAAACCGCCCCTCTGTCAAGGTGCCAGTTTTATCGAAAGCAGCATATTTAATTGTTTTAGCACGCTCGAAAGCTTCGCGGTTGCGGACGAGAATGCCATTTTTAGCAGCGATTGCAGTGCCATTGACAATCACCAAGGGAATCGCCAAGCCGAGGGCATGGGGACAGGCAATAACCAATACTGTAACCGTTCGACCGATGGCAAACACCAAATCGCTGAGTGAGATCCAAACCACAAATGTCAGCGAGCCAACGCCAATCGCAATCAAAGTCAACCAATAAGCAGCTTTATCGGCTAAAACCTGATACTTACTTCGCGAATTCTGTGCCTCTTCAACCAGGCGCATAATCTGACTGAGAGTAGTCTGGTCTCCCGTGCGAGTGACTCGAGCTTTTAAGGCTCCCTCACCATTGACCGCCCCAGTGACAACTTCATCTCCTTCCCGTTTGGTAACTGGGCGAGATTCCCCCGTGAGAAAAGCTTCGTTGGCACTTGAAGTCCCTTCAACAACCATGCCATCAATGGGAATTTGCTCCCCAGGACGGATCAAAATCAGGTCACCTTCTCGGAGTTGGTCTAAGGGGACATCTTCAATCCGATCTCCCACCAAACGATGAGCCGTCGAAGGCATAAGTTTGGCTAGTTGTTCTAAGGCGCGACTAGCTCCCTGAACTGATGCCATTTCAATCCAGTGACCCAGTAACATGATGTCGATTAACGTGACCAATTCCCAGAAAAACGGCTCTCCTTCCAAACCGAAGGTTACTGCCAAACTATAGATAAAAGCAACGGTAATGGCTAGAGAAATCAAGGTCATCATGCCTACTTTCCCCTTCATTTCCCGCCAAGCCCCTTGAATAAAGACCCAGCCTCCGTAAAAGTAAATAACGATCGCTAGAATAGGATTGACCCAATTCGAGCCAGGGAATGGAATTGCTTGGTAATTAAACCAGGCTTGGAACGAAGGGGAAAAGTAAAGTACGGGAATGCTCAGAATCAGACTGACATAAAAGCGATTTCTGAACATCTCGAGACTGTGTCCCGCGTGCTTATCGTGTCCTCCGTGACTTTCACGATCGTGATGATGGTGTTTGTGTTCCTGAGTCTGGCGAGTATGTTGATGCTGCATGACTAAAATCTACTTAAAGAGCAAAACTATAATTGGAGTTTTTAACTTATTGATTGGGATTGGGGAGCGTTCGCAGAGCCGAGCGAATTTCCTTAGCACCTGGCAAATTGCTGTTTAGCTTCTCCAGTTGTAAATTAAACGGCGATCGCCTTTAGTAGAAGCTCGAATAAAATTAGCCATAACATCCTTCTTAGTCGTAAAGACATAATTTATATTAAATATTTTTATCCCTGAAAACTTTTAATACATTTCATCCTTCCAGGCAAAAATGACATCAAGATGAAATTGAAGTGGTATTTAATAAATATCTACAAATACTAATTACTCACGGGGAGCTTAATTGTAAACGTACTGCCCCTGCCTAATTCACTTTGAACCTCAATACTGCCTTGGTGAGACTTGGCGATCGCCCTAGCAATTGGCAATCCCAACCCAGAACCACCTGTAGAGCGAGAGCGATCGTTTTCAACTCGATAAAAACGCTCGAAAATTTTGTTTAGCTCTTCGGAGGCAATGCCAATCCCCGTATCTCTGACCTTAATCAAAGCTTGGTTATCGCGATAATCGAGTATTATCGTTACCCGTCCGCCCGCAGGAGTATAGTTAATCGCATTAGCGACCAGGTTAAAGACCATGCGATATAGTTGTTCTTCATTACCCATGACTGGCACGGAAGTTTGAACTCGAATATCTGTAGTCAAGGTTACTTGTTTTTCTAAAGCTAATGCTGCCAGTTCTTCTTCAATATCAGCGATCGTATCTTGCAGCGAACAAAGAGAACGTTCGCCTTGATATATGCGTCGGTCTAATCGGGAGAGAAATAAAAGATCGCTGACCAGTTCTGACAATCGCTGATTCTGACGCTCAACTACCTTGAGAATATCTCGCGCTTCTGCCTCGGAGAAATTGGGCATTCTCACCAGAGATTCAACTGTAGCGCGAAGAGCGGCTAGAGGAGTCCTTAGTTCATGGGCTGCATCTGTAGTAAACTGCTGAATCTGTCGATAAGACTGGTATAAAGGTTGCATTGCTATTCCAGCGAGCCACCAACTAACCACTAACACCAATAACAAAATTAAAGGTGTACCCCAGAAAACTATTAGCCTGACAGTAGCAAGATAATCATTAAATTCTTGCCAAGAACGTCCTACTTGTAAATATCCCCAAAGACTATTACTATCTGGAGAATGTAGCGATAGCGGTAGAGAAATTTCTTGATAGCGGTTGCCCAGACTATCTTCGATTAATTGACAATCTGATTCTCCTGAAGTTATTGGCAAACCCTGTGGTTGCCGTCCCGCACGCCCTATCGGATTGCCTGAAGGGTCGAATAATCTGACATAGTAACCGCCCTGGTAAATTGGACTCTGTATGTGTGGCTGGGATTGTTCGACTAAAAACCAAGATGAATTTCTGTATAAATAGAGGTTGGGCAGGTATCGCTGAGAAGCTACCTCCAATTTTCCTACTTGCTTGAGAGTTGATTCCAAATTGTCGTGTAGGGTTCCGGCAACCGATTTTAATTCTCGCTCTAAAGTTACCCGATGAGCATGGGCGATCGCCTCAAAAACCCCAATTCCACATACGATGAGCAACAGACTTATTACCCCAGTATAGATAACTGTCAGTCGCCAGCGAGTAGAACGAAATATACTATTTTGGTTCATGGGTTGTGTTGAGACGATATCCTACACCGTAAACAGTCTCAATTAAAGGCTCGCAACCATGTTCGGCAAGTTTGCGTCGCAGTCGTCGCATATGCGCTGCTACTACATTACTGTTAGGTTCTGCTCCTACTTCCCATAACTGATTTAGCACTTGGTCGCGGGTAACAATTTGATTGGGATGTCGCATGAAATACTCCAATAACAGCAACTCTTTATTGGTTAACTCGATAATCCGCGTCTCTTCTGGGGATTTCTGAAAAAAAATTGTATGAGTACCAAAATCTAAGGTATATCCATTTACCTGGAGATGAGTTGGTTGAAATTGAGGTACTCGCCGACTTAATGCCCGCAATCGCGCTAGTAGTTCTTCTATGCCAAAAGGTTTTACCAGATAATCATCAGCACCAGCATCCAAACCAGCCACCTTATCTTCCATCCGATCTTTGGCAGTTAGCATTAATATTGGCAGAGAATTCTGCTGCGAGCGCAACCATTTGCAAAGTTCCAATCCCGATTTTCCAGGCAACAGCCAATCGAAGACAACTATGCTATATTCATGTCCCTTGCTCTCTAGATACCATTTTGCCTCATTTCCATCTTGCACCCAATCTACAATATAGGCTTCTCGATCTAAGGATCGTTTGATTGCTGCACCTAAATCTGGCTCATCTTCAACTAACAAGATCCGCATAATAAAATATCTTCACTTACTACTAGTCTAAAGCGTGAGTTTGAATTCGGACTGTACCGAGAGGAATGTTCTCTGGATTCAGACCAACCATTTGACCAGATAGACGGTAAAGCCAGACATGACCGAACCTAGATCTAGGTTTAACTCCCTTAAGCTTTACTGATAAAATTGTTCCCGTAGAAACAGGTTGGGCAAAAACAATTTTTGCTTCTCGATCGCTAATGGAAGTTGTTGATTCTATTTTTCTCCCTTCTCGATCGGTCACTTCAATTTCTCGAATCTTGCGAACTCTCTTGGGAAAAGCAACGGAAAGTTCCTTTAAATTCCGCCCTTGGACGTTTAATTCAAAGTGATGTAGCCCAAATTTTTCTGCACTAGGATGTGCGCCACTGTGTTCTATATAAGTAACATTTGATATCTTTTCATTGTTGGCAGCAAATCCTACTGTCGGAGTTGTAGCCATCAGCATAGCAGTTAAAACTGCTGTTTTCATTAAGTTATCGATCATCTTGTTTTTTTCTCGATTAAGTATGTCTCTATACCAAATATTGGCAGACATTTATGAAATCACGATGAAATTAATTTTCTAGTTGGGACAGACAGTAAGCAAGGGACAAAAGGAAAAGTCAAATGTGTAATTAATTTGGTTTAGGCACTTATTAAAATATTGAAGATTCAGCTTTGTGGCAAAAATCTAGCTAATGTAAATTCGTTCGGGCGAACCATCTCGTCAGAGAACAGACTTTTCAACTCGCCTTGTAAGCATCTTAACTGCTCGATCTGGCAGTCAATTTCGGAGATTTTATCTTTCAATTGTTGTTTGACCTCAATACTAAGAGGTTTTTTTTGCTCCCGCATTCTGAGAAGTTCTCCTATTTCCTCAAGGCTGAGACCTAGTCTTTGAGCTTGCTTGATGAACGTTAGACGAGAAAATACTTCTTCTGAAAACTGTCGGAAGCCCCCCTTGCTACGCCCAGATATTTTAAGTAAACCTAGTTCATCATAATAGCGAATTGTTTGAATGGGAATACCGCTTTGAGCTGCTACCTGACCGATAAACAGTAGCTTTTGGTTCGTAGTTAACATGGCATAGTTTTAGATGAAACTTCACTTAAGGAGAGAAATAGCTTAAGGCTTGATGAATCAATCCAAGAGAATGACAGACGAGTAAACAGACACTAAACATTGCCACCATTCCCACAGCTTTTTTTACTAGCTTATTTGTACCTGTGACGTAGCTTTGGGAACTGGAAGTATCTGTCATCTCAAAAACTTGTTTATTCATTGAATTTCCTTCCGATCTAAGTTGGGTAGTTGAGATAAAACTCGTGGTTTCAATATGTAATCTTAATGTAAGGCATAAAAAACTAATTCATTGTTGAATCGACCGATACTGGTTTCAACTCACTGCGACTGAAAATTAGACCATTCCCACTCAAGCTCTCAATAAACTCAAGAGGATCGAATAGCTGCTCGATATGGAACACGCCAGATGGCAACGAAGAAGTATAAAGATGTTCGGCAACTTTAGCTGCGTTACCAATGCCGAATCAAAACAAACCCAAGTAGAAGTAGAAGCAGAGTCAATACCGAGAGTTTTGGCGATCGCTTGTCGATCGGAAAAGTTAAAACGGTAAGCCCTTTGTCTCCCGAATTCATCGGGAAATACTGTCTCCTTACTATCCTCGAAACTTCTCACTTGTTTGATAGTGCCTTTTTCTCTGACCAAAAACTCGGTATCTAGATTCTCTAGAATCCAAAGAATCGATTCCTTTCCAGGTACTTCTCCCGAACCTAGCAAGATAAAGATATCCACTTGCTCCAGTGCCTCGAACACCGACTGACAATAGCTAACTAACAAATTAGTCAATCCTGGAGCTAATCCGACACTAAGCACTACGGTAGAACCGTGCTTTCTAGCTTCAGAATCGAGGGCTTCAATCTTAGAGAGAAATTTATAACTGGCTGAAATATCTACATAGTGAATTCCTCGGCGTAAGCATTGCTCCACAAACTGAGTATCCCCTTGGTCTATACAAGTCACTACCACAGCTACATCCCTCAGCTCGCTTTCCCGTACCTTATAAATATCCAATGCCAAGGGCAGTACTTGTCGCTGAGTTTCTGACGACAATTGTTTTGCTTTGTGATAATTTCTCCCAGCAGCTACAACTCGACCGAGAAACCGTTTGCCCAAGGTAGTAGCAATAACTCGACCAACGCTACCGTATCCTCCTACTACTAAAATTTTGCCATTTATCATGGTCTTACTCTCTAATATCTTAAAATGGGGAATTGCTCAAGATCGCGATAGATAGGCATTGGTAACATACTGCTGCACCATGCGATGGGTGTTGAAAAAGGAGGCGTTCAGGGCAATAGACTGTCGCATCAGCTCGATCCATCGTTCGCGATCGCGATAATACATGGGTACGATCTGGTTCTGTAACTTGTGGTATAAGTCCTCCCCATCCTCTCGGTTGATAAATTCCGAACTAGAGGTTTTTGACTCCCTCAAACCGATCGACCAACCAGTAACCCCTTCGATACAACCCTCAACCCACCAGCCATCCAACACGCTAAAACTGGGAACTCCGTTGTGTGCTGCTTTCATGCCAGAGGTGCCAGAGGCTTCTAAGGGTCGCTGGGGCGTGTTAAGCCACAGGTCAACTCCCGATACGATTGTCCTGGCGAGATCGAGATCGTAGTTCGGCAGAAAAACTACTGAAATTTCACCCTGTAACTGACGGGCAATTTCAAAGATTCGTCGAATCAATTTTTTGCCAGGATCGTCTTGGGGATGTGCCTTCCCCGCAAACACAAATTGTAGTTGACCTACTTTGCTGACAATCTCCCGAAGACGATTGAGATCTGAGAATACCAAATCTACCCGTTTGTAAGAGGTAGCTCTGCGAGCAAATCCAATTGTCAAAATATCCGTTGCCAGGGAAACGTTAGTTCGTAACTTAATCAATTCGAGCAGTTGAGTTTTAGCAGCAAGATGAGCCTGCCAAATTTCATTTTGGGGAATACCGATCGCGTGCCTGAGCATCGCAGGGTCGTTACTCCAGCCGAGAATATAGCGATTGTAAAGAGTTCTGAAACTATCGCAAGTCCAAGTCCATGAATGAACACCGTTAGTGATGTGGTGGATCGGTTGAGCCGGAAACATTTTTTGGGAGACTTCTTCGTGTCGCTTGGCTACCCCATTGACATAGTGACTGAGGTTCAGTCCCAGCACTGTCATATTCAAGCGATCGCTCCCAGCCAGCATTTGCAGGACCTCCAAAGGGATAACTTCTTCTCCAACAGATTGCACTAGCTCGTACCCAAATCGATCGTGTCCTGCGGGTACGGGAGTATGGGTGGTAAAGACGCACTGACTTCTGATGCTGTTAAAGTCCCATTCTGCCGTTTGTTCCTGATGCTGTCTGTTTAAGAGTTCCAAAACTAGCAAACTGGCATGACCTTCATTCAGATGAAATCGCTCGATACCATGATAGCCGAGAGCATTCAGCATTCTCACTCCACCGATGCCGAGCAGAGTTTCCTGGGCAAATCGATATCTTTCATCTCCACCGTAAAGGAAGTCAGTCAGAGTGCGATCGTAATCTGTGTTTTCTTCCACCCTGGTGTCTAACAAAATCAGGGGAACGGTATAACCACTGAGTCCGATGATATCGTATTGCCAAGCTCGAACTCGAACCAGTCGCTGCTCGATTGTGACCTCGATGCTTTCAGTCAAAGGTCGCAAAAACCGCTCTGGTTTCCATTGTACGGGCTTTTCCTGCTGATTCCCCCACTCATCTAGCACCTGCTCGAAATAGCCTTGGTGATAGAGTAAACTCACCCCGACAATGGGGACTCGCAAATCGGCACAGGACTTTAAGGTATCCCCAGCCAGAACGCCTAAACCGCCACTGTAATTGGGGATAGCAGAACCAACTGCCACTTCCATTGAGAAATAAGCAATCTGCCGATTCTCTTTTACTTCATCGTAGCCATTAGTAACCACTGCCGTAAGGTATTTCTCTGGATGCTCGAAGAACTTGTAGCGACAGAATTCCGAGCAGAAGTGGATTTTCTGCTCCTGATAGAAAGCACTTAGTGCCCTTTCTGCTTGAACGGTCATTCCACAAACTGGATCTTTCAGAATGCTACTCATGATATCTTTTCTCCCTTTGTTTCTCACCGACAGCAATATAAGCAAAGCCCAGCAATAACTCAGTAAAGGAGATATTTTGCAAGTATTTATCAAGCGCTTCCCAGGGGTGTCGGTTTGCCATTTGTAAATTTCCACCAAAAGGACGGATGAACAGGAAACTCAACAGAGGTGCAAACATTGCCAGCCAATTGTCTGGAATCTTAAAATCTAAAATTACCCAGCGTTTTCCAGGGGAAAGTGCCTGAGAACCATTTTGAATCGCTCGATCGCATTCGGGGACTAGAGTAATGCCCCAAGTTGAGATAATGCCATCTACACCAGTGGGAAATTGATAGAAAGTTACATCACTCTGCACCAACTCGACATTTGCCCAGCCATTTTTTTCTACTCGTTGTTTTGCTTGTGCCAGCATCCCCTCGGTTAGATCGACACCAATGATTTTTCCCTCTGAACCAATAACTTTTTCCAATAAAGGAAAATTCAACCCCGTCCCGCAGCAGAGGTCGATAACCGTATCTCCAGGTTGTAAATCGAGAGAGGCGATCGCTTTTTGTCGGTAGTTCCCATAGCCGAAGGGACTAAATATCGTGCCGAGTAGGTATTCGCCCAGAAAATCATAATTTTTAGCAATCTTTTGGTAAATATTCGCTATTCGTTGACTTTCATTATTATTTTGAGTATCTTGTTGTAGATTTGAATTCATTTTTACCTCCTAAAGTAGTGAAGTTTATCTTTAACAGACTTTGGTTATTTCACTAGCTTTAATTTTTCGGCAGTTCGCTAGGATAGTAATTTTCACATCTTCCACGGAACCAATCGTCCATCATTCCCCACCTACCCCACATCATGCCTGACATTCCTAAAAAGCCGATTAAAATAGTGAGAATAACGCCAGATATAAAACCAATTGTTCAGTAAATTACAGGTTTATTGTTCATAATTTTATTTCCATTAGTTGGTTTAAATTTTCTAGTTTTATTCAATGCGGATAATATCTTGCAAGTTGAACCAGTTATAGCGTCGAATTCCCCAAGGCAAGGCAACTAGTACAATTACAAAAATTACTAGCAACCCAACTCCTAAAAGTTTCCCCACCTGAAAAGCTGCTCCCATATAAGTGAGAAAAAAAGTCGAAGGAATCATACCCAACAAGGTAGCAGTAGCATAAATAGGTAGAGAAAGTCCCGTTATACCCGCACCATAACTGATTAAATCGAACGATAAAACGGGAAGTAAGCGCGTGATCAAAATCAGCCAACCCAGATAAACCTCCCCTCGATTTTTGGTAAAGTAAATGACTTTTCCCGTAAGTGCGTAAACTGCCGATCGCCCCAAAGTTCTGCCAATAAAATAAGCAATTAATCCGCCTAAAAAACCACCGATGACGCTATAGATCCCCGCGAATAAAGTTCCCCAAACTGCACCAGCAGCAATTGTTAATGGTGCGCCTGGAATCGGACTCATAATCACGGCTAAAGCAATCAGGCTGATATAAACGACTATTCCCAGAGAACCGAGATCCTGAATTGTCTCTCTTAATCCTTCAGGAGCGAGCAAGTTAATTTCGGATTTTTCCCTCAACCACCAGTAAACCAATAAAGATAGTATTAACACTGCCAGAGCAATGCCGTTTTGACGATTAAATAAAATTTGCTGCTTCTTTGGTTTTTTCATCGAATCTCTGGTGTTTTAACCGCAACAGAAGTCAAAAGTCTGTTTTCTTTCCCCGAATGACTTTTCTTTCATGGGGGTGCGTCTTTGTTTCTAGCTGGTCAACCTCTTGATGCAAGAAAAAGTTGAGAAAAGTACGAATTCCAGTAACAGTTGCCAGTTTGCCCAGTTCATCCCAACTGGGAGAGACGGCGGTACTGACAACATCGGCAGCCAAGAGAAACTCTAGGGATAGAGCTAGTGCCAGCCCTAAATCGAGGCGGACGATTACCCAATGTTCTTGATGACCACTCGATTTTTTTGAACGGAGGAACTTTAAAAGCGTCCGAATTGCGGCAATGACAATAATCGAGATAGCAGTTCCTTCCAGAAAAACTTTTACAGCAACCACCACGTGATGGAGTAATCCCTCTGCCCATTGGACGACATTAAAAGCCGTTCCTGGTGAGGTAGACCAAAAATAGCAATTCATTGCGATTGCTCTGTAAAGGTTACATTGAGAGGCTAACATGATACATTGCTCAATTTAGCTTTTATCCTTGGCTGCTCTACCAAAACGCGGTAAAAAGGCGGGGGTGTTTGCAGCATAACGATCGTACTTTTGACCGAATTTAAATCGCATTTCACGTTCCTCTTGCAATGCCAGTCTGGAGTACATGAAAACAAGTATGGGAAACATCAGCAAGGTCAAAATAGTCGGCCATTGAAGTAAAAAACCGAGCATAATGGTGATAAAAGCAACGTATTGGGGATGGCGAATGCTAGCGTAGGGTCCTGCAATAGCTAGGGTCTGACTACGCTGGGCTTCATAGAGTACTTTCCAAGCAGAAGCGAGTAAAATAAAGCCCAGTAAAATAAAGACATTACTCAGAATATGAAGGAAATTAAAATGGGGATTCCCTTCCATACCTAAGATTGTCCACCATAGATGCCCGGCATCATGAGAGAGGAGATCGAGCTTGGGGTAGCGAGTTTGCAGCCAGCCCGAGAGCAGATAAATCGTTAGAGGAAACCCATACATTTCCGTAAATAGTGCCACGATAAAAGCGGAAAAAGCACCAAATGAACGCCAATCCCGTGGGCTTTGCGGTTTAGTGAAGCTAAAAGCAAAGATGATAAAAACTAAAGAGTTAATAATTACTAAAAACCAAAGTCCGTAGGCAGGGGGATGGTTCATCGTTGACCTCCTTCAGAATCGTTGTTAGGACTGCCGTGACTACCATGACCGCCATGACCGCCGTGCATGAATAAATGCATAAAAGGACAAGCTAGTAGCAGCAACCAAGGCAAGACGGGAATTATATGCGCCCAATGTTCGGTTACGAGAAAAAACGCAGCAATCCCTAGGAAAACTAATAAAGCGATGCCAGAGGGCGATCGCCACCGCCAAGCAGTTCGAGAATGATGAGTCATAAATATTTCCTCTTAATTAAGTAATTTCCATAATGCCCATCATGCCCAAGTCCTCGTGATCGAAAATATGGCAGTGATAGACGGTTTTTCCTGTAAAATCGGCAAAACGGGTGCGGATGCGAACAGTTTCCCCAGGAGAAACGACAACCGTATCCTTCCAAGCCCGATAGGGCGAGGCTCTGCCGTTACGCGAGATTATCTGAAAATTATTGACGTGAATGTGTAAGGGATGATCCATCACTCCTATATTGTTAAATTCCCAATCTTCAACTGAGTTCAAACGTACCTGAGTATCGATGCGATTGGGGCTGAAGGTTTGACCGTTAATGAGAAAAACCATACCCATCCCAGGAGTCATACCGTGATTAATCTCAAAGCGTCTTACTGTATCGGGTTCTGGCAGTGCTTCTACAGGAATGAGCTTCTGGGGTAAGGGAAGTGAAGCAATTGAATCACTATAGGTAAAAGTAGCTAAGGTTTCAGGATTTCTCTGGGTAAAACTGCCACCTCTCATGCCCCTACCCATCATGCCCCTACCCATCATACCCATCCCCCCACGATCGTAAGGCAGATTTAATAAACGGTATAGTCCAGGTTCTCTCTCCCCTCGCACCAAAACCTCAGCTCTTTCTCCAGGAGATAGCAGTAGTTCTCTAACTTCTACTGGTTCTGAGAGAGAACCTCCGTCCGTAGCAATTAAATAAAGAGGATGGTTTTCGAGTTCCAGTCGGTAAAAGCGAGATGTTGACGCATTAACCAAACGCAAGCGTAACAAACCACCAGTAGCAATGGAGAAAGTGGGTTTGATTTGACCGTTGACGGTTACCAAACTTCCTTCTCTTCCAGTCATCCGTGCCATAGGGGAAGGCTGAACAATCTGTCCGTTTCTGTCTAGCTCGAAATCCTTGAGAAATAAAAATTCTTCTTTCGCTGCTTTAATTTCGGTAATTTCATCCAATTCTCCTCTAACGATAAATAATCCTGCCAAACCTCCAAAAATCTGTTCGGCTACCAAACCGTGCAGGTGGGGATGATACCAAAACGTTCCCGCTGGATGATTAGAAGGTATGGTAAATTCGTAGGTTAAAGCTTCCCCAGGAGGAATTTCTAAAAAAACATTATCGCCATTACCAGTGGGGGTGACGTGCAAGCCATGATAGTGCAGGTTGGTAGGTTGAGTCAGGTTATTGGTAAAGCGAAGACGCAGCGTATCTCCTGGTTTAGCTTCCAAGCGAGGTCCTGAAATCTGTCCGTTGTAGGCTAAGAGATCGGCCCGAATGCCTCCTAGATTTACAGGACGGTAACTGGCTTCGAGGTCGAAATCTAAAAGTCCGTCGGTGCTAGAATAAACCTGTGACTTGGCTATTTGCCGATCGCTTGAAATTTGTGTTCTTCCCGACTGTTGTGGGGAGAGTAAGACCGCTCCTGCACTAGCAGCACTGAGAATGAAAAATTGTCGGCGGTTCAATTTAAGTTTATCCATAAAAATTAGCCCTAAAATTTAGCGAGCGCCAGGGGTTACAATGCTGAAGTGGGTAAGTCCTGTTCTAATATTCCCGATTTTAGAAAGACCAATGATTACTAATTTAACCAAAACGGGGAACGACCAGTACTGCACAGGATGCATGGTGGAGTACATATTTGCTGACGCTACCAAGTACGAGTTCTTCCAATTTCGACAAATGCCCCCGTCGCCCGATAACGATTAAATCAGCACCCCAACTTCGGGCAACTTCACAAATAGTCAGACCGGGGCTGCCAGAAACCTGACAACATTCCGTATTGACCCCTGCGACTTCTGCTTCATCTTCATAAGACTGAACCATTTGCAGGCATTTTTGAGTAAACCTTTCCCACAATTGTTGACCGTGTTCTTCTGCTCGATCGAATGTTTCAGAAGAGTAGTAAGTTCTGAGATACCCCGTCACATCAGGGCATCCATTTTCTTCAGGAGACAGTACGTGCAGTATCTTAAGTTGTGCGCCTGTTAATTTAGCCAGTTCGAGAGCTTTGCTAAAAACATGTTTGTTAACTTTTGAAGTGTCTACTGCTGCAATAATTTTGTCAAACATAAAAGCCTCCTAAACCCTTGATGAAATCTGGTTGTAGAGCCGAGCGATGAGAGCAGCATAGAGTCCCGTACCCAGAGACCAAGCCAGCAGTCCCACAATGAAGCTGCCGAAGCTGACAGAACGGGCAATGTTGCTCAGATCGGCATGGAGAATGTAACCGAAAAACCCTATTGTCGCCTGTGGCGCAAGTACAATAAAGACAACGCAAATGGTGTAGGCTACGGCTGACATGACAGCGGTGGCAATAAAGAGCGATCGCATCCGAAGCCTGGTGGTGGAGCGATTGATGTGATGAGTTCCTGGGTGATGTGTATGAGATGTCATATAAACCTCTGTTTTTGAAAGAAAAATGATTTTGTTGAGCGCGATCGCTCTTTAGCTAAAAATTTTTCCCGAACTATAGAATCAAAATTTAACGGGTGGATAACTTCAAGCCTTTGAGCAGTGAAGAGTTGACAATGACAGAAAGCGAACTGAGTGCCATTGCTGCTGCTGCGATAATTGGGTTGAGGAAGCCCAGTGCAGCGATCGGAATCCCAATGGTGTTATAAATAAATGCCCAGAATAAATTCTGCTTAATCTTTTGCATGGTGGCGCGGGAAAGACGAATGGCAGCAACCACATCCCGCACATCATTCTTGACCAGAATAATTCCACCTGTTTCTTTTGCTACATCGGCACCAGAGCCGATCGCGATCCCGATATCAGCGGTTGCTAGTGCCGGGGCATCATTGACCCCATCTCCTACCATGGCGACCACTTCGCGTCGATTTTGCAGATCCCTGACCACCTGCGCTTTATCACCTGGCAGAACTTCAGCAATTACCCGCTCGATGCCGATTTGACGGGCGATCGCCTCGGCGGTTCGCTGGTTATCTCCAGTCAGCAGCACCACTTTGACTTTTTCCCGTCGCAGTGCTGCCACCGCTTCTTGGGCTTCAGGCTTGAGGGTATCTGCCACCGCGATCGCTCCCAAAACTTTCTGATTGCAGCCGATCGACATCGCTGTTTTGCCATCGGATTCTAATCCGCTCAGTAGTTCTTCAATCTCTGAAGTAATCGAGTAGCCTCGTTCTCTAAACAGACGGCGGTTGCCCAACAGAACGCGATCGCCATTAATCGTCCCCTCGATCCCATGACCGGGAATCGCTGCAAAATCGCGAACGGGCGGAAGATCGATGTGTTCGTGTTTCGCTTCCCGCACGATCGCCTCTCCGAGAGGATGTTCCGACCCCGCCTCAACCGCAGCTGCTATCCGTAAAACTTCATCTTCTGGATATCGCTCTAGAGCGATAATATCGGTAACGCTCGGTTCTCCCCGCGTCAGAGTTCCCGTTTTATCAAAGATAACCGTTGTTAGTTTTTCGGCACGTTCGAGAACCTCGCCACCGCGAATCAAGATGCCCGTTTCAGCTCCCTTGCCAACTCCCACCATTAAGGCAGCTGGAGTAGCAATGCCCAACGCACAGGGACAGGAAATAATCAGCACTGCGATAAACGACAGGAGAGCCTGGGGAAAATTGCCAGCGAGCAACCAGCCGATCAAAGCCAATACGGCGATCGCTACTACTGCTGGAACGAAATAGCCCGTCACTCGATCTGCCAGTCGCTGTACCTGAGCCGTGCTGGCTTGAGCTTCTTCAACGATTTTGATAATTTGCGCCAGCGCGGTTTCCGAGCCGACACGAGTTGCTTCAAAGCGGAATAGCCCAGTGCGGTTTAGCGTTCCTCCGATTACTGTCGAACCCGATGTTTTTTCTACCGGAATAGATTCCCCAGTCAACATCGACTCATCAACCGATGACGTACCTTCGATAACAATTCCGTCTGTAGGAATTTTTTCCCCTGGACGCACCACCACTGTTTCTCCCACCATCACATACTCGGCAGGTACTTCCATCTCTTCCCCATCTCGAATTACTCTAGCAGTGGCAGGCTTTAAATCTAGTAACTTACGCACGGCAGCAGATGAATTTTTCTTGATAATTTCCTCCATGTATTTACCGAGAAGCACAAACGCGATGATGACGGCAGATACTTCAAAATACACATCACGCTCTTCCACGCGCACGGGTAAGGCATCGGGGAAAAAAATTACGGCAACACTATAGAAATAAGCAACTGATGTTCCCAGGGCAATCAGGAAATCCATATTGATATAACGGCTTCGCAACGCCTTCCACGCACCCACGTAGAATGACCATCCCCCGATGAACTGTACGGGAGTCGTTAACAGAAATAGCCACACACCCCAGGTAAACCAGGGCAGGAAAGGAATCGGAACCCAGGTAACAAGCGTTACCCCTGCTGCTAATCCAATAAAAGCAGCAGCTCGCAGCACTGCCAGCATGAGTACCCCAGCCATCGCTACCGTAACGCGGGTACGCATGGTTTTTAACTCTCGTTCTGGATCGAGAAAAGTATTCAGACAACTTTGGCTACAAAAGTAATAGGTGCGTCCACCTCGGTCGGTCTTGAGTGCGGTGGCTTTAGGAATTACCATGCCACAAATCGGATCTTTTGCCATCTGGTTGGGAGCCGTTGCGACAGCAGTTCCACCATCATTCTGATGATGGTGAGATATCGAGCCGTGTTCGCGGTGTCTGTGGCGACTGGAATTTGCCGTATTGGATTGATGGTGGGTGCGATCGCCTCTTGATTCAAAGGCGTGCTGGCAGTGTGGACTGCAAAAGTAATAAGTTTTTCCTCCCCGTTCTGACTTGAGTGATGTTGCTTTGGGCACCATCATGCCACAGATCGGGTCTTGCGCCAGAGCGTTTTTCTCGGTCGTCATCTGTTAACTCCCATAAAGAAAAAAATGAATAGCAAACTGTAAATTATTAACTATTTTTTGACTCTAAACTATCTAGATTGTCTACAAAGTAGTTTTGTCGGAGATCATGGGTTACGATAGCTCGCTTTAGGGCAAAGTTGACGTTAATGGTTGTGATTTATATCCCACTTTAGCTAGAGCTTGCTGAATTCTCTCTAAATTCACGCGCTCCGAGTTGTGCTGGATAGTGACTTGTTTGGTTGCCATATCGACCTCGCATTTACTGACCCCAGGCAGACTTTGAACTGCTCGTTCAATAGTCTCGGCACAAAATTCACACATCATATTTTCCAATTGCAGCCGACTTGTTTCACTCATAATTGACTCTCACTAATAGAAATGCCAGGATAGATACTTGAGATTAATGCGGTAAAAATTACTGTTGTTGACTCCTTTATTCCCTACCTGGGGTGGTGGTTGGGATTCCCAGACATCCCAGAATCATCTTCTGTTGTCGAGCTATTCCACTCCATCATTTTGTCCATCTGTCCCATCATCTGCTCCATGTGTTCCATCATTTGTTGATGGTGCTGTTGTAGTTCTTCTGGGGTCATCTGAGCCATCATTTGATTCATTTGACCCATTCTCTCTTGCATTTGACCCATCATTCGTTGTTGCTGTTGTCGCATTTGCTCTGGAGTCATGGGCATTTCTGAGGTCGTATCAGCAGGCGTTGTTGGTATTTTCGGTGTTGTTTGCGCCCAAGATGGATTTGTATTTAGCATTAGCAATGCCATGACAGCTAACGCAGCACTATTAAAGGTTTTACCGATTAGGTTCATTTACATTTCCCTTAAGATTATGATAAACTCTCTAGTCGATTAGAGAGTTTAGTCGCTGAAATAAAAATTAAAAAAACTCCGATTAACTCTCTGGTCGAATATCTACTATTCACATTTCCAGAAAAAAATGACATCAGAATGAAACGCTCTAGAGAGCTTAACAAATCGTCAAAGGTTATTGCTTGCTTAAGGATTCAATCCTGCTTCGATCTCGACGATTAACTCGATCGCCTCTCCAACCACTCCAAAAGGGAAAACCTTTTTCATCCTTCAGTTTCAAGGTTGTATTCCCTTTCTTCCAAATGGTTGCTTGGAGTTGAGAACTTATTGATTTCCTCTCCAACCATGCCAAACGGGAAAGCCACTTTCATCCCTTAGCATCAAGGTTGCATCTCCTTTCTTAACTTCGGCTGCCATCATAACGGATTGCCCATTAAAGTTGACTTTTGAGCCTTTCACTTCGATCCTGTCCTTGGGCTCGATACTGATATCTTGGTTTTGAAGATACCAGGCTGGACCTAAGTGAACGTCAACTGTCTCATCGTCCGTTTTCAACCGCAGATTCATGCCACCAGACATCCCTCCCATCGGGGTAAAAGTATCTACGCTAACCACTTCTCCGCTAATGGTTTCAACGCTATTGGTGTCGTACATTCTGCCGTACTGAGAGCCGTGTCCCCAACCACCACTTCCATGCCTGCCAGAACCCATCATTGAACCCTGTTGCGCCATTTCTGGTTGGCACTGTCGATTGGTCTGAGATTGATTGGGTGTCATCTCGCAAGGAGTGACTCCAGAACCTGGAGCTAATTCCTCAGATGGTTTTTGTGCCCATAAGGGGCTAGGATTCAATATTAGTAGAGCCGCACCAGCCACAACCGCAGTTTTAAGAGTTTTACTGACTAGTATTATGCTCATTTTTGTTTCTCCTACTACTTTGTCAGTCTTGTGAGATTAAGCTCTGGTTTCTAGTTAAATTAGAAAAATACGCTTTTTATCTCTGCCAACTGTATTGTTTCTAATTCCAAATTAAAGAGAAAATTTGAAGAAGTTGTGAGCAAATTAGAAAAATAGCTATAAATACGAATTTTTAAGATATATACTCCACATAATTTATTTTTTCTATTATTTATTCTATTTATCTACCTTAATTACATTAGTCATGTTGATGCTCGACTCTTTATTTAACTAGAGAGCTTACTTCATCCCCTAAAAATCGGAAACCTGGAAAAGTTTTTTATTGACTTTAAAATAAAGAGGGTTAAATTCAACGCTCTTTCCTTAAAAATCTCACCCAAATATGAAATCAGGATGACAAAAAGGGATTGCTTAACAAATAGTAATCAGTACCGATAATTAACTTTCTCTTTATGTACTATTTAAACCAGTTATTTTCCCTTAATATTCCAGACTTGCTTAATGAACCTGACGACTACTGACTCTCGGTTAGTTATCATTTCCCTTCCATAGGCTTTGGCAACATAACACCCTTCATCCGTTCGGGAGTACGAGCCCAGAACACGATCGCCTAACATGACTATCTTTTCGTTACCCTTATGAACTATCTTTATCTCCTGATTAGCAGTCATCCCCCTCCTTAACTCCTACCAAAAAGTGCTAATGCTCTCTCAGCAGCGATAAACCTATGAATAAATCTGTACCCGATAGAATCGGCATCCGATGCTTCGCCTTTTAGCCTACAAAATTAAGAAGATATAAAGGATTTTTGCTTTACCTCTGGAAATCCTCTATATCTTCTCAAGAATTTTCGCTTCGTTCTCAAAAGGTATTAGAAACTAAAATTAGTACGGATTGCTCCGACCCAGATTGAATCGTTATTCTCGTTATGATTGGGATTGAGGATTACATAAGCTCCTGGAGTAATCAGAATGTTTTCCGAAAGAGGAAATTTATATTGAGCTTCGATGATATAAGATGTATCTAGATCTGCCGTACCTCCATCAACATCAGTTGCTTTGGGAGGCATTCCGCCCGCAACGGTAAAAATAGCACCCTCTTTACCTAAATCTAGTAAAGATAAACTGGCTACCCAGTTCCAAAGATCGGCATTATCACCATCCCTAAAATCGTCTTTGGCTTCGGCATTAATATAACCACCCCACGCTGCAAGGTTAAGCTTAGAATTAATTTCCCAGCTTCCTTGGACACCAGCCCGTATAGCAGAAGTGGGAATTTCACCAAAGGGTTGTCTGGCAATAGAACTACCAGTGCTACCAGAGAGGTTAACGTCATCACCAGGATAATAGGAATAACCTCCAGCCAAACCGAGAGAAAGTGATTCGATTGGTTTCCAATTTAGCTGACCGATAGCCGTATAGTCTCCGTTGAATAGTCCATTGGTTTCACTTGGCTCTTCAGCATCTCCAGTAAGATATGCTAAATCTAAACCCAAAGAATCGGTGAATTTGACATTAGCACCAATAGCCTGCTGAGCTCCCGTTCTGAAAATAAAGGGATTGTAATTAAAAAAACGATTAAGAGATCCTGTATCTGTGCTTTCTAGATAAGGGTTATGGATATCGCCGAAATCGTTTAAATCAGTACCATTTGCTCCCAACCATATTCTGATATTATCTCCTAATGGAAAACGATAGGACAAATCGTTAATTTCTATACTGTTTTCACTACTGTCATCAAAAGCCAAACGAGCCATATCAGTTCCCGTAGCATCGGCAAAGCTATTAAAATTTCCCGCCTGTAACCGAACTCTTAGACGATCTTCGCCCATAAAGCTAGTATCAAAATTTAATCGCGTTCGATAGCTTAGAGTAAACTCATCCTCAAGAGCAACATCGCTATCTGCCTGTAGTTCGCTGCCAAAAGCACCACCAGCATTAAAAATAACCGTTCCATTTAGTTTGGTAGTCGTCGAAAACTGGTTATCTTCTAAAACCGCAGTACGGCTTTCTATCTCGTCAACTCGCCCCCCTAAAGTTGCTAGTTCGGCTTCAAACTCTTGAGCCAGTCTTTGCATACTTTCCAAATCTTCTTGAGATACTGACTCGTTGCTAGCAATTAATCGCTCTATTTGATTTAAACAAGAATTTAGTCCCGCAGCAAATTCATATCGGGTCAATGGTTGACTGCCACGATAGGTCTGGTTGGGAAAACCTGCGATACAACCATAGCGATCTACCAAAGAACGTAAAGCTTCATAAGCCCAGTCTGTAGGAGATACATCCCGTAACTGATTGACGTTAGTTACCTGAGACATCGATTCTGTATTCGACGTTTCTAGATTGCTATATTGTCTTATATTTTCTATGAGAGTCTCAGAATTATTACCTGGTTGAGCTTGTGCTGGATTTCTCTGTTCTGAAGTTGATATCGAAGCATTAGGCTGGATCTGTGCTGATGCCGAGTTTTGCCCGAACAAAAAAGCGGTTGCAAAAATCGCAGATATCGATCTTAAATTAGACCAAGATAGTTGTACCATTATTTCCTCACACTGAATCACACCAAAAAACTCAGTTCTCAATTTAACTTTTAAAATGAGAATTACACCGAGGTTTCTTTACTTCAAAATCTCACAACAAAATGAAATTAGAATGACATTTGGAATAGTATTGCCAAAAAACATAAAAAAACTCAGTGAAATTCCCCAAGCTTTTTAAATCTTTAGCTAGTAGAAAATCACTGAAGTTTATTTATTAATGTGTGAGGATATTAAGACTTAAGAATTAACATCCCCCTCTAGTCTGACAGGTAAATATGAAATCACGATGACACGTAAATGGTTTAGGTTAGATACACAGGTCGGACTCAGACACGGTCGAATCGAGCTAATTGTGTCATCAGTTTTCATCCAATGTCTGCATGAGTCTATTGACACTATTAATGTACCCGCGATCGTCTATGGTTTCTGGTGCTAACCTTCTTTTGGAGATCGCTTTTTCAACCAAATCTTCAGCTTTGACTTTTCCTGTATTGACTGCCGTGATAAATTTAGCGTATCCTGGAATTCCTGAATTGGTAAAATCACCCTGATAAGCTCTATAAACCAGATCGAAAGGTGTAATTTCTACAATGCTATCAGTCGATCCCAGATTGTTCTGGGAGATCTCTTTAGCTAATGTAGGGGTAGCCATTAGAGATAGAGTCAAAGCTGACAAGCTCATTAAAAGTGTAGTTTTCATTTTTTATTTTTCCTTTTTTTCTTTATTTTTGTAAATTAGTCGTTGTTAATATTGATGCGTCTAGAACCTAAGTACAGTCCACGACTATTTTCACCTTCGGGATAAGCAGTAACGCCAAACTGATACCCTCCCGCAGATGAGGGATTACGTTTTGGTTTTACCCTTACCGTTACCGTATTTCCTGGCTCAATTGGCTGGTCAAATACGACTATTGCCTCACCAGGCTGCTGCTCGATATCACCGCCCACAGCAGCGAGAGAAACATCAGAACCGCCAGCTAAACTATCACCGAAAAAAGCAGAGCTTTTATCATCTTTAAACGTAACTGTATCGCCTCCACTTCTTTGCTGGATTACTACTGAACCTAAAGCTTCTTGAGCATCTTCAGGTACTTCAATAGTGAATTGGTAAGTTGCGATCGGGCTGTTTCTACTTCTAGAGGTAGTAGCTGCTCTAGTCAGACGTGGACCTTTGCTAAAAGCAACCTCTCCATTAGGTAACTCGACTGCTGAAACTGGATTAGTAGATAAAGATATAGGTAAGATAGCCCCAGCAATTAAAGCAATGCTAGCCAGGGAAAACTTTATAAGTGATTTGGTCATTATAAACCTCACGATTATTGAATAAAATATTTTGCCAAGACTACAAAATAAAGAGAGCCAGATTTACTGGTATCGTCGAACTCTGAAAAACGCTAAAGTTTGCGATCGGCAGTTTTAACTTTTTTTGTCTGTAGCCTATATATCCAATATTCGGATATAAAAATGACATTTGAATGACATTGTTAAGCTTTGATTAAAACTATATCTTTCGGACGATATAAAGTTTTTTTTCCGAATCGACAATAGCTAACTAATATTTTTAAAAACCTGTCGAAAGATATAGACAAAAAAATACCATCAAAGCTATCAAAACCTTTTCCAAACAGATAAATAAAATCTAAAGTAAATCTAATTTCATGCTGATTTCATTTTTATCATCAATAATTGGAAAGTATGAAAACTTCTTAGCTTTTTTATAAAGATAGACATATGCACGTTAATTCAAAGGTAAGACTAATAGCAATGGCAATGTTTACGGCTGTAGCTGTAGGGATTGGTAATGGAATAGCTTCAGCAGAATCAACCAACCAAAATAATGATGAATCCCAAATGAACCATGAACAAATGATGAATTCTGATGAAAAATCAAAGCCTATGCAGGAATGTGACAACAACTCCAATGCAGAGATGAATCACGAACAGATGAGTGCAGAAGAACACCAAATGTCGATGCAACAGTGCGACGATAACTCTAATACAGAGATGAATCACGAACAGATGATGAATTCTGGAGAGGATGAGATGCCAATGCCAAACAATTCGCCAATGCCAGCTAAATAGATAGCTTCTAAAAGCTTATCCTGTCTATTTGTCTATTATGTTCTGTTCTATCTATAGACAAATAAATAGCCAAATCAGCAAAGCTATGCTCAAGTTATTAGTTTAATTTCAAAATTTTCTCAAACGCTTCACTCGATCGCTTTATCTTTATCGAGTTATAACTTTAATGAACAATAAATCTAGTACATTCAATAGACGAAACTTTATCCGTTTCACTGCTGGAATGAGCGTAGCACTGGGACTCGATAGCCTTCTCCCCGCATATGTCAAACCAGTCGTTGCTGCAAACAAGTCAAAAACTAAATTTGAATATTCCGATCCCATTGACTTAAAAATTCAAAAAACCAAACTCCCAATTGCAGGAAAAAGTGCCTCTTCTTTGACAGTTAACGGCTCGATACCCGGACCTTTGGTACGTCTTAAGGAAGGTCAGACAGCAACGATTCAGGTTACAAATCAGTTAGAGGAAGATACATCAATTCACTGGCATGGCATTATTCTTCCTCCCAATATGGATGGAGTACCTGGTGTAAGTTTTGCAGGGATTAAACCAGGAGAAACTTTTACCTATCAATTCCCCGTCACCCAAAGTGGCACTTATTGGTATCACAGTCACAGTGGAATGCAAGAACAACTGGGGCATTTTGGTCCGATTATTGTTGACCCAAATGAACCCGAACCTTTTGAGTATAACCGAGATTATGTCGTCATGCTTTCCGATTGGACTTTTGAAAATCCCCACCATATTCTTGCCAATCTCAAAAAAATGCCTGCTTACTACAATTATCAACGAAGAACCATCGCTAATTTATCCGAAGATTGGGCATGGAAGGGGATGCGAATGGATCCTACCGATATCGCCGATGTTACTGGAGCAACCTACACCTATTTAATGAACGGTTTGGCACCAGATTCCAACTGGACTGGACTCTTTCAACCTGGTAATAAAGTACGACTTCGCTTTATTAACGCTGCTGCAATGACTTTCTTCGATGTTCGCATTCCTGGACTCAAAATGACTGTCGTGCAAGCAGACGGTCAAAATGTACAACCAGTAGCTGTCGATGAATTCCGTATTGGTGTTGCCGAAACTTATGATGTGATTGTAGAGCCTCAACAAGAGCAAGCTTATACTATTTTTGCAGAAACGATGGATCGCAGTGGCTATGCTCGTGGCACATTAGCAATTCGTGAGGGACTAAGCGCGTCTCTACCCGAACGTCGCGAACGTCCATTGCGGAGTATGGCAGATATGGGAATGGATCACGGATCATCAGGTATGAATCACGATATGTCAAGCATGAATGGTAGTTCTACTATGAATCACGATATGTCAAGCATGAATGGTAATTCCAACATGAATCACGATATGTCAAGCATGAATGGTAATTCCAACATGAATCACGATATGTCAAGCATGAATGGTAATTCCAACATGAATCACGATATGTCGAGCATGAATGGTAATTCCAACATGAACCACGATATGTCGAGCATGAATGGTAGTTCTACTATGAATCCCGATATGTCAGGTAAGGATACAGGAGTTCCTCACGGTTCTGACGATCATGGTTTAGGAAATGCAGCAGTGCCAATGATGGTAAAAAGTCGGTTAAATGAACCTGGTGTTGGTTTAGAAAATACGGGAACTCGCGTCTTAGTTTATACTGATTTGCGAAGTTTAAAGCCAGGTTCTGACCAAAGAAAACCAGAACGAGAACTAGAATTACATCTTACTGGCAACATGGAAAGGTATATGTGGTCATTTGATGGTAAGAAATATTCAGAAAACAAAGAAATCACATTTTACAATGGAGAACGACTGCGCTTAATCTTTGTCAACGACACCATGATGGAACATCCAATTCATCTACACGGAATGTGGATGGAATTAGATAATGGCGCAGGAGAATATAAACCCCGCAAACATACAATCAATGTCAAACCTGCTGAAAGGCTACCTGTAGAAGTTAACGTCGATGCGCCAGGTAAATGGGCATTTCACTGTCATTTGCTCTACCACATGGAGATCGGGATGTTTCGTACCGTAGCTGTTGTCGATCGCCCTCTGGAGGCAAGCTAGGTGAAAAATAACAGTACAGATTACCGTTCCACTCTTACTGGATTACTAGGTATAATCAGCGTTTTGGCTTATGCTCCAGCAATACAAGCAGGGGAATTGCCACAGCTTAAAACAGAAGTCAGCATCGAAACATTTAACTTGGAAGTAGATAATTCTGACACGCCACCAGAAAATAAACTGCCAAAATTAACCGAAAGCTTTTTAATCAACGAATCCATCGAACCTGCTGTTAAAATTGTCAACTATGAACAATGGCAGTTATCACAGCGCCATAATCAAACTTCTGAGAGCATTGACGAAGAAAAATGGCCCGAACCTGTAGAAGATAGTCAAATATTTTGGCTGCTATTGGTCGATCAACTGGAGTTTCGTGGCAATGATGGGGAAGATACCTTCAATTGGGATGCTCTAAGCTGGATTGGAGGTGACTATCAAAGACTTTGGATTAAAACGGAAGGAGATGTTGGTTTAGAAAGCGGTGATGGAGAAGCCGAGCTACAACTCCTTTATGGTAAATTAATCGCTCCTTACTGGGATTTTCAAGCTGGAATAAAATACGACCAGGTATATAGTTCTGATGGTGGACCAGGAAGGGCTTCTGGAGTTATTGGTATTCAAGGTTTAGCTCCCTATCTCTTTGAAGTGGATGGTTCTCTTTTTGTCAGTCAAGATGGGGATGTTTCCGCAAGATTCAGTGCTGAATACCAGTTACTTCTCTCTCAACGATTAATTTTACAACCCGAATTTGAAACCAATATTGCTATTCAAAAAGTAGAAGAATTTGGTGTTGGTTCGGGACTCAACGATCTTGAGCTAGGATTACGATTGCGCTACGAAATCAGTCGTAAATTTGCCCCCTATGTTGGTATTAACTGGACGCGCAAATTTGGCGACACTGCGGAGCTAGCAGAAGAAGAAGGTGAGAGTACGGATAACTTTTCTTTTGTCGGTGGTTTGAGGCTCTTGTTCTGAACTGTTTTCATCGTTGCTTTAGACTTTCCATCCTGACTGTATAATCTTCCCATGTCATCCTAATTTCATTTTTTTTTGTCAACTTGGTAAATGCAATCCTCAGACAAAGGTAAATTATGACTCAACGTATTTTGACAACAATCAATACTTCTCTTATTAGTTTTGTGAGTATAGCAGGACTGAGCTTACAAACAAAACCTTTACTAGCTCATAGTGGTCATTCAGATAAAGTAGAAAGTCAAGAGCGACCGCAAACAATAAATAACCAGCAATCACCTTCTCATAATTCATCCATGAACCATGATATGTCAGAAATGGATCATGATACACCACAGATGTCTTCAGATCGAGAAAGTTTGGTTGACTCTCCAAAAACTACTGAAGAACAACCTACTATTACTGAAAACGAAACAATAGCTCCAGTTCCCAACCCCCAGATTACAACATCACAATCTATACCTACCAGTCCGCTACCTATTATGGGGGAATCTCTCTTTGCTTTGCTGGTAGCGAGTCCTTTTCTACTGTTTGCTCTTAAAAGATGGTTTCATAAATAAACTATAAATTAGCAATTGCGTACTAAAAATAACCAATCATGGCAATTAACAAAGCCCGCTTGCGCCACATTCATTTTTGGTTTGCGCCAATCATGTTTTTTCCCATACTATTAACATCTATTACTGGCTCTCTGTTTCAAGTGGCAGTTATTACGGGGAAAGGAGAGCAATTTCTCTGGCTATTAGATTTCCATCGAGGAAAATTTGGGCGGATTAACTTGGAATTTATCTATCCTCTTCTTAATGCTTTTGGGGTTCTAATGCTAGTTGTTACGGGGATAATCATGTGGCTCCAGATTAGACAAAAAGTACGCAGAAGGCATTGACGTTTTCCACGTTAATTTTTGATATCAGCTTAAAAAATTTCATTCTGATTTAATATTTGTCTGCCAACTTAGCCAATGTAAATCTGCCGAAAAACTGCGATTGCAACCAATTATTGATTGGTTTTGTTAAGCCAATCTGCAAAAAAAACAAAAAAGTAAATATAGATTTTATTTCTGCGTTATGCTCATTCTGGCATTCTCGCTTTTTTTTGTGGCTTATTCTGACAAATGCTAGCTAAGACAAACAAGTAATTAGCTCCAGCTAAACTTTAACTCTCCTATATTCGGCGTAACAATGGGACATTCTGACGCTAAAATTAGCAACAAAAGAGGCAAAAACAAGAAATACTCTCATGAGTCCAGTATCAAGAGTCAATCCAATTCTCAGATCTATAAAAAAGAAACAAGATCGCCTACAGAAGCACAACTGTGTCAGAATAGATTCTACGAAGAATGTCCTAGTAGTGCAATAACTGACACGGTTTACACAGCAGGAGTCACGGGAATGGACTTTTGGGCATTAAGATATAACAGCTTGAACGGAGGAAAAGATTTTTCCTCTGGTCGAGTCGAGTTACAAATTCGAGACAGATTTGACCTGACTGACTTTGCCGAAGTAGCTTATCAAACCAAAGAAGTAATTGCCCATCAATTTGGCGAACAAACCCTTAAATTACATTATGCCTTAGCTGCCATTGCTTTCCGCAAACCAGAAGCCTGGAAGGAAGAAATAAAAATATCAGCTTCTAAGCTACTGTCTGACTTTGGTGAAGATAAAAAAAAGAGACGATACATTCCTAAAGCAGAACGGAAAATAAACAATAAACCTACCCGTTATTTTTCTAAAGAAGAAAGATTGAGACAAATTGCCCATCATGTATATTTGCTTAAGCGACTAGAGGTTTGGGTCAAAGAATGGCGAATACGTAGCAAAGGAGTATTTGCCATTGAAAGGTCTAATTTGTGGGAAATCTACAGTGTCACCGACATTATTAGAGATAATACTAATAGTAAATCTCCTTTAATTGATATCGAAATCACCTATCGTCCTGGTTTATGGTTTGAAAAATTCGCTGGTCATGAATATCTACGAGAATTTGGATATTTAACTAGCGAAGCACTAAAGCTCGATCCTTACCAGGAAAAAATGGCTTTGAGATTGGCTTATTTTGCTCTTTTTGCTTTACAATCCAATAGTTACAGAGATTATTATCAAATAGAGACTCTTTTAAAACATATTGGTTATGAAAATGAAATAGAAATAGCTAAAGTTGAGCGTAACATTGCTTTAAATTTAAAGCGTAGCTTTGACCGAGGATTTAAAATCTTGGCGAATTTTGAGCATCCCTACAGTTTTGTCTACGACTTAAATGTTCCTCAATGGGTTCTTCCAGATAGCAAAATCAATAAGCCAAAATGTTGGTTTGATATCTGGCTCAAGTGCAATGGTACTCTACAACAACCAGAAATAACTCTCGAACGCCCGACAAAATCTATATCTGTCTATTCTCAAGAAAATAAAAAACAAAAATTAGCTGAAGAAGCAGCTACTGATGAAAATTCTTTAGCTTTTGGTAAACAAATTAGACAAGCTCGTAAAGCCAGTGGAGAAAGTTTGAGAAGTATGGCTAAAGAGCTTCATATTTCACCTTCTCGTCTATCTCAAATTGAAAACGGTTGCTATCCCCATCCAGTTGACACCGAACTAAAAATAAAACTCTTAACTTATTTAGGCATATAAACATAACCAACCAGATAAACAATATATTCACATAGCTCAAAAGCCCTTCAATCAAGGGTTTTTTTGTTGTGAAAAGATTTTTTTAGTGTTTAGGAACGTTTTTTAGCTCCTAAACAGTCATAAAATTTAACAAAGCCCAAACATTATATCTGGCAGTATTTCTAGCTCCTAAACACTTCGGGGTTATTCGGAATCGTTTTGGGGTTATTCGGAATCGTTTTGGGGTTATTCGGAATCGTTTTGGGGTTATTCGGAATCGTTTTATTTTAAAAAGTCTTACTTAGCAAGCATTCCAGCCACTAGACACCAAAATTAGTGTTTAGGAGAATCTCCTAAACACTCCTAAACACTTGCATTTTTACGATCTGGCAAAATAATAGTTGCAATATTTATCTGACAAACAACTATGACCTAAAAATAATTCCGTTCGGTTTGTTTCAATAAATGAAAAAAGAGCCTAGACCCATAAGTAGGCATCTAAGCTCCCTTTCCTTTCTTTGAATAATTAAAGAAACAATATTTAACTGACACTTAGTATTGTATCTTTTCTTGTTCGGAATTGTATTGGCGATCTCGTTCGAGATCCATTTTGTGTTGCGCCAAAATAACTGGCGTAAAGAAAGCTATGGGAATTTAAATGCTTGCTGTGTCCTGGTTTTAAGGCTTCTAAATAAATAATGGAGTCTGCATCAATGACACAAAAATCGTCAAAACAATTTGCTGCCTTAGATAAATCAAATGAAAAACAACCACCAAACCAATTAACATCTGCCGAATATCAAGAACTCTGCCAAGGAAGCGGAATTCATTCCGATCTAATCGAGTTAAACTTCTTCCACCTGGAAGGTCAGGCAGCATTAAATCGTCTGTTTATTTCCGAAAAACTAAAACGAACTAATTCTGGTGCAATCAGCTATAGCATCCTCAAACGGTATCGCCATATTGAAGCTGGAGGTTGGTGGGTATCGGGAGTCGATGTCCTCAACAATTACAATGACGATCCCTGGGGACAATTCAAACCACTGCAACCGAGACTATCGGCAGATAAAGGCAAAATAATTAAATATGAAGCTCCTCCTAAACACCCAACAGGAATAATTGCCCTGAGAGTTTCTCGACTTCTCTGGTATAAAGTAGCAAAACTTAACAAAATCAAGCTATTTCTCTCTCCTTTAGCCCTTAGACTGAG
This sequence comes from Stanieria cyanosphaera PCC 7437, assembly GCF_000317575.1. Taxonomy (NCBI): domain Bacteria; kingdom Bacillati; phylum Cyanobacteriota; class Cyanophyceae; order Pleurocapsales; family Dermocarpellaceae; genus Stanieria; species Stanieria cyanosphaera. Next base: position 269,970 of record NC_019765.1, on the reverse strand, counting down.
AGATAAAAATCAACCACTATCTTTCTGGGAATGGGTCGTAAATAATTCAGAAGTTCCTTTAATTATTACTGAAGGAGCTAAAAAAGCAGCTTCATTACTCAGTTTGGGTTATGCAGCGATCGCTCTCCCAGGCATTTTCAATGGTTACCGCCAACCCAAAGACGAATTTGGCAGGTATACAGGGCTGGCTCAACTGATTCCCCAACTTCAAGTCTTTGCTACACCAGGACGTAAAATTTATTTTGCCTTTGACAAAGATACTAAAGCCAGTACAATTGCCAATGTTAATAAGGCGATCGCCAAAACAGGAAAACTTTTTACTAAAGCTGGAGTCAATGTTAAAGTAATCCGTTGGCAAGAGCCTCCCAAAGGAGTCGATGATTTAATCGTTCAACATGGTGCAGAAGCATTTCATCGAGCCTATGATAAGGCATTATCTTTAGAAACTTGGCTGGTACAATCTTCAGTACAACTAACTTATCAAGCTAATATTCGGGTTAATAGAAGATATTTGGGGTCTTTAGTTAAGGCAGGAGGCAGACGGGGAGATCTTTTATTAGAGCAATCTTCTAGTCCCCTTGTCCCCCAGTCCCCCAATTACCTAAACCCTATCCCAATTCCCGAAACTGCTAAACTAATCTGCCTCAAATCCCCCAAAGGCACGGGCAAAACCCATTTACTCGAACAAATAGTAGACCGAGCCACTAGAGAGGGTAAATGGGTGTTATTACTTACCCACCGCATTCAACTGGGAGAAGCTTTATGTCAGAGAGTGGGACTGCCCTATCTGACGGAAATCAGAACCGTCGAATACGGAACAGTACTAGGGATAGGACTCTGTATTGACTCTCTTCATCCCAACTCAGGAGCAAGGTTTAATGCCGATAATTGGCAGGACGGGGTGATAATTATCGATGAAGCCGAACAAGTTATTTGGCATATGCTTAACTCTGCTACCTGTGCTTCAGAGAGAGTAGAAATTTTAGCGCAATTTAAAACCCTAATTCAAAACAATTTTTCAGGTGAGGGTAAAGTATATCTTGCCGATGCCGATTTATCCGATGTTGCTATCGACTATATCCGTTCTCTAGCAGGTTTCCATGTCGAACCATTTGTCATCGTCAATGATTGGCAACCACCCATACAGCAACGTTGGACAGTCTATAACTATGAAGATAAAAATCCCGCGCGTTTGGTTCGAGATTTAGTCAATCATATTAAAGCAGGTGGCAAGCCATTTATCAGTTGTTCGGCACAAAAATTAAAATCTAAATGGGGTACGCAAAATTTAGAATCTTATTTACAACTAGAATTCCCAGATAAAAAAATCCTTCGTATAGATTCGGAAACAGTAGCAGAGCCTTCCCATCCAGCTTATGGCTGTATTGCCCACCTCAATGAAATATTACCCCGATACGATATCGCGATCGCCTCCCCTTCAATTGAAACGGGAGTCAGTATCGAATGCCAAAGAACGGATAATTGTTATTCAAAAGTTCCCATAGCCTTTCAATTATTACTTGAGGGAATAATCACGAACTTAGGAAAAACCCAAAATATTCCTCACTTCGATTCCGTCTGGGCGATCGCTCAAGGAGTACAGACTGCCGATTCTATTCGTCAAGCGTTAGCTCGTATTCGTGCTTCGGTCCCTCGTTATCTTTGGGCTGCCTATAGGGGTTTCCATAAATCTATGGTAGGCAATGGGGCTATCGTTAAAAAAGCTCTAATTGCCAGCACTAAAACTCAAGCCAGTACCAATATTCGCTTGCTCCAGGCTGCTGATGCGTCCCTGAGCGACCTCGATCTCAATACCAACTTTCAACCAGAATCCCTCAACACCTGGGCAAAAAGAGGCTGTTATATCAACCTCTCCATGCAAAATTATCGTAATTCTATTGTAGAGGGTTTGATTGCTGAAGGACATTTAGTGACCTCTCCCCCCGAACTTAATCAAAAAGAGTCCAATCCCACTACTGAAATAGAAACACAATTAAAACAAGTAGCCCAAACAAAATATCAAAATGAATGTATCGAAATAGCTAACGCACCCATACCGACTGATGACCAATATCAGAAATTCAAAGACAAACGAGCCAAAACTAAACAAGAAAGATGGAGCGAGCGCAAGGGTCATTTAGTCAGACGATATGGCAGCGATATAGCTATTACCCCCGAATTAGTAGCTAAAGATGATGAAGGTTGGTATTCTCAATTACTCTTCCATTATTATCTCACCGTCGGCAGGTCCTATTTAATCGAACGAGACTCAAAACAGTTGAAAGCGATCGCTATTAATACCAAAAATCGCTTATGGCTGCCAGATTTTAATCGCTCTTTACTCTCTACTTCCCTAAGATTATTAGAAACATTAGTAATTGGATTACTCAAACCAGGAGTTCAACAACACAGACATCTCACGGACTTGAAGTTCCCTCAAGTCCCGTGTCCTCGTGATTGCACAAGCTGCTTAAAAAGCAGCGTGCCTCACGTTCAATACCGTGGTAGCGACCCCAATCTTCAGTTGATTGCCGAACTAGCCTTGTCTAATCAAAGAGAACTTAAAACTTTCTTAGGTTTGACCATAGTTGAATCAGATACTCCGATTAAAATAGTCCAAAAGCTGCTCGGTCTTTTAGGACTCAAGCTAACCTGTATCGGTCGTCTGGGTTCGAGAGAACAGCGAGAGAGGGTTTATATGTTGAAGCTTCCCGATGATGGAAGAGAAGAAATCTTTGCTAGTTGGTTACAAAGAGACAGTGCCTTCACTCAAGTCGAATCTACTACCAATATGTCTGAGGACGCGATGTTCGATGAAGCCTCATCGGAACGCATTCCCTTGCTCGGTCGGCGTTCCTCCATTTCAGCGGTCCGTCCCGTGTCCACTATAGGGAAAGATAATAATTTATCTCAAAGAATGGACATAACAAGAGAACCCGAACATCTTATTCAACCTGGAACGATAGTTAAATGGTTCAAAACTAAAGGAACATGGATCGTACAAGCCACTACTGGCATAGTGGCAAAAATTAAAGATACTTACGGCAAAGAGGTATTGGTAAACTGTCAAGAATTAAAACCTTGTTGAATAGAGGTAGACAAAATTACCAAATCTCTGCAACTAAATGTTCTAAAATCCAAAATAGATGGACTTATTCGAGCAAAATTATCAACAAAAAGTCAAATCTGAAGCACCTCTAGCAGATCGAATGCGACCCCGAACTCTAGATGAATTTGTGGGGCAAGACCATATCGTCGGTGAGGGACGCTTACTCCGTCGTGCCATTGTCGCCGACCAGTTATCTTCACTAATTTTCTTTGGTCCTCCAGGAACGGGAAAAACTACTCTAGCTCGCATCATCGCTCAAACCACCCGCGCTCATTTTATAGCTATTAACGCCGTTCTAGCTGGAGTTAAGGATATTCGAGAAGCAATTTCTATAGCTACGGATAAAGGGAAGTATGGCGTTGCTGAATGAGTAATGATGTTTTTGGCATAATGAAGAGATGAAATGTCCCAGATGCAACTCACAAAGAGTAACTAAAAACGGTCTTCGTCGTCGAAAACAATGCTACAAATGCCGAGATTGTGGAAGACAGTTTGTTGAATCGCCAATAGAGCGGAGCTATCCACCTGAAGTTAGACAACTATGTCTCAAAATGTATCTAAATGGAATGGGTTTAAGAGGTATTGAGAGAGTCATAGAAATTCACCACACCACAGTCATGAATTGGATTAAAGAAGAGGGAATTAAATTACCCGATGCTCCAGATGGAGAAGAAATTCCTGAGATAACCGAGATAGATGAGTTACAAACATTTATCGGGAACAAAAAGAATAAGGTGTGGGTTTGGACAGTAGTAAATCATTGGAAACCTGGAATACTATTATGGACAGTAGGCGATCGCCTAAATCCTTACTCATTCAGCAACGCCGATATTTTTAATGGAGATGATACAAAGTATGCGCGGAAAGTTTGCCCTCAAAATCTATGGAAAATAGCGAGACGAAAGCTCGACCAATTAGATGAGTGCAGCTAGCTTAAATGATTTGCGTTCTCCACCTAAGAATCGATTAGAGGCTTTAAAAGGCAGCCGAGAAGGACAACACAGTATTCGCATTAACGACCAGTACAGAATTTGTTTTATCTGGTCAGACGATGGTATTAAAGATGTTGAAATTGTAGATTATCATTGAGAAGTAAGCTTATGGTTAATATCCCAACTAATAGACCCCCTACCAGTCCTGGTGAGATGTTGAAAGAAGAATTCTTAGAACCAATGGGATTGACCCAGCAACAACTCGCTGATGGAATTGGAGTAAGCTATCAAAGGATTAACGAACTGATTAATGGTAAGAGGGGAATTACAACCAGTACTGCTTTGAGATTAGCCAAATATTTTAATACATCTCCTGATTTCTGGTTAAATATGCAAAGGGCGAACGAGCTATATCGGGTCATGCAAAAAGAAGGAGGGGAGATTGAAAAGATTCAACCAATCGTTTAGTTTTATGACAATGAACTACCCTAACTTCAAGCGTCAGCTAAGTTAGGGTTTCTAGCTTCATCGAATGCTGCATTGCCTTGGTCTTTCGTCCTCGATCTTGACTTACACTTCCTCTGCTATCTGTCAATTTCAATGAGCTTTTTATTTTCTTGTTCGAGTTTATAACTTAAGAAATTGACGAACATTACGTTAAATTATCATCTAAACTCAGGGCAAACGCATCTAAATCAGAAGCAAACAGCAGTTACAATGAATTCGGAAAAACAACTTACCTGGTAAGTTGAGCGAACCCTTGAGCGAACGCCAATTAAAAGAGCTCAAAAGCATAAAAGAGCGTATTTGTCCGCAAAAACAGCAGCCCAAATTGGACTACTAACAGTCAGTTAAAAAAATACAGATGAAAGGTTAAATGCCTAAAACTTTGGCAAGATAATCATTGTCCCAAGCCGCTTTGAGCCTTTTATTAGCTACGCCAATTTTGGCAGTTTTCTCTTGAGAAAGAAGATTGAGAGCCATCTGCCGTAATCGAGCTAAATTCTCAGGCGCATGGTCAGAGTGAATCGGAGAATCATCTTCGGCAAAAGCAACATCCAAAATCCAATGCAAACTATTCTCAATTCCCCAATGACTACGGACAGCATGAGCTAACAAACGGGCATCACTAGCAAAACTATTGAGATAGTAACGCTTCGAGGTGGTTGTTTCCTGCCCAATCTTACGCACCGACTCCACTAACCCGATACTTTGAAGCCCTGCCCACTTGTCATTATCAAGGAAAAATTCTCCCGTCGCCATCGTCCAATAACGTCGAATTTCAGTGCGCCCATGACCCTTCTCGATAGTGCGATGAAAACTGTGTGGGATTCCTTGCCAATCTTGAGCTTGACCCAAGGCAAATAGTTGCTGCACTTCTTCATGGAGGTGCTTGTGATTGCCTTTGAGAGCCAGACAATAATCAGCACCTGAATCCTGAATTAGTTGGGCAATCTCGGTTTGAGTCCCCATGGCATCAATCGTCACTAAACAGCCTGTCAATTCCAGCAGTTTGATTAATTCAGGGATAGCGGTAATTTCATTAGAACGTTGGTCTACTTTGCACTGTCGGAGAACTAATCTTTGCTCACTTGCCCAAGCATTAACCAGATGAATCGCCTTCTTGCCAATTCCCTTTGACCCAGAGTGTTTCAAAGTTTTGCCATCAATGCTGACCACTTCTGCTGACATTAATTGTGCGATTGAACTTACCCAATCCCGAAAGCACTGTTGAAATTCTGACGGGTCAATTCGAGCAAAAACTCGTGCAAACGTGTCATGGGAAGGTATGCCATTGGGTAACTCCAGAAACTGCTGTAACCATTCTTGTTTGGATTGACCGTAAGTCTCCATGGCAACCCAATTATCCGCACCACAAATCATGGCACAGATGGCAATGGTGACAATATCGATGAGTAGGTGTTCTTTGGTGCGGTCGATTCTGGGGTCAGTCAACTTCGAGAAATGGTCAATGAGCGTAATTTTTGGTCTGAGCTTCATTCTCGCTTGTCAGGTTGCTTTTTTACTCTCGACTTAATTTATCATTTTTGCTCGTCCCTAAATTTAGATGCGTTTGCCCTGATGTTAAATTCACCCCAGCCATTTGAACTAAGAGCAAAATTATTAGTTGGCGAGTTACAAACTCTTTGAAAACGATTAGAAAAAGTAGGATGTAATGTATACTCAACACAATCAATTTTGGAAATAGTACTCGAATCTTCATCGATATAAACTGTCCAATCCCAGCGTCCTCCGCCTACTCGTTGAGAATTATTACTAACCCTAATATTAGATGAACTTGCATAAGGGGGATTTGAAGTAGGTTCTGGAGTAGGTTTGAATAAATCTAACAACATTTGTAACCAAAAAGGAGCGGTTCCCGCCGTAAGAAGAGCAATAATGACAGGTACAAAAATCTTTTCTAAGATACTCTCTTTCTTTCCGTCACTGCCTGTGTTTCTTCTATTGTTTGCCATTCGACCATTCTTGATAAAACATCACCATAATTTATCATTTCTGCAAGTTGGTGTAATGTTTTTGAAATTGTAATTAAAACTTATCTATTTACAGATATTTCCAGTTATTAATAAATCAATTTCATCAGTGTAATCGCCCTACTTCAACGCCTTTCTAAATTCCCAAGGTGGTTGATGATTACCTGAATAAACTCCTACCTTATCTTGTTTGGCATTATCGAGAGCCAGATCGAATTCATACTGATTGGGACAGTTACCCGAATATTGTTTGTAGTGCCAAGCCATTCCAGCAGAAATCATTTCTGTGTTGAGGTGTATTTCCCGTTCTGGATTGGATTTGAGAGGCATAAACAACTCGCCAACAGTACGCCCGTATTTATCTTCCCTGCACGAACTAGATAAACTGTACCGTCGCCTTGAGCGATGAGACTTCGCAAGTAATTACGAGCTTCAATTCCTAATGGTTGGTTTTTTTCTGGGGCATCAATCCCACACAGTCTAATTTTCAGTTCTCGATTGTTACCAATCAAACGCAGGGTGTCACCGTCATAAATGCTACCTGATTTGACTTGCCAAACTGTGGTATCTGTAGGAGTTTGAGGGAGATTAAAAGAGAATTGAGGCAAAAAAGAGATTTTCCTGGCTAGATAAGGATAAGTAACCAAGAGTAAGCCAATCAATAGAGCGATTTGGTTGAGAAATTTTTTCACGGATGGATGAATTTAAGTCAATTCCTCTACCCTGGCTCATGTAATTAAATATAGGTGCGATTTAAATCGTTTATGGGAAGTGAGACAATACAATAATTAAAAAGGAAGCCTCCCGACTGACAATCATGAAGCTTCCCCAAGTAAAACTTAAGTTAAGTATACCAATGACAAGTAGTAACGGAAACAATAGTGATCGCGACGACCAGGAGCGAACCTCTCGCCTTGACAGAATTGAGGCAATTATAGAATCTAATTCTCGTGCCAGGATAGCCATGATGGAACAACGAGCTACAGATCGGCTCGAACACGAAGAAAGGATGAGGTTCTTAGAAGAGAATCAAAGGCAAATCATCCAGACTCAAAGAGGGATAGCCAATTTATTATCATCATTAGACGAAGACAGACCGACGATACGCGCGAAAATTAACGGCGATCGAGAACAAAGTTGATAGTCTGATCGAACGCGATCGATAAATAATTTACTCATGGGTAGGTAGATAGCTTTTTATATACCTATCCAACTCAACAAAATCCACAGGTTTGTTGAACTATGAACAATAATGTTTTAACCCGTGCGGAAACCGACCGAGAGATTGTCTACATCTGGCTTGGAGATAAAAGCAGGACGACTCAAGTAAGCTACAGCAGTATCGTGACTGGGTTTTTTTCCTTTATCAATAAACCTCTAGCTTCCGTGGCGATTGAAGATTTACAGTTGTGGCATAGGCGGTTACAGTTAACCGATCAACCGTCTACGGTATCGAATAAACTCAGGGCGATTAAGTCTCTGTTTAGTTTCTGCGTCAAGGTTAATTATTTATCCATTAATGTTGGCAGCTACATCAAATGTCCCAAGGTTAAGGAAAAGTTAGCCGAACGAATCTTATCCGAGTCGGATTGTTTGAAATTAATCTCCGCGACTAAAAGCGATCGCGATCGGGCTTTGTTGTGTTTGATGTATGGTTGTGGTTTGAGAGTATCGGAGGTGTGCAGCTTAACTTGGAGTGACCTGCAATCATGTCGAGAAGGGGGTAAATGCACGGTGTTTGGTAAAGGAGATAAAACCCGCGTGGTGCTGATTCCCTCATCTGTCTGGGAACTGTTGATGAAGCTGAGGACAAGACGGGCGAACTCGATTCGCCCGCTTGATATGTCCGTGCCGAGACTTATCGATGCTGTCTTTGTCTCTCGTACTGGTAGACCGTTAGAGAGGACGATGGTATTCAGGATTGTTAAGGATTGTGCCAAACGCTCTGGTGTATCGGAAAAAGCATCCTGTCACTGGTTGAGACATTCTCATGCTTCCCATGCGATTGAATCGGGTTGTAATTTGAGATTGTTACAGCAATCTCTCGGTCATAGTAAGTTGGAGACGACAGAACGTTATCTGCATATTAATCCCGACCAGGGTTCTAGTCAGTTTATTAATATTTGATGGCTGTTACTTCTAGATACCTTCATGTGCAGCCATCGGAGTGTACGAGTAAGTTTATTGATTTGGAATAGTGGGGGGTGAGCAAAAAATCCGATGGCAGAATCTAATTCAACCAAGCTTATACCCAATGCAGAAAATGCAGTTGTCGAGCTTCGTAAATTACGAGATTATTGTCTCAATCCAGAACATAGTACGGGCAAACATAAAGCACGACTTTTTCAATCTATGTTGGGGATGACGGCGGAGAATGCACTCCTGTTACGTCAAATCCTGCTTGAAGTTGTCAAAACCCATGAAGCTAGGTTGGGGCGAAGAGACTCCTTCGGACAGCGTTATACTTTAGATTTTACGTTGTCATGGCAAAATAAAAGTGCAGTCATTCGTAGTGGCTGGATTATTGAGACTGATTCATCAATTCCCCGATTGACCAGTTGCTATCCTCTTACTTGAAGAAGGAGGTAAACCTCTCATGATAACCAATAATATTAAACTCCTCGATGTAGTGGCATTAACAGTTGACCTTCCTGAAGAAAATCTCTGGCGGGGTCAAGTGGGAACAGTAGTGGAAATTTTGGCTGATGGTACGGCAATGGAAGTTGAGTTTAGCGATAAACAAGGACGCACCTATGAATCTTTGGGTTTGCGTCCCGAACAGTTTATGGTGTTGCGCTTCGAGCCAGCTAATCCTAATTCTCAGCCTGAGATGGTCGCGATCTAATTCCCTGGCGGTTACTTCTAGATAGAAAGCACGTGCAGCCGTGGGAGTTAATTCGTAAGTTGATTGAGTTGGATTAGGGTCTGGCGACCAGCTTTCGCTGTTGCCTTCGGCACCGCTCTACTGACCACCCCGAATATCTAAAGTCACCTCTACATTAATACTGCGATCGCTCTGCCCTAAAATCTTAACCCGTCTTACTTTCCCACGATAAGGGATACTGTTGGCGAAAGTAATCAGTAGGTGTTTTAAGCGCAATACACAATGGATTAATTGGTACAAAGTTCCTAAAAAATCTAGTAAACAAATTATCTCCCCTTTCCAAGTAATACAAGGTAGGAGATAAGTGTTAAACTTTATCCATGCAATACATGGATAAATGCCATGAAACGTAGACGAGATATCCAGGGAAAATTCACCCTAAAAAATCAGGATTATCGGCAAGTTCGCTCTATACGACTAACCGACAGCACATGGAAAGAATTGGGAATTGCTTCAGAATGTCTGGGTATAACTAGGGCTGACTTATTAGAAAATCTAGTGCAACACAATAGGTCAATTCTTGGAGATTTAGGGAAAATTGAACCGCTAAATCTCGAAAAATTTAGCTTAAAAACCGAGAAATCTCTCAATAGAGATGAATTGTATTCTTTAGCCACCAAAGTTTTACAAGAATTGAGATTAGGTAAGCAAGCATCATCTTACAAGCTGGTAGAGAAAAGCTTGAAACGATTGATTGAACTGATCTTATTTTCCTCCAAGTAATACATGGTAGGTGTTTGGCTAACCAGTTAGGAGCAGCCACCGCCAAACTATTGAGGGCTGCCCGCATTGTCTCCCCCAAAGTTTCTAGCCGATTGAGGGGGCGTATTGCAGCTAAAATATGTGTTGAATCGGTGCGTTGTCGCTTATGCCCTTTTATTAATTCTTGTTCTCTTAATTTTTCTAAGATTCTGTTTAACAATAGTTCTTCAGAACCTCCTTCAATCAAGCGTTTACGAAATTCGCTCAAAGCAGAAAAATCAAACCCAGAGTCTTCTAAAGGCAAAGACAGTGCATATTTCCAATCAATTCTTCCTCTCACTGCGTCCGCTGCTTGACGATTTGATAGATTTTCCATGTATTGCATTACACAGATTAAAGCTAACCGCCAAGGTGACTGAGCGGGCTGACCTTTCACTGAAAATAGATCGGCAAAGTCCTCATCAATATAAATACTGCCCAAGGTATCTCGAATCTGTAAGTAAATATTACCTTTAGGGAAAGCAGCACGGGCGACTCTTAAGGTTTGTTCTGGAACTGGCGGAATCGGTTGTGGATGTAAAGACACTGGTTCAATTTGTCTCCAAATTACTATTTTCAGGATATCGATTCAACCATGTATTACTTGGAAATTAATTCTACTTACCTCGTCCATGTAATAGTTGAGAACTTGTCTACCGTTTTATAGAGTCTTTGTACTAATTATCCGCTTTAGATTACGTTTGAATCTTTTCCTGATTACTTTCGCCAACAGTATCATCTACAGTTAAATCCTTCTCTCCTGTCGGATCGCCATTCTTGTTATACTGGGTTTCCGTCGTCGGGATATCTAACTGGAAAGCGATCGCGATAAAGAATTTTTTCAAAGAACCCTTGTAAGTAGCAATGGCACTGTTAAACTCTCCTGACAATTCCTGATGGAGAGCGAGGGCAAAGTCACCCTTACCCGTTCCCGCTTCACCCAATACCAGGACTGAATTACCAGCACAAACCGCATCACAAACCTTAGAGAAATGTTCTGTATCTTTAATAGATTTGGAGAGAGTAAAAGGAGTAGCTGGAGTATTTTCTTCTTCTAGTTCTAACTCCCCCGACTGCTGCGATACTGACTCAAAATCTTGTCGGCTAGTTGTCCTGGTGTCCACTTTGGGTTGACTGCTTCCCTCACTGCTTGAACTTTCTGCTTCAAATCTTCTGGTAGATCTTCCTCAGTCATCCGATCCGCGATCTCGCGCAGCGAGGCACTACGTGATCGCTCTAATGGCTAAATCGGGAGTTGCTAGTTCACGGGCTTTTAGTTCTGATGCTTTGCGGAGTATGGTTTCAAGGTCGAGATTATCGACGGGATTTTCTGGTTCGACATAGATATTTTCAGGCGATTGTTCGATAGCAGTGGTTTCAGATTTCACCATCGCTCCTGAATTATCTTCAGAATTTCTGTTAGAAAAACCCTCCATTTTTCCATTTTCCTTGATATAAGAATCTAGTTCGTCCATCAAATTAACTTGCTCGTTTGTTAGGTAAGCTCTACCATTAGAATCTTTATTTGCTTTGATACCGAGGAAGTTTAGACGATTATAATAAGCCTCTTTTTTAATACCATATTTGGTTTGCAGGTCTTCTGGTCGAGTCTGGTTTTCTGTGGCGGAATTCTGGTTCATGGGTTCAAAAAAAAATTTTTCCTATGTCCATATTATGGAAACTTAGAATAAATTTTGATCGAGACTTCCACTGGAATTCCGTGAAGAGTTTGTAAAGATACCAGAATTAAAACAGACAAAGTTTGTGCTTCCTTTCGCCTTTCAAATCATTACTTTGAGAAAGTATCCATAGAAATCAAAATTTTCCAACAAAGACGAGATGTTTCTGTAGTTTGAAATCAATTTTGTAGCAATGGTCTTAATTTCTTTCCCAAGCAAATCGTGTGATTTTTAGTTCGAGTTTTTCAACTTTAAATATTAATTTGGCAACATCGACAGAGCGATTGTCTTAATTTTCTGATCACATCATTAATTTTTCTGCCCTTTCAATCAAGGTAGGATTACCTTAGATGAGGTAAAATAACCCACTTCCAGATGAGCCATATCATCGCATTAGCCAATCAAAAAGGAGGAACTGGCAAAACTACTACTGCCGTTCATCTTGCTTATTATTTAGCAGTACAAAAGAAACAAACTACTCTGCTTATTGATGCCGATTCTCAAAACTCTTCCTCTCAATGGTTGTACAATCTGACTCCATCAATTCCCACACAGGTAATTAGCGACAAAGAGCAACTTTTTGAAGAAATTCCTCAGCTAGCTCAAAAATACGAATATATAGTTGTTGATGGGCCAGCAGGACGATTAGAAGATGAAACTAAAGCTATACTGGCTCGTGTCGATTTGGTCATTGTACCGATTCAGCCTAAAGTTCTCGACCTCAGTTCAACTCTCAAAGCCGTATTATTAATCAATCAAGCTCAAGAGATGCGACAGGGTTCGCCCCTCGGAGCTATTTTTATCAATCGAGCTAAATCGGGAACTCGCCTCAAAGAGGAAGCTACTCGTTTTTTAAAAACCGTTCCTGGAGTCTTAGCACTCAAGACAGTTATTCATGACCGAGAAGTTATTAGTGATGCGCCTGGACAAAATGCAACCATTTGGACGATGACAGGCAAACCAGCTATCACGGCAAGAGCCGAATACGCCCAACTTTTCGAGGAAATTTTTGGACTACTTAATACTTAACTAATAGAATTTATCTTTCTGTATCCATTAATCCTTACTCCTATTTTTGTTATGCCTTCCAAACGTAAATCACTTGATGAAAGCGCAAGAGAGTTTTTTCAAAGTTCCGTGACCTCTCCCAAAGAAGCCGTAAATTCTGCTGCTGAATTCGTGAAGATTGAATCGATCCATCTTCCTGAGCAGCAACCACGCCGTTACTTCGATCCTGAAAAACTACAATCTCTAGTTCAATCGATCTCTTCTCATGGAATTTTGGAACCCTTATTAGTGCGACCTCTAGGAGATAATCAATATGAATTAGTTGCAGGAGAAAGACGCTATCGAGCAGCCCAAATCGCCTCTTTAACCGAAGTTCCAGTAGTTATTCGGCAATTAAGTGAAACTGAAGCTTTACAGTTAGCTCTGATTGAAAACCTGCAAAGAGAAGATTTAAATCCTGTAGAAGAAACTGAAGGGATTTTACAACTGCTGGCTCTGAAATTAGCTATAGAAACGACAGAGATTATATCCCTGCTTTATCAAATGCAAAATGTAACTGCTGGAAAAATTACTGATAACGTTATCAGTAACTCGGAAATTGAGTCAGTGAATCAAATTTTTACTGACTTGGGCAAGATGAACAGGGAATCTTTCACTGCTAACCGCTTACCTTTACTCAGATTACCCGAAGACGTTCTCTCTGCGCTTAGAAGTGGACGAATCGAATACACTAAAGCTAAAGTGATCGCGTCTGTTAAAGATGAAGAACTAAGAAAACAATTACTCGAAGATGCGATTACTAACTCCCTCTCCTTGAGTCAGATCAAAGAGAAAATCAAAGCACTCAAACCAACTAAGGAGAAAGAAGAACTAAAAACTCGTGTCGATACGACTTATAAGAAACTGAAAACATCTAAACAACTCTGGCAAGACCCCAAGAAGAGGAAGAAACTCGAATCTCTATTGGCACAGTTGGAGCAGTTAATTGAATCCGAATCCAATCTGGAGGTCAACAAAGCCAATTTAGAGCCAATTTTTGAAGCAGCAGATAGCGAACCCGAATCAAATCAGGAAACAGAAGAACCTGGAATAACAGATGATGAACTAGGAGCATTGTTGAAAGTCAGTAATCTAATCATTCGCGATTATCGGGTTAAAGGGAAAAAACCCCCTGCTGCCTTGGCGAAGAAATTACAGGAGTGGGAAGTGAATGGCGATCGTTGGGTGAGAAACAAACCAGTTTAAGAAGCCATGAACAATAAAAAAGTAAGCGAGCGGGCTTATGCTGTCTTTCATACTGACTCGCTTAAAATCCCACCGATGACTCTTCGTGCTGGCAATGCTGTAGATAGCTACAAACTACCACCACCCTATGATGAGCAGCTAGACAAACCTACCGATGATTATTTACAAAAGTTTGCCTATTTTGCTCTTCCCTATCTCGATGCTTTATCCTGGCGTTACTATTTACCTTTCCTGATTGATTATACTCTCCGTCATGCTATGGCTGAAGCTCCCCCTCAATCTTGTCTTACCGTCGAGGGAACATTGTCATCATTACGTCCTCCCGATCCAGAACCGCCTAGATTATCCGTACTTACAATAGAACAAAAGTCAGTCATTGTTGATTTTCTTGAGTTTTTAGCTTTTGACGAACGCTCTAATTATCAGAACTATGCTATGCAAGTTCTAGAAGAATATTGGTTAAACTAAATCCTAAAAAGAGATTAAAAGAGAAATGGAATTTCAAGATATTAGTTTAATCAAGGGTTATCACGCTCACATTTACTTTGACGAAGCAACAGTCGAGCTTGCCAAAGCTTTGTGTGAAGAAGCTGGTAAATTATTTGGGGTCACTGTCGGTCGGATGCACCATAGAGCGATCGGTCCACATCCGAGTTGGAGTTGTCAGCTTGCTTTCGGTCGTAATGAATATGTAGATTTACTATCCTGGCTGGCTTTAAATAGAAAGGGTCTGACGATTTTGATTCATCCCCTGACTGGAAACGATCTTAAAGACCATACCGATTATGCCTCGTGGATGGGAGAGCCACAGGCTTTAAAACTTGAGGTGCTTAAGTAAAAAAGTAAGCAGTCTGTAATCGAAACAGCAATCGATTGGCGATCGAGTCTTGTTCCTAAGTTGGCAACCGACTCATCGGAGGTAATATCTACATCCGTTTCTACCGATATGCCTAAATTCTTTAATTCCTCTGAAGCTGAGCGACAGACAGCAATAACATTATCGCCTCTGTCTTTAAGTTGACGACAATATTCGATCGCCAATGCCTCGATTTACTCCTGTTACTAAATAAGTACCCATGTTGTTTTTCGTGACGTTGTTAATAGTAGTTCTTAGTTAAATATCATTTTGCCAGTAACTAGCAGAATTAATTCAAACATCTTCGCTCCTACCAATCATCTCGCTCTTGTCAGTGTCTTTTTAAAATCACTCTATAATCAAAGCATAAAAGCTTTCCCCAAAATTACTCGCTTATCTTTATCTTGGTCGTACCATTCCTCTGAAAGACTATGAATCAACAAATACCAGAATTTGGTTGGTGGATAAAAATTTCGACAACTCAACCCATGTACATCTATTATTTTGGAGTCTTTGAGAGCTATTACGAGGCTGTAAGACACAGAAACGGTTATATCCAAGATTTAAGCCGAGAAGGAAGTTTGATAATTGATATTCAGATTAATAGATGTCAACCCAAGCAATTAACTGTTTGTGTAGAACCAATTAGTGCATAACTTGACTTGACCATCCGCCCCTGAAGATTTAGGGGCTATTTCCATTAAATATTATTGTCAATCTCAACGTGGGCGATTGCTTATTCTTCAGTTTCATCTTTAACTCAAACAGCAAAAAACCTCGGCACTGCTACCAAGGTTCATTAGGAGAAATCAATGTTGACGAAAGATGAAAAAAAAAATATTTTAAGCAAGTAAACCTAACTTTTTGCCATTGTCGCGAGCAGTTCTAATTAAGTTTTGTCTAGTTGTTCTTTCAATACCAAGGCGATTACAAACCGCCGTAATGACTTGAGAGTGTTTCGCTATCGCTTTACCGCGAAGCCGATCGAACTTAGTTTTACCCAAACGATTACGAACCAAAACTACCATTGGTGCAAACATGGTTATCTTCTAGACCTCACTTAAAAGTTGTTATAAAAATTGGCTTACTTCAAACGATTAGCTGATTGCAAAGGAAATTAAAACTAATGCTGTAACGAGGAAAGCAGCGATCGCTCCTTGTTTGAGATAGTTTTTTTGTTCCCATACTGTTGGATATTCTTGATAGGTCATTTTAGGTTCAACAGCGTAGTTGTTAAGAGTTCCGTTGTCTAATTGAGTGGTATACATATCGTTATTTCCTTATATTTTTTCTTTATGTAAACTAATGTAACAATATTATTTAGTTTTGTAAAGAATATCTTGACAAAGAGATTTTTATACTATCAATAAAGATAGTTAATCAAAAAGGAAAAGAATCATGACCGAATTACTAGAACAAAAATGCGTTCCCTGTACGGGAAGTTTGCCTCCAGCTACAGAAGAAGAAATTAAGAGATATAAAACTCAAATTCCCGACTGGAATGTGATTGAGACTGACGGGGAATTACATTTGCAAAGAGTTTATCAGTTACCTGATTTTCAAAGCGCATTAGCTTTTACTAACCTGGTAGGAGAAATTGCCGAGGCAGAAGGACATCATCCTGCGTTACTTACGGAATGGGGGAAAGTTACCGTTACCTGGTGGACTCACGCCATTGGAGGACTTCATCATAATGATTTTATTATGGCAGCCAAAACCGATCTTTTATTCAAAGAACTTTAAAGCTACACGCCAACCGTAGACTTTCCGTCCTACTGCTTAACCCCCAACACTACCAAAATTTCTCTCACTGCTACTTTCTCCGCCTCTAATTTCTCCACTCTTGCCAATAACCGTTTGGGAATATAACGAGATTTTTTAATGACGCGATCGCTTCTACTCTGACCACTGGCGATCGCTATTCAGATTCACTCAGCATTCTGCCAGCCTTGAATAGTTGCGACAAAAATGTTGACCAGTGGATGATTAATATCAAGTACGGATAATTAATTAAAATAGAATGGCATCCATTTGTGTAAAGTAAAAGTAACAGTGCCAAAAAAACTCTCTCTCGCCCAGCATTTAAGTCCAAAAGAGCTACGGGATAAGTATCGTAATGCTAGAAATGTAATCGAAAAAAGCCATTATCAAATAATTTGGTTGCTATCGACGAGCAAAACTCCGAAACAAGTAGCAGAGATGACCGGATATAGTCAAACTTGGATTTACCAGCTAATCAATCGATATAATCGCCAAGGAGAAAAAGGATTAGGGGATTTGAGAGCTTCAAATAGAGGGAAAGAGCCGTTGCTAAACGATATACAGCAAGGCCAATTACATCAAGTATTAACTAATCCTGCTTCAGATGGAGGTCTATGGAATGGTCGAAAAGTTGCTGAATGGATGAGTGAAATCACATGTTTAATCGAGTTTTAGCAGATTTTGCTCGTGAATTCCAACTCAGTCGCAATAAGAGAGTATTACTAGTATTAGACCAAGCAGGTTGGCATATTTCTCATCAATTGAAATTACCAGAAGGATTAGACCTTTTTTATCTACCCGCTCATTCTCCTGAGCTACAGCCAGCAGAGCGTTTATGGCCTTTGACAAATGAAGTCGTCGCTAATCATACTCCGCGATCGCTATCTGAGCTTGAAGAGTTACTAGTGCTTCGATGTCAAAAATTATTAAAGCAACATGATTTGGTCAAAGGATTGACTTGCTATCATTGGTGGCCGATGACCAGAGCCGTTTAATTCAACTGTTCATCCGAACTTGATATTACTCGCTACTCTTAATGGTCATACTAGGTCGGTTCATAACGTAGTGTTTAGTCCAGATGGACAAATTTTTGCTTCTTCTAGTTACGATAGAACAGTAAGACTCTGGAATAGAGAAGGAGAATTACTCGCTACTCTTAATGGTCATACTGATTTTGTCGAGAACGTAGTATTCAGCCCCGACGGTCAAACTATTGCTTCTATTAGTGGTGATAAAACAGTCAAACTTTGGAGTTTAGATTTAGATGATGTACTCACACGAGGTTGTGACTGGGCGCAAGACTACTTAAGCAATAACCCCAACGTTAGCGAAAGCGATCGCCATATCTGCGATTAAAAACCAATGATTAGAATTACAGTAATTGTCAAAAAAAGCGATCGCCAATATTAGAGAATTTCTCTAATTGTTGCTAGTGGCAAAAACATTTTCAAAGGATTGTCTTCAAGACTAATGAAATCATACCGATGGTAATATTCTTTTGCTGCTTCATCTTTGGCATCGACAAACAAGCCGATAACTCCCGCATTATCGGCAATGATTAAGGCTCGTTTCATGGCTTCTACCATCAAAATCTCGCCAATTCCTTGACGTTGAGAAGTTTTAGCCACTGCCAATCGGGCTAATTTTACTCCTGCAATTGTAGAAGGATATTTCTTACTCCACTTATTCGGTAATTCTTGGGCGCGAATTTCACAAAGAGCTAAAGTAAAAAAACCAATTATTGTCTGAGGTTGCTCTGAATCTATTAAAACAAAAGTACGAGCGATTCCTTTTGTATTGTGTTGTCTGGCTGTTTGCTGGAGATAACGATTGAGAGGTTCACTACCGCAATCAAAATTATCGCGATCGTGAGAAACATCGAGCAATTCAATGAGTTTCATGAAAAAATGCTCTATGTTTGGCAGCAGCAGCTTTCAATTTTTCATTAGGGGTTGGGGGATTTTCTAAGAGCGAAAATACCTTCTCTGCATCTTTTTGAGATAGCGCGATCGCTCTGTCTGCTTCTAAAATTTGCTGGGCTTCTTTCAGGGCTGCTCCCACAATAAACTGATTTAAGGTTGCACCAGATAAAATAGCAGCTTGTTCTAGAGTTTCCTTGATTTGTTGAGGAATCCTCGCCGTTACGCGAGCATCGTTTTTAGTGCTACTAGACATGACAATCGAGGATGAAATTACAATCTTATTATAAGCAAGTTTGGTGACAAAATGTCACCACAGTAAATTCTAGCAATTTGCGAACCCGATCAATCATAATCTTTTATTTAATTTTATTTAGGTTTGATTTATCTTGATTTTTCGCCGTTATATCATTTGGTTGGAGTCCGAAACCGCGATTACTTCAATTATCTAAACTATAATGTCTCTTATTACAGCAGCATCTTCTAAACTCTGGATCGTTTTAATCGGCGTTACTCAATATCAAGATGAGAATATTGAAGACTTAAAGTTTTGTGCTAATGACTGTCGGGGTTTGATGGAAGCTTTAAAGATTGCTACCCAAAGCTTTCACGGGACAGAAATTATCGCTCATTATGATGGTGCGTCTCATTCTCCCGAATTAGCTTCGATTATTACCAGTATTCAAAAGTTTGGCGATGCCCAAGCTGAAGACACGGTGTTATTCTATTTTTCAGGACATGGTTTTCTAGATCGCGATAACAACCCCATCTTATGCGTTGCCGATACCGAGTTGGCAGATTTGGCAGGTACGGGATTAAAGTTAGAGACGGTTTTAGATGTATTAACAGAGTGCCAAGCCAAGCATCAAGTTGTCTGGTTGGATGCCTGTCAGCAAAAGCTCAATATTCAGAGTAATAGTAATCCTAACGCTCAATTATTGGATGCTTTAAAAGAACAAGCCGAACAAAGTCAGAATTTCTCGGCTATATTATCGTGCGATCGCCACGAATGTTCTTGGGAAATCCCTGAATTAGGTCATGGTTTATTTACCTACTATCTAATTCAAGGTTTGCGGGGCAAGGCAGCAGATCCAGAGGGCATAATTGAAGTTAAGGAGTTATTTAAGTATGTACGCGATCGCCTGAAGCAATATCTCGATAACTGGAATAGTCCCCAACACCTAGAAACTACCAGGGTGAAGTCCGATAAGGGAATAGTTATTAATCCAACTCCACCCAAACGTTCTCAAACTCCCCAACAGATTTTCCGAGGTTCGGCGGATATTGTTTTAGGCAGGGCGGTTAATCATACTGAAAGGGAAGCTTTAGTTATTAAAACCCTGGCGTTTTCGGAATCTACAGTAAATCTTTGTCAGATCCTTCAAGGCAAAGGTGGTTTTAGGGTAGATTATTGTTTTCCCGAAGCCAAACAGGAAGAAGAATTAGAAACCGCGATCGCATCTTGTTTGCAGTCGGATCGAAGTAAAACCGTCTTGCTTTATTTGGCAGGGAAGATTGTCGAGACGGATAAAAATGTCTATCAATTATGGCTGAATGACTCGGCTTATATTACTTTTAACTGGCTAAAATCTCAGCTAGATAAATCTTCCATCAATTCCAAGATTGTAATTATTGATGGTTATGGGGCAAACAACCTCGATAATTGCTTAAATATCCTCCAGCCTAATGCCCAAAGCAATCAGAGTATTATTGCTGCTACTATCGAAACAGGAAACCAAGGGAAATTCATCGCTCAACTGCTAGCCATCTTACAAACCGCAGCCGACTTTGATCGTGAATTTTGGGTGGCGGAATTAATTACCCAATTACAAAAAGCCCGTCAATTAAATCCAGAAATAGTTTTAAAATCTTGGCTTTCGGGGGCGACGGAAGTATTAGATATCCTCTTACCCCAAGTCGAGCGATCGCCTGTTACTTTTGATGCTAATTATTGTCCCTATAAGGGTTTGTTGGCATTTACCAAGCAAGATAGTAATTTCTTCTACGGTAGAGAAGCCTTAACTCAAAAAATTGTCAGTCAGTTAAAAAACACCTCTTTCTTAGCAATCTTAGGTGCTTCGGGGAGTGGTAAATCTTCCGTGGTGCAAGCAGGAGTCTTACCCCAACTAGAAACCAAAGGACTATATTGCAATCGCACCAACCAATTACAACTTTGTCAAACTTGGGTAATGCTCCCTGGGGATAATCCCATTTCTGCTTTGGCTAAAAGTATTGCACCCAATGATTCAGAGGTTTTAGAAGGAGTAATTCATGCAGGGGTAGAAGCTTTTATTTCTTGGTTACAGCAACAGTCCAAGCCAATATCCGTATTACTTATCGATCAATTTGAAGAACTATTTAATTTAACCCCAGACAGCGATCGCCATACATTTCTCGATTTCATTTTAAGCCTCAGCGATCGCGCCTCAGATTGTTTGAAAGTCATAATTACTCTACGGGATGACTTTACCCAAGAATGTGCGGAATTTCCCCAACTAGCCAAAAAAATCCAACAATCTTATATCTTAGTTCTGTCTTACTTCACCGAAGACCAATATCGCCAAATCATCACCCAACCCGCCCGTCAAGTCGGTTTAACAGTAGAAGAGGCATTAGTAAATGTTCTGGTGGAAGAAGTTCAAACAGGAAGCCTACCTCTCTTACAATTTGCCTTAGAAGAATTATGGTGCAAACGCACCCCAGGTAGTTTAACCCTCCAAGACTACCAACAACATATCGGCGGAATTGCCAAAATCCTAGAGAAAAAAGCCGATTTAACTTATCAAAGCCTAACCAAAGCTCAACAAGAATGCGCTCAATGGATTTTCTTATCCTTAGTTCAATTAGGAGAGGGAAAAGAAGATACCCGTCGCCCCATGCTGCGCTCGCAATTGTTGGTTTCTAAGTACGATAAAGACCAAGCTAGTCGCCAATTATTTCAATCGACTCTCCAGGCTTTAATCGAGGCGAGGTTGATTGTGGTTAGCTTGGAAGAAAATAACATTGCTGTCGATGCGAGTAACTCGCAAGATTGCTCCCAAAATTTGGAGGAAACAACCCAAAAATTACTTATTTCAAGCAATTATGACGTTAACGTAGAAGTTATTCACGAAATCCTGATTCGTAACTGGCAAACTTTAAGGTGGTGGCTGGATAAAAATCGCGATCGCTTGCGATTGATGCGAGAACTTCAACAGAAAACAGACGAATGGGAACAAACACACAGTAGCCAAAAAGATGGTTTTTTGTTGCCCGAAGCTGCTTTAGCTAAATACGAAGAATTTTATATTAATAACCCCGATGAACTTCCAACACGAGTGCATCAATTTATGGGGTTATCGATTGAGAAACGCGATCGCCTCAAGAAAGCAGAGATAATACGTCTAGAAAGAGAAATAAAACTTCGTAAAACTGCCCAAAGACGGGCTAAATTTTTAGCGATCGCTTTTATAGTAGCTATAGGTTTGACTGGAGTTGCTATTTGGAAAGGACATCAATCTAACATTAACGAAATCAATGCTTTAATTAATACTTCTGAAGCACAATTAGCATTAAACCAAAATTTTGAGTCTTTACTAACTAAGTTAAAAATAGGAAGAAAAATTCAAAACAACAGATTCGGTGTAGATAATCAAACAAAAATTAAATTAATAGGAGGATTGCACAATGTTCTTTATCAAATTAGAGAATTCAATCGAATACAAGGACATACCGATCTGATTAGAAGTGTAGCCTTTAGTCCCGATGGCAAAATAATCGCTTCTGCTAGTCTAGATAATACAGTTAAACTTTGGAACAGAGAAGGAAAATTACTTCATACTTTAAATGGTCATACTAGCGACGTTAGAAGTGTAGCCTTTAGTCCCGATAATAAAACCATTGCTTCTGCAAGTCGAGATGGAACAGTTAAACTATGGAATGCTGACGGAGAGTTACTTCACACTTTAATTGGTCATACAGATTGGGTTCAGAGAGTAGCATTTAGTCCCGATGGTAAAATGATTGCTTCTACAAGTTTTGACGGCACAATTAGACTATGGAATCTTCAAGGAAATTTGCTTCATACATTAACTGGTCATCAAATCTCTGTCAAAGCCGACTCTATTAAAAGCATCACTTTCAGTCCTGATATTCAGACTATTGCTTCAGGAGGTACAGATGGCACAATTAAACTCTGGAATCTTCAAGGTAAATTAATTCGTAGCTTCAAAGCCCACGGTCGTTCGGTTGAGAAAGTGTTATTTAGTTCTGATGGTCAAACAATCATTTCTGCTGGTTGGGAAGGTACAGTAGATCAATATAATACAGTTACAAATGAAGATAACGCAGTCAAAGTTTGGAATCTTGAAGGAAAGTTACTGAAAAGCCTAACTAAAGATGTAGGTAACATTTATGTTTATGGAGTCGCCTTTAGTTCTGATACTAAAATGATTGCTTCTGCTACTGACTACCACACCATTCAAATTCGCAATTTTGAAGGAAATTTGCTTTATAGCTTTGCTGGCGATACATCTTCTTCCTCTGTAAGCGCAATGGCATTTAGCCCTGATAACAAAACTTTCGTAGTTGCTAGCGAGAATGGCACGCTTAGGTTTTGGAATTTAGACAAACCTTTAATAAATACAGTGGAGTGCGGTAGTAGATATTATGTAGACGAGATAACATTCAATGCTGATGGTAAAGTTATACTTCCTTTTACCATTAGTGATGGAATAATTAAACTTTGTAGTCCCGAAGGAAAGGTATTACACACTTTAAAAGGACATACAGATGTCATAACTGAAATAGCATTCAGTCGCGATCGCCAAATTTTGGCTTCTGCTAGTTGGGATAAAACAGTGAGGCTGTGGAGTATTGACGGTAAATTACTTCATACTTTAACTGGACACACAAAAGGCGTTACTGGAGTAGCATTTAGCCCTGATGGTCAAACTATCGCTTCTGCTAGTTGGGATAATACAATTAAACTGTGGAGTATTGACGGTAAATTACTTCACACATTAACTGGACACACAGAAAGCGTTACCAAAGTATTATTCAGTCCTGATGGTCAAACTATTGCTTCTGTAACTGGTAAAAAAATCAAATTCTGGAATAAAGACGGTAAATTACTCCATACATTTCAGGGTAAGACAGTAGTTTTTAGTCCCGATAGCCAAATTATTGCTGTTGGTAATTATAAAGAAATAAAGCTTTGGAATAAAGATGGCAAATTACTTCATACTCTAAACGGTCATCGAACAATTGAAAACATAGTCTTTAGTCCCGATAGCCAAATTATTGCTGTTGGTAATTATAAAGAAATAAAACTTTGGAATAAAGATGGCAAATTACTTCATACCCTAAATGGTCACTCATCAACTGTCAATCAGATAATATTTAGTCCTGATAATCAAATTATCGCTTCTGCTAGTCAGGATAATACAATTAAACTATGGAGTATTGATGGTGAATTACTTCACACACTTTTAGGACATTCTGTTTCTGTCAATCAAATAGTATTTAGTCCAGATGGTAAAACTTTGATTTCTGGTAGTTACGATCGCACAGCAAAATTTTGGAGTTTAGATTTAGATGACTTACTTACACGGGGTTGTGATTGGGCGCGAGATTACTTAACCAATAACCCCAATGTTAGCGAAAACGATCACCATATCTGCGATGGAATTTAATAAATTAGTCCTTACGTTTTAACAATATCTAATCAACAACATCTCTCTAAATCCATATCTAATCTAGACTTTACCACTATTTATTACTTCGTTTAAAAAGGTTTTTATTAAAATTTACCCAGGTTTATTTAAAGATAATTTACCTTGATTTGGTAGTCACATTAGTATTCTTTGAGTTGCAAAAGTTCTCTCAGTTTAATGTTTTTCACAACAAAACCGTAGGACTTTTACTCATTAGAATCACCTACTATGATTAAACCGATTCAAACGGTAATAATATCAAGTACGGATAATTAATTAAAATAGAATGGCATCCATTTGTGTAAAGTAAAAGTAACAGTGCCAAAAAAACTCTCTC
Source organism: Stanieria cyanosphaera PCC 7437 (assembly GCF_000317575.1). NCBI lineage: Bacteria > Bacillati > Cyanobacteriota > Cyanophyceae > Pleurocapsales > Dermocarpellaceae > Stanieria > Stanieria cyanosphaera. The sequence goes on along the minus strand of NC_019765.1, from coordinate 245,311 downwards.
TCGCCCAGCATTTAAGTCCAAAAGAGCTACGGGATAAGTATCGTAATGCTAGAAATGTAATCGAAAAAAGCCATTATCAAATAATTTGGTTGCTATCGACGAGCAAAACTCCGAAACAAGTAGCAGAGATGACCGGATATAGTCAAACTTGGATTTACCAGCTAATCAATCGATATAATCGCCAAGGAGAAAAAGGATTAGGGGATTTGAGAGCTTCAAATAGAGGGAAAGAGCCGTTGCTAAACGATATACAGCAAGGCCAATTACATCAAGTATTAACTAATCCTGCTTCAGATGGAGGTCTATGGAATGGTCGAAAAGTTGCTGAATGGATGAGTGAAATCACATGTTTAATCGAGTTTTAGCAGATTTTGCTCGTGAATTCCAACTCAGTCGCAATAAGAGAGTATTACTAGTATTAGACCAAGCAGGTTGGCATATTTCTCATCAATTGAAATTACCAGAAGGATTAGACCTTTTTTATCTACCCGCTCATTCTCCTGAGCTACAGCCAGCAGAGCGTTTATGGCCTTTGACAAATGAAGTCGTCGCTAATCATACTCCGCGATCGCTATCTGAGCTTGAAGAGTTACTAGTGCTTCGATGTCAAAAATTATTAAAGCAACATGATTTGGTCAAAGGATTGACTTGCTATCATTGGTGGCCGATGACCAGAGCCGTTTAATTCAACTGTTCATCCGAACTTGATATTAAAGGGTCATTAATTGATTGTAGAACCACTCTCTAAAGCAGCTTTCACCTTTCTGACGGTATTGACAGACACTCTTGTTTCCTTAGCAGTTTGACGCAGAGATAACCCTTTTTTTAAACAAAGCGCGATCGCTTTATTCTTGGGTTTGGCGAGAAAGTTTTTTGTAGATTCAGTTTCACCTTTGGGACGACCGATGTGAGTACCATTTCGTTTTGCCTTTAGCATTCCAGAGGTAATTTTAAATGAATGAATAGGGCATTTTGTTATATAAGTAGGCTAAAAAAAAATAACCTACCTATGATGATTAGAAATTAAGGATTACCTACTATTCCGAAAAATTTGGCTGCACCACCTAAGATGACTACAATTAAACCAATCAATATTCCACGATTGGTAAACTCTTGATTACCTACTCTTTTGTCTAGCTGCTCTACTTTGGTGTCTAAGGCTTTAATTTGACCAGATAATCTTTCATCCATAGCTTTGATGTCGCCTTTTACTGTTTCCAGGCTTACCTCAAGAGCGTTGACTTTTTTGAGTATTTCTTTTTGACCAGAGCGCATCTCCTCTAACATTGTTTTCTGGTCTGATTTAATTTCTTTGAGTATTTCTGCTAGATCGGTTTCTATCTGTATATTACTCATTGCTATACTGGGATTAGGTTTTTTACTTGAGGAAGTTTCACGGGTATCCAGTCGGGAGGCTTCCTTTTTAATTTGATTATCCCATTCTATTAATTCTCTCGATGCAGGGATACTAGCTTTAAAAAAGTAATTCTGACTAGGTACTGACATACTATACGCGATTTCCATATATCGAATGCGATCCCGTTTTTTAATTTAATACAATGGGATTAAATATTTTAATAATTATTGGAGATCGCCTCACCACAATTCTTAATTTGTCGGACTAATTCTGGGGGAGCGACTACTTTGACATCACCATCAAAACCTAAAATCCAGCGTTTTAGATAGACATCTTCTAAAGACCATTGAGGCAATTTTAAGTGCAATCGATTGGGAAAATTAGGATCGTCAGAAGATTTTAAAGTAAAAATCTGACCAAAACTTATCTTATAAAAACTTTCTCTTTCTTTAGGAGGAGACATTTTCATATTAGAAGCAGGATATCTTTTCGTTCCCTCAGCAATAAAACGAAAAATCTCATCTTTAAACCATAATTTAACCGTGGTTTTTATGTCTGAATCTTGCTGTTTATCTGTATTTAAAAACTTTTGTTGCTGTTCGACAGTTTTACCAATAAATAGACTAGGAGTGGCACGATAAAGTTCAATTAAATTATGGAGTGATTTTAATTGTTGTGATTGGCTGCGAGCTTCAAAAACTCCTTCTAAAGTCAAACGATCTAAACGTTCAAATTTTAATAATCCTGCGTTTTTTTCCTTTGGTGCGTATTCAAAACCCAAATACCAAGCAATATCGTGAAAAACTAATTGAATCGGATATGCCTCGAAACTTCCTCGTACATTATCGGCAAAAAAAGCACTGCCTTGAATAGAATTTAATTTAAGTAATTTACCTGTCGCGATCGCATCTTCTAAAATTTCTAGATTTTTATACAGCAGGGGTAAGTTACTCAATTTAATTAGTTTATTCGTATCGACAATACTCGTATCTTTCATTGCCCGAACGGGATAAGATTTTTCCGAATTTTCGTATAATTTACTAGCATCAATTTTATTTTTGAGCTTTTGATAAATATCTAAATAAACGGGATCTTCTATATGTTTCAGGTTGGGAATAATTAATCGGTCGAATATAGTTTTTAGCTCGTAGTTAGAAAAAACTGCATTGCCAGCAAAATAACCTTTTTTCATTTGTCCCTCGGGTAAAATCTGATAGGGTTTTAAAACTATTTCAATATCTTTACGAATGATACTCTGGCATTTTCCGTGAACTAATCCTCTTGCTTTTAATTGGGAAACTAAAGTTGGCAAACTACCGGATTCGGGATTAAAAAGTAGGGGATTATGCAGAATAAAACGAATTGTTTCGATTAATCTTGTGAAAGGTTCGCGGTCTGAATAAGCGTGAGTAATTAAAGCGGGTGCATCCAAAGAAGTTAACTCTAATTCTTTGCAGGTATAGTTAAGGGTTAAAATTTCATTAGTTTCTAACCAGAATAAATCTCGCTCTAACGCAACTCGGTCGCTATATATTTCCCCAGAAATTTTACTCATTAAAGCACTAATTTCTGCCACAGAAGAAGTAAAAATAGGAACTTTACCTAAAATATTTTCTAATACTTGAGGAGCGGATTGTTGTAAATTTCCTACTCCTGGATAGCGCAGAATTAGAGCGATTAAATGCATTAAGCGGTCGAAATCTAATAAACGCGAATATTGATGCAGTTCGTAATTTTTGACACGGTTTTTAGAGTTAATTCGCCTTCTGGTTAAATTATCAATCTGGGCTGGTATTGTTTCAAGAATTAATTTATTTTGATGATATTTAATTTCATTGATAGCTACAAAACCTTCTGCTGTTATGGGGGGAAACTTTTGTAAATTAGTATTAAAAGTTTTGATAATTTCATTCGGCACTCTACGCTCGCGCTGTTTATTCCACTGTTGACACTTGGCTACGGGAATTTTGAGCCACCAACCCAACCACTCGGCATTGACATCTTGTAGTTGCATTAAAAAAGACATTCGCCAAGCTCGTTTGGCGTTGGTAGCATCATAAATAACTGGTATGCCATCAGCTATAGCTGCTCGAATTTGTACGCTCGCTCGTTGATTGATTAATTGCCAGTCTCCTTGGGTATTTTCATCTCCATAAACTTGGAAGCGAATCAGATCTGATGAGACGATTACAGCATTCGGAATCAGTTTAGATAAGTGTTTGGCAACGGTAGATTTGCCACTACCGGGTATGCCAATTAAACAATGACACAGTACAGGTTCACTCATCGATTTTATGATTTATGATTCCAAAATGCAGTTTCAGTAAGGGTTACTCCGTAAGGAAGTCTCATCGAATTAGTAGTAGCGCGTTTGAAATTGGCTTTTTTCGGCTCGGTACCTTCTAGATCGGCAAAAATTAAATTACAATTACAAAAACTAGCTTTGGTTAAATTAGCAGCATTTAAATTTGCCCAGCTTAAATTCGCCTCGTCTAGATTTGCTTGAGTTAAATTACTAGCTTCTAAATTAGCATGATCTAAATTGCAGCCTTTTAATTGAGCTTGAGTCAGATTAGTGCCGACTAAATAACTGTGATTGAGATTGGCTCCCTTCAACTTGGCTTGAGTAAGATTAGCACCATTAAGACAGGCATAATCAAAACAAGCTCGCTCTAAAATAGCACGACTCAAAGAAACTCCTTCTAAATTAGCCCCGTTAAATTGAGCAGCCTTAAGATTAGCATCAGCCAAAACAGAATGACTGAGATTAATGCCTTGTAAATTAACCCCTTCGAGATTAACGCCGGTAAGATTGACTTTAATCATCACATTTGGTATATCTCTGACTTGACGTAAATCTGCATAACGAACATCAATTCCAGCAAGACAGCAACGTAAGTCGACATCTTCTAAGATGCAATATCGAAAATCTCTGCGACCATTTTTATGTTGCTCTTCAAATTCGCTACGCCTGAGTCTATCTTTGAATAACAGTTTATAGTGATGCAATCCAATAATCGGCATTAATTTTCTCCTTTTTTATCTAGCCCAACGAGACGAGAGCGTGTCGATTAAATTGTTAGCCGTCTCTGGCAAAGTATCGAGATATTGATGTAAACGTTGAAAATAAACAGCAGATTCGTAAACGCGGAATAAATCGCGCTCGATCTTGCTAATTTGAGCTTGTTCTTGAATATAGCGACGGAAATAAAGCAAATCACGAGATAGTTTCAGAATCATGGTAGATTCATCCATTGAATACAATTCCAACCCGCCATTACTATCGAGGTAATGTTCTGGTTTAGTATTCCCCCAATAGTGACGGGTTAACTCAAGTAGAGAATGAATATTAGTACCGAGTCGAGAGACTTGACTCTGTAGTTTTTGTGTAAGTAGCTTTAACCCCTCATCACCTGCGATCGCTACGGGTTGTCTCCAGGCTTGACGAAGATTTGCCGAAGACAATTGACCGCAATTAGCAGAACGTAAGTACTGAGATATAGTCATTTCAAATAAGAAAGAGACACTAAGTTGTACAATAATCGCGAATAATATCATCCAAAGATGTAGCTGAAGATGCATACATTCTTTTTCGTTTCAAAGCACTAAAATCGTGTTCAATATCGTTCAAATCAGGAGAATATTTGGGCAGAAATATTATTTGATGCACCGTCTCTTCTACTAGTTGTCTGATGGCACTTTTCCGATGAATTGGTGCATTATCCATAATTAACACTGATGGTCTGGTTAACGATGGCAATAAATATTTACTCAACCACCCTTCAAACCCTTCCGCATTGAGACTGCCTGTAAAAATCATCGGTACGATTAAATCTTTTTCCCCTTTTCTTCTAGCTGCTAACAAATTCTCCCGAACCCCTTTTTTACCTTGTCTTTCTCCGTAAATTTTTTGTCCTCTTACTGACCAGGCATAAATACAAGTTTGAATTGGTTCAAATCCTGACTCATCGATAAAAACCAGACTTTTACTACCGTAGACTCGGATTAGTTCTCTTAGTCTTCGATAATATTTGATTCTTTCTGGTCGGCTTCTTTCTCGATAACGTAGTTGTTTTTTTTTCTGGTAATCTTCATTTGACGCAGAGCATATAGTATAGCTGAAGGTTGAACTTCAAATTTGATTGCTCGATCTATTAATCGCTGCTGCGGATTCTCTCTAACATCTTGTTTTAATGCTTCCCAGTTCAATTTTCGTCTGCGACGTTTAACTTTAGTCGCTTCGAGATTTTTCCGATTTAACCAGCGGTAGATTGATGCTCTCGACACTTGAAAAATTTGGGACGCTTTGGTCACACCTCCTCCCCTTTCCACATAGTCAATTACCTTTTTTCTTAAATCTAGACTGTAAGGCATTAGTATAAGTTGGCTAAAATCCTATTTCAATTTACGTTATATTTGTCTCATCCTTAATTAAAATGACTATAAATGCTGGGCGAGAGAGAGTTTTTTTGGCACTGTTACTTTTACTTTACACAAATGGATGCCATTCTATTTTAATTAATTATCCGTACTTGATATAACTTCCCAGTTGTTAGAGAGAGCGATTTCATTTATTTCATTCATCATAATTTAGTCGCCAAAAATTCAAATTACTTTCTCAAAGCAGAAAATCAATTAACCAATTAATTAAATCGCAACTGAATTGAAGCATCATCAAAATCGAGATCGCCACCCAACCACAAGTCTTCTAAAGCAAATCGACCAGAACCAAATCGATTGACATGATTAATTCCATCGGGATTAGCCGAAACAGTTGAGAAGAAAGCCTGGGGTAAAGTATCATTTAAATTACCAGAATTGATCAGCAACCAATCTGAGAGCGTTCCACCAGCAATTAGATAAATACCCAAATACTTACCAGCCTCTAAACTAACCGTAGAACTCGTTCCTACTGCTGAATTAGGAGTAAATAAGGGGATAGCTCGCTCGCTTAAAGCAGTAGTAGCATAATCGGCATCTGTAGGTAATAAATTATTAATTCTTCCACTGCGCTCATCTAAAATTAACAGTCCAATTTCTGAATTCATTACAGCTTCTTTGCCAGTTAGAGTTACGATAGCATCGACAGTTTCCCCAATCGAACCGGGAATAACTATAGCAGCAGAAGTTACCGATAAAACCACATCATTAAAATCTTCGTCGCCACCACCAGTTAAATCTTCAATTGCCAATTGAAGTTCGCCATCACTAGGTGTATCGGTCTGAAAATGATTGAATTTATCTTGATTGAGAAGGTCGGCAAAAGCTGAGAAGAATACGGGTGCAGATTGAAAACCGTCGGCAATTAAATTACTACTACTGTCATCTTGAACCAGATAAAACATTACATATTGACCCGCAGTTAAAGTTAAATTCTTCTGCGTGCCGACTTTCTGCCCTGCTTCAAATAAAATCTGTTTATTACTACTAGTTAAAGCAGCTTCGACGTAACCAACATCTGATGGTAGTAAATCGTCAATTTGTCCTACAGAATTATCAAAAATCAGTACTCCCACTTCCGATTCATAAAAAGCGTCAGCACCAACAAGATTAAAACTCAATTCAACGGTAGAACCTTCTTCTCCACCGACTTGACTCAAACCTGCCATACCCCCAGTCAAAGCTAGATCGTACAAACCTTCAGGTAAAGAAGCAACTGGAGAATCAACTGTTACTTTTACCTCATTTGAAGTAATTCCACCTTCCCCATCACTAACAGTTGCGGTAACTGGATAGGTTCCTTCCGTCGTAAAAGTATGAATAACATCGACGTTTTTACTGCCAGCAGTAGAATTATTAACTGATTGTGTAATCGGTTGACTACCATCACCAAAATTCCAAGTAACATCTAAAGAGCGACTATCGACATCGTTAACTACCGCTTGATAATTGACAGGAGTATTAGTGGTTACAATAGTATCGCCAGAGAAACTTGTTAGAGTTGGTGAAAAGTTAGGTATGGATTGAGTGGAAACGGGAGTAGGGTTTGGTTTAATTAAATTAATTCCACCGTTAATCGTAATATTACCTCGTGTTGCAATCTCTCCGTAGAGATCGCTATTACCATTGAGAGTGAGATTTTTACCTGCCACTAACTCACCCCTGGTAGCAGCAGCACCATTAAAGATAATATTGCCACTACTAATTACTTTTAAATTACTGGAAGAATCAATATTAGTTGTCGCACCATTAAAATTAATACTACCGTTGGGATTAGCAGAAGCTAATAAAGAATTTCCGACAAAGCGTGCGCCACTATTGGTATTAATCGAACCAGAGGCAAAGGAGCTTAAGTTATTGGCGTTGATTTGCGCTAAATTGATATTGCCGTTATTAGTTTGCAGGATAACGTTAGTTAAATTGTGTCCCGACCCATTAAAGTTAATATCTCCTGAATCTACTTTAATGACATAGTTACTTAAATTGACTCCTGAAGGAATGTTTAATCCGCCATTAATTACTCTGACTACAGTGGGAACATTTGTCGAACCCGATGCGGGGAATTTTTGTAGCCAATCGGTACTATTATTGAGTGGATTTTGGGCGGTATTAAACGTTATAGTTGGTGTTCCTGCGGGAATAGTTTGGTTTAGTTTTTGAGTAACTAAACTGTTATATTCGGGAACGTTTACCGTCAAAGGTTCGATTACTTGTGGTGGAATGAGATTGGCATATTTATTTTTGTTATTACTAGAAGCGTTACTGGATAGATAACCAGGTGCTACTGTTACTGCTCGATCTACTAATATTAGTTTATTCCCAGAGCGGATGAGATTGCCTGCTGCATCTCGTTGTACTGGTAGAGTTAAATTGCCATTTAAATTAAATCCTAACCCAGCATAAATTTTGGTGTCGTCGTCACTTCGGGAAGGTTCGCCATCGAGATCGCTGTTGCCATTAATAGTCACTATTCCTTCTGCTTTGATGTTAAATACTTGTTCGACGAAAAGTTCAAAACTGTTACTGGTAATACCACCATCGTCATCTCTTGCTGTTACGGTAACGATATATTTGCCATCATCGTTATAACGATGAGTAACCGACGCTCCCGTTACTTCTGCGCTGCCGTCACCGAAGTTCCATGTGATAGTTAAAGGATCGTTTTCTACATCGGTGGCAGTAACGTTAAAGTTGAGAACTCGCCCTTTTTCTAATAGTTCTGAATGGGTAAGATTGACAATCTCAGGCCCAACGTTGTTTGCGAATACATTTAGTGTAGAGGATGTTGCTGCACCGTCATCATCTGTTACTGTCAGGGTTACGGTATAGTTGCCGTTATCTGCGAAGATATGAGTTACGCTTTCTCCTTCTAGCGTATCGCTTCCATCGCCAAAGTTCCAGGTATAAGTTAATTCATCCGTACCATTATCGATAGCGATCGCCTGATAAGAACCAATTTTTCCTTCATTGATATTTGTATTGCCAGTTAAGGAGGTAATGACGGGAGTGACGTTATTTACTACGACATCTAAGGTAGAAGAGGTGGATGCGCCGTCATCGTCAGTTACAGTAAGGGTTACGGTATAGTTGCCATTATCTGCGAAGATATGAGTTACGCTTTCACCCTCTACGGTGTCACTTCCATCACCGAAATCCCAAGTGTAAGTTAAAGTGTCGTTGCCAGGGTCAGAGGCGGTGCCGAAGGCAACAGCTTCGCTGGTCGCACTGTAACTACCAGCTTCTCCTTCATTAAGATTAGTATCACCTGTTAAGGAGGTAATTACGGGAGTTACGTTATTTACTACTACATCTAATGTCTGAGATGTCGATGCACCGTCATCATCGGTTACAGTTAAAGTAACTGTGTAGTTGCCATTATCTGCAAATACATGAGTGACATTACTTCCTTCAATTATATCTGTTCCATCGCCGAAGTCCCAACTGTAGGTTAGTTCATCTGAACCCCTATCAGTAGCGATCGCATTATACTCTCCAATCTCTCCTTCATTTATCTCGGTATCTCCAGTCAACGAAGTAATGACAGGAGTTACATTATTCACTACTACATCTAATGTCTGAGAAGTAGATGCACCGTCATCATCTGTGACAGTTAAAGTAACTGTATAGTTGCCGTTATCTGCAAATACATGAGTTACATTTTGTCCCTCTACAGTGTCACTTCCATCGCCAAAGTTCCAGGTATAGGTTAATGTATCATCTCCAAGGTCAGAAGCGATCGCTTGATAATTTCTTATTTCTCCTTCATTAATATTGGTATCACCAGTAATTGAAGTAATTGTTGGCATTACGTTATTTACTACTACATCTAATGTAGAGGATGTAGCTGCACCGTCATCGTCAGTTACGGTAAGGGTTACGGTATAGTTACCATTGTCTGTAAATACGTGAGTAACATTTTCTCCTTCTACTACATCTGTACCGTCTCCAAAATTCCAACTGTAAGTTAATTCATCCTCTCCATCATCAGACGCGATTGCACTGAAACTAGCTTCATCGCCTTCATTGATATTCGTATCTCCAGTTAAAGAGGTAATGGCAGGAATAACGTTATTTACTGTGACATCTAGTGAAGAAGATGTAGCTGCGCCGTCATCATCTATCACAGTTAAGGTTACGGTGTAGTTGCCATTATCTGTGAAGACATGAGTAACATTTTGTCCCTCTACAGTGTCGCTTCCATCTCCAAAGTTCCAAGTATAAATTAATGTATCGTTACCGTTATCAGAGGCGATCGCATTATATTCTGCAACCTCCCCTTCCAATATCTCGGTATCACCTGTTAACGATGTAATTACAGGTGTGACATTATTGACTACTACATTTATTGTCTGAGAAGTAGCTGCACCGTCATCATCTGTCACGGTTAAAGTAACTGTGTAGTTGCCATTATCTGCGAATATATGATTGACATCAACTCCCGTAACGAGATCGCTACCGTCGCCAAAGTCCCAACTGTAAGTTAATTCATCATTACCTGCATCAGTGGCATTAGCACTAAAGTTAGCGGTTTGTCCCTCCGAAATCTTGGTGTCTCCTGTGAGACTATCAATTACAGGAGCAGTATTATTAATGGTGACATCAATGCTAGAAGTAGTTTCTGCACCATCGCTATCGGTGACAGTAACAGTGGCAGTGTAGTTACCGTTATCGACATAGGTATGGGTTTGAGTATCTTGTCGGGGCGAACTCCCGTTGGTTTGTACAAATTCGCTGCCGTCGCCAAAGTCCCAGGTAACGGTAAGTTCGTCGTCTCCTGGATCGCTTAAGGTGGCTAAAAATTCAAGAGATTCTCCTTCATCAGCGGTTTTGGTGGTTTCTGTCTCGATAATGGGAGCGACGTTGTTGACGGTAATAGTAATAGTTTGAGTAGTAGCTGCGCCGTCATCATCTTCGACGGTGAGGGTTGCCTCGTAAACTCCATTATTAGCAAAGGTGTGAGTCACGGTTTCTCCCGTCACCACATCACTGCCATCCCCAAAGTTCCAGGTGTAAATTAATTCATCATCTCCTGGGTCAGTGGCGATCGCGCGATAGCTAACTGTTTCTCCTTCATCTACAGTGGTTTTGCCATCGATCTCGTCAATTGTAGGAGCAACGTTGTTAACGGTAATCTCTAGGGTTTGTGCGGTTGCGCCACCATCATCAGTAACCGTAAGAGTAACGGTATATGTACCATTCTGGGTGTATGTATGAGAAACTGATGATTGATTACTGTTGAGTGTTGAGTGATTACCGTCGCCGAAATCCCAGATATAAGTTAGGGTATCATCCCCTGGATCACTTGCTGTGGCAGAGAAGTTAGCAGTATCCCCTTCATCAAGATTAGTATCGCCAGTTAAAGATTCAATTGTGGGATTGACGTTATTAACTGTTACTTCTACAGTATCGTTAGAAACCGCACCATCTGAATCGGTAACTGTGAAAGTTGCAGTGTAAATACCATTCTGGGTGTAAGTGTGGGTTGGGGTAGTGGTGTCAGTAATTAAGTCGCTACCATCTCCCAAATCCCAGGTGTAGGTATGGGTATCGTTAACTCCTGCGTCGGTGAAGCTGCCTGTCAAGGCGATCGCTTTTCCTTCGTTGGTAGTCTTGTCTGCTCCTGCATCTACTATTGGTGGGGTATTATCTACCGTTACGGTAAAGGTTTGGGTCTCGCTGCCACCATAAGTATCGGTGACGGTAACTGTACCTGTATATGTTCCGTTATTCACGTAGGTGCGAACAACCGTTCGCCCGAACAGTGTTGTCTGGTCATCAAATTCCCATTTGTAGGTTAAGGGATCGTTTCCAGAGTCAGTAGCGATCGCTTCTAGCTCGATTTCCGTACCTTCGGTAATGTTGTCTGGGATTTGAATATCAGTAATTGTGGGAGCGACATTATCTACTGTTACGGTAACGGTGGCGGGGTTGGATAGTTGTCCGTCGTTATCAGAGACTAAATAGGTAAAGGTGTCAGTACCTGCAAAACCCGTACCTGGAATATAAGAGACTGTACCATCGGGACGAGCGATCGCCGTACCGCGATCGGGTTGGGTTTGAATTTGGACGGAGTTGAGCGCAATTGTACCGTCATCATCTCTGTCGTTATCCAGAATCGCGATCTCGATCTCTTGCCCTTGAATGGTGGTGGCGGTATCGTGATTAGCGAATGGTAGTAAAAGGTTTTGGTCGGAGAGAATTATGTCATCAATTACTACGCGAGAATCGGCATCTCCGAAACCAAGGAGGTCAAAGTATAAGGTTGCCTCCGTACCTGGTGCGAGGTGGGAGATATCGATGGTGATGGTACGGGAGTTATTAAGATCGATTATTTGTCCTGATGTGGCACCGCCGATTCTAACGTTGTTGCTGAAGTAAGTCGTGCCATCATTTTGGATGTTGAGTAAAGAATCGGTATTACTTAAGTTGGTATCAGTGGTTAGGGGTTCGTTTGTATTGGCATCTAAAAGAGCGACTTCAAAAGCATCTGGTGGTGCGAGTTCGCTTGCTCCGAGTTCCGTATCTACTAGGGTAAATTGTAGAGTCTTGGCATCCTCTGGAATGGTGAAGGTTTGAGTGAAGTTACTGAGGAAGGGTGAGTCTTCGGTGAGTACTGCTTGACCCTGTTCGATGTTGCTATCCCCGCGAGTATTCCAGGCAAAGGTGTCGGATGTTGTGTCGGTGATGCTGAAATCTCCGTTGGCGATCGCTCTTAAGGGATCGGAGGTTAACAACGCATCTAAACCTTTTTCTATGCCGTCTATTTTTTGTGATTCATCAGCGAGAATTGCTTTGAGTATTTCTACATCCAATTCAGAAGGAAGTTTGCGGACTTCTGGTGCGAGGTGAGTATTGAGTAAATCGTAGGGATGTGCTTGTTTGTCTAAATGTTCGCCATCGAGGACAGCTTCAAAGTCATCACCGATGAATTTAGTAGTGCCATTTTTGGTTTCTAAGTTGGCATCAAATCCCTGATAACCATCGATAAAGCCATACAGATGAGCAAGTTCATGGAGAACAGTAGTAAGTAGATCGTATTTACCATTCGCTTCTGATTCGGTTGTAGCAAGTAGGTAACTGTCTGTGTTTTGGGTAATGAATTCGGAATTATCTAAAGGAGTTTCATCAACGAACCAGCCTACACCATTGGCATCATGGTCGATGAGGATTGTTCCTGCGTTGGGTACACCATTTTCGTCGAAGCTTGTAATGGTTGTTTCGGCTAGTTGTCCTGATGGTAAGTCGGTGATTTGAAAGTTGATATCGAATGGAGTTGATAAGTTATAATTCCACAGACTATTTAATGTATCAGATACTTTAACAGATGAATTAGGAGCAAAAACATGAGTGACAAACCATTGCTCGAGGACGAAGATATCCTCAGACTTTATGCTGGTGGAGTAAGGGATTTTACTGGCTACGAATTGTCCATTAACCAAATTGTTAATACCAATTTGAGCGGAGTCAACTTCAGTGGACTGGATTTGTCCGAATCTTATCTCGAAGGGAGCAACTTGAGTGGGGCTAATCTCAGTGGAACTCTTTTCAACTCCGCTTGTTTGGATGGTGCCAACCTCAGTGGAGCTAATCTGACTGATGCTGGGCTTAGTATGGCTACTCTCTGGAATGCTAATTTGACTGGTGCTAATTTGACTGGTGCTTACTTGGGATCTGCTGAAATTGCTAGAAGCAATTTGACTAATGCTAGCTTCATTGGTGCTAACATCGAACATATTTTTCTTAAAGAAAATATCTATAGGAACACTATTTGGATTGATGGTAGTATCCGTAACGAATGAATTGGCATTATTTGAATCAGCTAGTAAAAATGCATCGACTGGTTTTGTATTGGGAGGAAGGACTGGAAATGTTTGATTTTTGATTGCAGTCCGAACATTCACAGGCAAATTTGATAAGAAATTGTAGGTTATACCGCGAGCTTTGTTCGTTGGATCAAGGTTTAACTCCTTTTCTAGCGATGCAATATTGGTCAACTCAATATTGCCATTTGTGTACCAAGGATCGAATGGTGCTTGACCAGGAGTGGGAAGTTCATTGGCTGCTATCAAAGCAAATGCTTTGGTATTACTAGGATTAATGTCTGCTAGTCCCAAACCCGGTCGTTCAAGAACAACGATAACTCGCCATAAATCTTCAGGAACTCTGATATCGTATGGGGAATCTGGTTGATCGGTAATATTAATACTAGGTTTGTCCGACTTTGTACCTACACTACCAGAATAAATATAAAGTTCCCTTCGATCATTTGTTCTGGTAACTAATTTTTTCTCAAAATGATTCTCTAAATTATTCCAAACTGGAGTATTAAGTTTATCGAACTGAGGCACAATGTTGGTTGTAAGATAGGTTGACCAAATATCTTTTAAAGATCTACTACGTTGTGATACAGAGACTAAATGTCCAGGTGCTAACTTATAAGGCTTGCCATCTTTTGGATTAATTTGGGGAAGATTTGTTTTTGGTGTCCCATCAGAGTATTCTCTTTCGTAGTCAGTAGGATGATCCACACCAACCCAACCTAGTGACGTAATCATTGGATCTCCAAAAAATTTATCAGGCTTAGGACGACTGGCATTTCCAGTCCAATTAGAATTTAATTGCCAAGCACTCCAATTGGGAATATTGTCATTTTTACTGTAAGAAACGCTAAACTGTGGTTTCTCCAATAAATAGTTATCAATATAAGGAGTTGTATCATCAGGCTGTCTTGCTTCCGTCGGATTTCCTAATAATAGATGTTGACTTTGGAAGAATACATTATCAAGGTAAACAGTTTCACTTCCAACTACTTCAAAATTAAGCGATACTACTTTTCCTCTTAACTCATCTGGAACATCTAAACTAAAAGTTTCAAATCCATTTTTTCCATACCCAATTCTATATCTATCATCTTCATATTCAGGTTGGCTACCTATTGCTGATGTCAAATTAATTGGAGCGAAATTATAATTTTCAAAACCAGGTACGGTAGATGATAAAGATACTTTAATTTGACCATTATTCAAATTATGAACATGAAGATCGAAGCGTAAATCGCCCCATTCGGGTACGTTAACTAAATTATGTCTGTATGCTTTAGGATTTCCACCACCCAGCTTTGCTGCTCTATTCTTCTGTTGTTGAACAGTTAAAGCCGCCATCAAAGGTGCTACTGCATCATCCAAAAGTGGCTCATCTATTTGTTCTGACTCTACTATAGTATCAATATCATCAACATCAACCAAATGCTCATAACGTAACGGTTGTGTTCCTTCACCATTATGATAAGACCAACCAGGAACGGGTAAATTATTGGGAACTTCCTGACCAGGAGTATTATTAATTCCATAATCGAAATTACCATTAAACACTGTAGGAACAGCAAAATCTCCTGGTTCAACATTGGGGTCAGTATTATCCTCACTGACAGGAGTGCGATCGCTTAAATCCACATCGGGACGCTGACCGCCACCTAAAATAGAGTAATACCAACCTTCACCAATACCTTCAGAATTATTCTCATCATCTTTCAAGTACCAACCAGTCAAAGCAGGATTAGCAGCACTCAAATCCAACAGTTGAGAAATATCTTCCTCTCCAAGACTATCTAAAGCTAGACTTTCTAAAGCTTCCGAACCCAAGCGATCGTAAATTTTGGTGGCTATTGGTTCTATCGGAATTCCAGACTTTGTTATTTGATACCCTGTGGTAACTTCATCTAAGGCAAAATCAACCGTACCTGCGTACCAAGCAAATACTCCTGTATGTGGCGCACCAATTCCATTATCCTTGATAAAACCGCTACGTCCGTTTAAGGGAACATTGACATCTGCATTATCAATATTTCGACCATTGGGAGTCCACGTACCACCACTAGGATTGGCAATATTTTGAAAATAGTTATCGGCAAAAGTTACGTTATCCCAAACTGTTACTTCTGGCTCGTTAAAATCTTTAAAGTCAAGTATCGTTCCCAAACCAGGAAGGGGAAGACCGACATTTAAACTATCTTGCTTAAAGTCATGGGGGTCGATAGTGGTCATTTGCAGATCGCGAACTTTATTTCCACTCGCGTCTACAACAGGTTTTACTTTATTCCCATCATCAGTATCTATATAAACAGCACCACCAGCGTGAGGATAATAAGTACCGAGACGTTGAATGATTTCGCTATTAACAACCGTACCGCGACTAAAGCCAATAAAGTGCAAGGGCGAGCTAAATAAATCTCCGTAAGTGCGAATTAAATCCCCTTCATCGTCATATAGTTGAGTCAATTCACCAGCATCATTGGTAATACCAATTTCACCCCCCAAAGCTTGGTCTAATTGAACCATTGACGCGAAAATCGCATCGGCTGCCCCTTCAGTAAAACCAGAAATAGGCAATACAGATTCATAATCTAGCGACCATTCTGGAATCAGAACCAAAGGTTTATTTTGATAATTAGCTTTGATATTACTAGCTACGGTAGATAGATAGTTGGGATCGTCGGTATCCAATCCACCCGTGACACTATCCAAAACATTTTGCTTTTCGTCAATAGGAATCCATTGTCCTGTTGGTTTGTCATAACGAAGTATCAAACCTTGTTCGTCTGGCTCATTTCTTTGAGAATCTGCGATCGCTGCTGCCAGATCGTAAGTTGCGCTATCTATGCCTGTAGAACCAGGGAGTAAAGTAAATCCATGAGTAAGAATACTAACACTACTGAAGGGATTAGTACTAGGAGGAGCGACTGTCTCGAAACGACCAAAATCAATATTTCTCGTTCCTTGTTTGCCAAAAGCTTCTACTGCCCAATAATAAGTTTGTCCGTTGGTTAAAGCTCTCAAATCTGGCAAAGTAAAACGATTTTGATTATTTGCTGGATCGCTAACAGGTTGAGGAATAATCGTAGTTCCATCGTGCCAATACCAAGTATCGGTATCTTTTTTCCAAGTCGCTGTTAAAATTCGACCTGGATTGAAATCATTGTATTTTTGCCAAGATCTTGTTATTAAAGCTTTCTTCTCTGATTCGCTAAGATCTGAAAGAAAATCAGGGTCGGATAAATCAACTAATTCATCCCAGGGTAATAATCCCTTATCTTTGGGAAAAGAGCTAACAAAAAGATTAACTTCTTCTACATCTTCAAACCCTTCATCGTATTCCCATTTAAAAGTTGGAGTAGAATTTTCTGTAATATTGTCATCATCAACTGGTAATAAATCCAACCAATCGCGATGATTGACATTCGCTACCGACCAAGGATTAAAACCAACAGTCAAAGGCGCGCGGACTGAATCTTCTGGAACGCCAAACTCGACATCATTGACAGATTCAAAACCATCAAACCGATACTCGTCTTTAGTAAGCTGTAAATCGGAGGCAAGGGTAATATCGGGATTAATATTATCAATCGGGACACTACTAAAGTCAGCTTTAGTTGCATTCTTAGCTGTATTAGGATTGAAGACAGGTGATGCTATACCTCTTCCCCGATGATCGATCTTAAATTCACTAGGATCGTCAATCGTCTCAATCATCTCTTCGACATCCCAGGCATAAACACCACCCACTCCTGGATAGGCAGCAAAGAGGTATTTATCATCACTAGAAAGAGTTACATCACTCGTCCAAGCATTGGGAATCGGTCTGGTAGCAGCAATTAACTTGGCATTTTCCGTGAGAGGATCGACAATAATCCCGACATTACTACCTGCTTTGGGCCCATCAATACTAGGAATTCCACTGCCCATCAATCTGCTATTTCTTCCCGCCACAAAACCATACTTACTATCACTGGTAATTGCGATACTCATCGCTTCATTAACATCAAAGTAGTCATTCGTACTTCCCAATCCCAGTGCAGTATAGCTAGTTTTAGCAGCAAATTCGGTGGGTTTGTCGTTAGTAATTTTTAAACGCCCAAAACCTTGAGAATCTTCTTGACGATTGGCAAAAATCATAACATTGGGGTCAGGTGTAGCAGAAATTCCTTCAACTCCTTTTTCTACTTCGATAACTCCAATAATTTCATGCCATTTTTCAGTATTGGGTTCAAATTCTCCAGGGCTATCTTCTAATTCCTTGGGTTTATCCTCTGGATCGATATTGAATACATAAACTTTACCCTTACTATTTGATGAATAACTTCCTGGAACAGTAGCAAATAGTTTTTTGCCATCACTATTAATTGCTAGAGAACGGAAACCATTGGCAGCTTCAGCAATACTAATAGTTTCAATCACCTTATGATAAGTATCCGATCTTGAATCAATATCGACTATGTAGAGCGTTCCCGTGCGATAATCGCCAACATAGAGATAACGGTCATCGGCAGAAGTAGCAATCGCATGAGGAGCAGCATTAATAGGTAGTTGAATTGGATCGATAATATTTGAAGTTTCGGGTAAGGTATCTACTTGCTGTAAACTCATTAAATCTATTACAGCAATTCGACCAGAACTCCTTAAGGATACATAAGCACGAGTCGCATCATGAGTAGCAACTAAATCTCTGGGTTCATCATCAAAACTCTGACCATTACCGACAGGAATTTGTGCTAGTAATAAATCTCTGCTGGTTAAACCATCAAAGGCTAATATTTCTTCAGGATTTAAAGCATTAAAAACGCTAACCTGGTCTTTGTAAGCCTGGGGTGCGAGGGTTAATTCGACATCATCGGGTTGAATGGTAATGCCAGTTTCACTGACATAGGTTTTTTGTTCGATATCCCCAGGTTCAGTACCATTTAATTCTTCCTGGACTCTTTCTAATTTAATTAAAGATTCTCCTAAAACAACTGTTTGTGGTACTTCAACTGCTAGTTGATAGCGATTATTACCTAATTTATCACTCAATTCAGGAATTACAATCCCAGAATACGATTCTCCTCCATATTCAAACAAAGGTGTTAGAGGGCGGAAATAGAAGGTTCGTGCGACGAAGTGCAGCCTCAAAAAAATTGTGATTTTTTATACCAATTTTTAGCTCGAATGATAAGAAATACAAATCATAACATTGCCGAAAATGTCTCCTTCTAGGCAAAGTATCATGAAAATATAAACGCCAGCATGAGGATTCAACCCATGCTATTATTCATCGCCCAACTTTCGTTTTCGGCAAAGTTTTTTTCTCCCCCACCGAAAAAACCATCGACGAGAGAAAGAGAATACCTGCGTACCAATGAAATCAACGCCATGATCCACGCTGCCAAAAAAGTAGGTCGTCATGGTATCAGGGATGGAGCAATTATTTTACTGATGTTTCGTCATGGATTGAGAACGGCTGAATTAGTAGCTCTTCATTTGGACGCAAATTGATTATTCTGGTGGTTACATCGAAATCCGAAGAGTTAAACACGGTCGCGACAGCATTCATCCCTTACGCTCTCCCGAAATCAGAGCCTTACGCACTCTCCAGAGAGACTATGCCGATACAAGCTATGTTTTTGTTTCCGAACGAAAAGCCCCTTTATCAACCCGTTCCATCCGTCACATCATAGCCAGAGCAGGAAAATTAGCTGGTATTTCTTTTCAGGTTCATCCCCATCAACTGCGTCATGCGTGCGGTTATTATCTAGCTGCTCAAGGTCATGATACGAGAGCGATTCAGGATTATTTGGGACATAAAAATATCCATCATACGGTTCGGTATACTCAGATGTCACCTCAGAGATTTGAGAATTTCTGGATGGATTAGGATTAAGTCATACATTAATTTGGGGCATTTTAAGCCACTAATGGTTGCGCTAACCGAACTATCCGCTCCTTCATATCCAGCTTGAACAACCCATAAGGATTAACATGACTAAATATCAAGGGCGTAATCGCCTGTAAATCCCTTGCCGTCAGCTTCTTCTTCCAATGCTCCTGTGCTAGCACGCTCTGAATCATCAAAGTATTGATATACACCAAACAAATCTGTAACAGGTGCAAAGATAATACCGATAATTCCTGACTTTCCAAGCGATTAGAAGCAAACTCACCACCCTTACCGTAGAAGATAAATTCGTTAACCCCATTCCATCTCTCTACCACATTCAATCCTTCATTAATCTCTCGGCGTACAGTTTCCGAGTCGAGATACTGACACAAGAAAATAGTTTTAATGACCCTGCCTAATTCCATCAAGGCTAGATAGGTAGGATGTTTAAAAGGATTTTTGCTAAACCTTTTTAAGATAGCTTCGGTTTCTGCCGTCCCCAACCTCAAAGCAGTGGCATATTTCACCATCTGGTCGTACTGCTGACGAATTAAGTCCCAGTTTATCGGACGAGTCATGACAGGTTCTAAATTGGGGTAAGCATCTACCTGACCCGCATGAGGGCGATAGAGTTTCTGCACCTTAATCCTTTTGAGCCTGGGCATTAACTGAAAACCCAACAGGTGAGTAAAAGCAAAAGCCACCTCACTTTGCCCGTGACTATCCACATAGTTTTTCTGCACCTCCATATTGGTACAGTGCTTTAAAACTCCATTAATCATCGCCGACACTTCAGAAGAAGAACAGGTTTTAAGCTGAGAATAGATACAGGTTGAATTTTTTTCAACGTGCCAGTAAATCATCACTCCCCGTCCGCCATAACGGAGATGATACTGGGTAATTAAATTTTGCTCCCAAGCACCAAAATGCTTGCTGTCGCTAGCACAAGTGGTAGTTCCTTCTCCCCAAATATGAGGCAAGCGAATCTCAAAGGTGGCATTAACTATTTCTGCGATAGCACTGCGTAACTGGTCTTTGTGGATGTAGCGACGGCGGACATAAACTAAATCTTGATAGTTCTCTCCATCTATCCCCGTATTAATGCGTTTTAGTCCCGTATTCGTTCCCATGCCAAACAGACAGAGTAATAATCGCTTTTGCAGGGTTTCTCTATCTAAAATTTCCCTAGTTCCCATACTCTTGAAGTTACGGGTAAAATCAACTCGTAAATCCGTTTCTTTGAGAATGTCCAAGAGACTGGTTTTGTGCCAGAGACGGTTGATTTCTCCCTTGAGTTGTTTGATATTGATGGGTTCGGGTGCAGCATCAAACGGACTAAGTCTAATCAAACCTTTATTTCCCTTACCAATAATAGTGACACTCTTATTTCTAGGCATTCCCTTATCCAGTTTCTCTAACCCTGACTCCATCTGCTCCTGTAAACTTCTGATAAAAGTTTCTACATTTTCGGGGAGAGTTAAAGCCTGATAATAAACTTGCCGTTTGGTTTCAAAGTCAGTGGGTAAATCGTCATCGGGGTTGCGATAGCGATTAGCCCCTACTACCCAAATTTCCTTACAACAGAGTCTTTCTCTGAGGGCTTGAAGGACGCAGATTTCATAGTTGATGCGGTTAATGCGCTCATTTCCTTGGTTGTCAGTTTCTAACAGAATCTCTTTTGCGTTACTTTTGAGAACTCCATCAATAGCTATTTCTTCACTAGGGTCATAATATCGAGCTTTACTGGAAGCGTATTTCTTCAAAAGCTCTAATGCCTCAATTACAGGGCGATGGATGTCATTATTAGAACGAAATTCCAACACCTCTAATAGTTGAGGAATCATCCTGCGATAATGACTGGCAAAGGAATTACGAACTACTGTATGAACCCTTTGCTGATAGAAATTGCCCGTAGATTTATATTCTGCTACTAAATCTTTGAGGGTTTTTAGAGACACGACAGGGTAAATAACTTGTTCTACAACTCCAGTTGGTGCTGCTATAGCTGCTTCGGCGATGCGAAACAGTAAGCCTGTTTTGCCCGAAACAGTTTTGAATTCATCGATTAATTCTTGGTTGATTCGTCTTACGGCTCTAGTATCGATGCGGTGAATGATTTGATTGAGTAACTCAATGAGATTGTCTGTAATCTCTTGGCTGCGTTGGATACAGAAAGCTGCCATTAGGGTGTAGCGGATAGCATCTTTGTGTCGGCGAAGGTCGTAGGGGGATTCTGTGGATGCTCGTTGACGGTAGGTGGAGAGCAGTTTTTCCGAAATACCTGTAAATAAATCTGAGGGTAAACCAACAGCACGAATCAATTTCAATTTTTTGATTTCAGTGAGAAAGCTATCCAATCCCACTGCTCCTGGGTCAGTTTTGAGGAAGGCGAAATCCGACATTTTAATTTTTTTGCCTGACTGGGAGGCAGATTCATCATCTTCCGTTTCTTCTGAATCCTCCGTAGAAAGCAGAATATCGATTTTTTCGATTATAGAGGGAGTGAGTTTCTCTAGGGTTGAGGAGCAGAAATCAGCTTCGTATTGGTAAATAGCACTCTTGATTAAGCGTTCGACTTGAGGAGTTGTAGGCGGTTCGAGTTGTAATTCTCTCCATCTTTGAGAGACGACTTCTCTGATAGCTTCAAACTTTTGCTCGTTGGGTAATATCTCTTGAATCAGCCAGTTACTCATCTCTTCTGAATCTCGGACTGTAGCGACTCGAAAATTGAATAAACGACGGATTTCAACCCGATAACTTTTTGCCGAACGTCCCGACCAATCATAGTCAGAATAAGAACTTTCAGGAGTATTTGTCTGTGAAGCTATATAAGAGATAATAACTCTGGGGATAGATGAGCTACGCTCTGGAAAACTAGCAAAGATTTGAAAATGCTTTAATAAAAGAGCGAAACCAATCTTATTTCCCCCAACTCTATTTTCGACTAACTCTAATTCTTGGGGTAGCAGCGTCCAATGTTCGATTAGTTCTTCTGCGTCCCAATTTGGTTTCACCATTCATCTTCTTCTCACACCAGTTTATCAATTGACAGCATAGAAGAAGAGGGGACGGTATTATTATTCGTTTAGAAAAAATGCAGATTTGAAATTTTTTGTCAAATCTCTTAAACAAGAGATATTTATAAAACTTATCAATTAAGCTCGAATTTGAATGAAAGTAGAAAGCAGATATTAAAGGCTATAAATTATGTAGGACAAGGGTTTTAGCGACAGGTTGCACTTGGTCACACGAACCCTATATTTTCGCGATGTTGGGCTTGGGGGCGTAAAATAACCGTTCTTGCTCCTGCTTTAGCACGAGTACAATCAGCCCTAGACTCACAAGCAAGACAATCGGCTTTGTCAAACTTCACGCTAATTACAGGTTGTTGATAAGTATTATGAGTCGGAATCGTAACCGTTCATTCCCCCCCTGCAAAAAAGCAAGAGAAATTTGGGACTATCGCGATCGCGATAGTCCATTAATTAACTGCCAACAGGAAATGGTGGTGGAGCAAGACCTTTTCGAGCCTTAGCTAAAACTTCAGCGATGTAATCCCAAGGATTAATATCTCTCAGGCGACAAGTTTCAATAACACTCAACAAAGAACTGTAAGCCAAACTTCCCTCGCGGGTGCGAGTGCCAAACCCAATGTTTCTGGCAATTACCGCATGACGCAAAGACCGTTCCGCTTGATTATTGGTGGGAGGTAACTCAGGATTTTTAACAAAAGCAACCACTGCATCCCAGTCGTTGAGTATTTCTTTAGCTAAAGCCTGTAACTTAGTCTGATCAGCCTTTTTCCCTAGATGACACACTCTTCTGAGACCAGCCAGAATTTTACGAATCAGACGATTATCTTCACTGGCTGAAGCAATTTGGCTAATTAATTCTCTTAAATCGTCTAAAATCCATTGTCCGATTTGGGCTGCTTTTTGGTTAATTGCTCCTGTTATGGCGATCGCTTTGCGAATCAAATGTGCCAAACATCTCTGTCTTTTGGGGTGAGAGCGATAAGCAGCATAACCATCCGTTACTAACCAACCCACAAAAGCTTCTTTGACCAAATAGGATAATTCTTCTTTCCGACGAGAGCCAATATGAAATACGGCGGTTTTCGTACTGACTGCCACCCATAACCAATGTAGTTTTCCCCTCTCGTACCAATGAGTTTCATCCAAGTGAAGGATATCTGCCTGTTGTAACTGTTCAACTAATTCTTCTACGACTGGCACACAAGCAAATTCCCGCTTCTCGGATACATCTGTCTATAGTTCCAATACTCAGTTCGGTGTTAGTCCAATCTTTTAAAAACTCTTGAATTTTGGTACGGCTCATCCGATAACGAACGCTCAAGGAAGCGATGAAGGTGGCGAGGAATAGTCCTACTAACACATACTCTGTTAATCTTAAATCTTGGCTCCGTCCTTCTACTACAGAAACCTTACCTGTACCTGGCTTGTCATAGGTGCAGTGACCACAGCTACAAGTTGTCCGATAGTAATGATGTAACTGAGTCACTATCCGAAACCCAAATAATAGTGGTTCTAATTCCAAAACATAATGCCCCATGTACCTAGTCGCCTCTGATTCAGCTAAATCATGATTACAAGCGATACAGACACGAGGATAGTGTGGAACTATTACTTCGGCATTCAGAGGTTGACTACGCCCAAATCCTTTTCCTCCTGGTTGTTTTCCTGGCTTCCTGAGAGATTTTTTCCTTACGGGGTTTTTTTCCGATTCTTCTATTCGATCCCCTTCCGTTTTGCCCGATTTGGTTTCAAATTCTGAATTTTTTTCGGACTCTTCTGTTGTGGATTTTGAAGTGTAAGGATTATCTTTTGATGGAGGCTGAGAACTATTTTCCGAACTCTGCTGTTGCTTTTCCCATAAATCTGTAGCTAATTGATGTAGATTTTTGGCAACTTCTACCAATCTCTCTTTTTTGAGAGACTTGAAGTAGTCTTCGTTCATCTGTGCCAAGTCATCTCGATCTAATTGAGCCATGTTTTTAACATACACCACAAGGGCGCAGTTGGCTCATTTTTGACTGGGGGGAATGAACGTTTACTCTTCGGCAGCTTGCTTGGCTTGTTCGAGAGTGATTTTAGCTAAAGATTGCAGGCTTTCGGTTTCTTGCTGTTCTTCAAGACTTTCTGCGTAGACAATAGCAGCCATCCCTCCTGCACCTATAACCGTTGCTAAAAGTGCAGTAACAATAGTTTTAGTTGAGTTCTTCATTGATGTAAATCTCTTTGCTTAGTAGATCCAAGGTAAAAACCAAATGTCAAGAACTTTGCAAGATGTCTTTGGAATTAAAATCGGTTTAGATATCATTTAGCATTTAGCATTTGGCATTTATCAATTTTTGTTTAATGTTTACTGTTCATTGTTTATTTCCCTTAGTTGCTTCAACAAGCCGATTGGACAAGAGTCGCGAAACTCTTTACTCGTCCCTCGACTTCAAATACTAAGTCTCCATCGGAAGTATTAATAGTCAGCACATTATCTACCACAGCAGCACTTTCTGCTTTATCCAGTAAGTTTAAGTAAATAGTCTCTTGTTCCATCAAATCATCTGGACAAGCTTTTTTCGTCGAACCTACAGTCTCGATATTAAGCTGTGTATCGTCTAGTTGATAGTCGGCAAAATAGGAATTACAGCCTGCCGAACCATTGACACGCCCTTCGGCAAACTCTGCGGTTATTTTGCTTTCGGCTAAAATTGGCTGCTGATTATAGCTGACTAAATTCCAAACTGTACCTTCAATAGTATTGGACTGTTGTGACACATCTGACTCCTGGTTAACTTCAGATTCTTCGTTTGCAGGTGGGATAACTGTAAGATCTTCAGAATTATCCGTACAGGCGATTGTTGTAGTGCTTAACGTAACTATTAGCAAAAGCTGGGTTACGGCTTTGAGATTAAATTTCATGACAATTATTTATGAACGATCTCGATTAGATACGGTTAAGACAAAATTTGCTATGGCGATGGTAAATAAAGAGATCGCTTTAACTAGCAGCTATGTTCATAGCGGGAATTTCTGCTGTTTTCCGTGAAAAATAAAAAATGGAGCGAAAGATTAATTTCCGCGATAGGTACTGTAACCATAGGGACTGACAACTACTGGTACGTGATAATGTTCTTCTGGATCTTCGACGTTAAATACCACATTAATTTCTGGGAAAAAAGTCTCTCCCGTTTCTGACATATCAAAGGTAAGTTTATAGACACCTTCTTCTACTGTGATATCTTCGCCAAAAGATTCGACACGACCATTTTCGCCCGTTGTGGCACTGCCGATATCGGTCCAAGAATTATTTTCATCCTGTACCGAAAGTGTGATTGGTACGTCTGCTCTACCAACCCCATTAGCTATATCTAATACATGAGTTGATATTCCTTCTGCATGGGCTGCTGTTGAGACAAGAGAGAAAAGAATCCCTGCCGACAAGTTGTGAATTAAACTCATTTTGCTCCTTGTAAATATTTAATTTATTACTATTGAATTAATTAATCTAAGGTCTGTATTCCACCGCCGTTAACAAACAATACTTGTCCACTTACCCAAGAGGATATGGGTGCTGCGAAATAAAGTACTGCACCTGCAATATCCTTTGCTTCACCCAGCCGTCCTAAAGGCGTATGTGATAGCATTTTTTCTTCTCTTTCAGGTGTCAACACCGAGGCTAAAGCATCAGTTTTTATCGCTCCTGGTGCTACCGCGTTGATTCTAATATCAGGACCGTAATCAAAGGCTAGATTAGCGGTCATGTGGTTGATTGCTGCTTTGGATGAAGCATAGGCACTGATAGCAGGACTTTTGTTGATTGAGGACATGGAGGACATACTGATAATCGAACCATAGCCAGACTTCTTCATCTCAGGGGCGCATAATTGCGATAACCGCCAAGCACTAAATACATTAAGTTGAAAAGTTCGGGCAAAGTCATTTACGGAAATATCTGAGGGGCTTTCTTTGCCCGCACCGCCACCGCCAACGTTGTTGACCAAAATATTTATACCGCCAAATTCTTTAATTGTGCGTTTTACTAAATTGGTCAGGTCTTCATCTTTCATTACGTTGCAGGATACGGCGATCGCTTGTCCGCCTTTTTGCTTAATTTCTTCGGCTGCTTTGTTAGCGTCTTCTATTTTTAAATCTGCTACGACGACATTCGCACCAAAATCAGAGAGCATTAGAGAGCATCCTTTACCGATACCGTTCGCGCCTCCAGTAACGATCGCAGTTTTTCCTTCTAAATTAAATAATTCTGTGTTCATGATATTTATTGTTTGTGTATTGTTTATCGTTAATTTTTAAAAGCTATAAGCACAGCGCATTCGCGCAGATCGTCGTAAGACGACTGGGAGGCGAA
This sequence comes from Stanieria cyanosphaera PCC 7437, assembly GCF_000317575.1. Taxonomy (NCBI): domain Bacteria; kingdom Bacillati; phylum Cyanobacteriota; class Cyanophyceae; order Pleurocapsales; family Dermocarpellaceae; genus Stanieria; species Stanieria cyanosphaera. Next base: position 218,439 of record NC_019765.1, on the reverse strand, counting down.
GCCTCCGTAGCTCTAAGCCGATCTATTATGTAGATTCAAACTATCAATCTAAACTTTCCGTCATTTCAGGATAGAAAAGGTAAATTAAACCTAAAAAACTTACAGCTTATGGCTTGCAGCTAGGAGCTTCGCTCCTTCAAATAATCTGCTACGGCTTGATAGGCAGGTAGAGAATAGGGATCGTTGGCAGAATTGGCAGCAACGGGATGGGAAGCAAAACGCACGATGACCATCTCAGCAGTGGGGTCAATATAGATGGTTTGTCCGTGTACGCCTCTGGCAGCGAATGCCCCATCTTTGTTATTGGTAATCCACCACATATCTCGGTAAGACCAGCCTTCTAACTCGTCATGGTCTGACTTAGCAAACGCCTCTTTACTTCCGCCTTGTTCGATATCTTCAACGACACTTTGAGGTATGATTTGTTTGCCTTGCCAATTTCCTTTATTACGAATTAATTCTCCAAAACGTCCTAAATCCCGTAATCCTGCGTTTAACCCGCCTCCAGCAAAAGGGATTCCCAATTCGTCTACAGAATAATAGCCATTTTGTTCCATACCCAGAGGTTGCCAGATTCTTTCAGATAACAACTGCGCTACTGATTTTCCTGTAGTTTTAGAAATTATCCAGCCCAAAGCATCGGCATTAACTGTTTTGTAGCCAAAGGCTTTCCCATGTTTGCCATCTTTTTGTACTGTTTGTAGGTATTCGTAATAGCCGATCGGTCCATTGTAGTTTTTAGGTTTGGGGAGGGGATTACCCGCAGCAGAATATTGCCAAATTTCAGCATTAGGATCGGAATAGTCTTCGCTAAACTTAAGGGCAGTGGTCATATCCATTACCTGTCTAACGGTAGCATCGGCAAAAGCAGAATTTTTTAGTTCGGGTACGTATTCCACTACAGTTTTGCTTTCATCTAAAGTGTCTTCAGCAGCCAACATCGCACCCAGCGTTCCCGTAAAAGATTTGGTTAGGGACATAACTGCGTGTTGACCGACCTCGGTAAAGGCTGCAAAATACTTTTCATAGATAATTTTGCCTTGATGTAGAATTAGTATGCCGTCGGTATAATTCTTGCCTAAAGAAGCTTCCCAAGTCATCTCTTCATCAGAGTTCCAAGGAACGAAAGTTAGTGAGTCAATATTCTCATCTAGATCGTATTCAAAGGGAACTGGTTGGTTTTTTATGCCACGAGAAACATCAACTGTAGGCATAAACTCTCTCATATGTGCCACGCTATAGCGCAAAGAAAGCGGGAAATTCAAAGAAAGAGCCATCGGCAAACCTTAAGCGTTTATCTTTCGGCGGTGGAAACCCCTGCATCCAACCCATTTTTATCGGGTCGCTTTCTCCCGCAGAGAGATATTGCCGATCTTGGCTATCTTGTGCGGATGAACTCATAACGGTAAAAAATATAATACAGAGTGCAATAGCGATCGGCTTCGCTGGTGCGCTTCGCGCAATCGCTAATAGATTTTTAGAAGTACGAGAAAATGATAAAAGGCTGTTTTTTTGCTTCATTCGATCTTGTTTTTATGTAACTTGAGTAGTTTATCTAAGTTAGTTACCGTAACCAACTCCTAAAAGTAAGCCAACATCAGTATCGTCATCAAAACCCACATTCACGCGGGCTGTTCCTGTCAGGCGATCTGTGATTGGAACATCTACTCCTGCTGTTGCCAAACCACCCAAATCGAAATCATCAAATATTTCTTTAATTGATATTCCGCCGCCGATGAAGGGGTGAAGTATTTTTGAAGAACCGCTTTGAATTGGAATATTGTATTTTTGTCGCCAAATAACACCGCAGGATGTAAGGCAAAATGCCTGGTTAACGCCCCTTTACCTAAGACAGCGAAAGCACCATCTCCAATTTGAGTATCGTCACCTCCCAAACCAATATTTCCACCAACGCTTATATAGCTACGCGCTCTATTTGTTTCTCTGGTCTCTATAGGTTCAACTATATCTACTTCTACTTCTTCTCGTTCAAATTGAGCCAGCTTTTCTGCATCGGATTTTATATTCAAAGACTCTAAGTTTCGGCGATCGCTAACGTTTGAGGGTTTGATCGATTGAGCATTAACCGATAATGGTTTAAGTAACAATAATGTAGTTACAAAGCAGAAGAACAAACCAGTAGGTTTGGTTTTTAGAAAAAACATTACACTTGAACTTCTCATGATGTATCGAGTTATATAAGTAGTTAGACAAAATTAATTACATATTTTTGACCAAATTCCCGAAGCATTGTTTCCACAGAATCAACTAAACTTTGCCAGTCTTTGTAAGAATCAATTTCCATCCACTTAACTGTAATATTCCATTTTTCTTGAATTTTTTGTCTAACTTGCTTTAATTGCTGAGGATGAGAACTTGCCCATTCTTTTATTTGTTTTATTTGCTCTGGATTAAAAGTTGCTTTTCGCCCTCTTCCTGGTTGATTGTAAAGTCCAACTAACCCTTTTGACTCCCAAGCATTAAACCAGTTGTATAAAGTTTTTTCACTGACTTGGAAAATTGCTTTCAATTGCTTAATGTTTACTCCTTGATTTTTGAGGAGTAAACAGTGAGAACGTTGGCGTACTTGATGATGACTACTTTGCCGATAGATTCGCTTTAATAAGCTTTGAGTTTCCAAATTAATCTGACGAATAAATTGACCTGTTGTCATTCGTTACTCTCTCAGTTACTATTTTTTAACTACTGTAATTTATTTTGTCCACTTACTTAAAAAGCTCTACTGATATTTCTCAACCGAAAAACACGGTGTATCGCTAAATCGGTGGCAATACATTTGAGCTATGGCTTTAATTTATAGCCAGAAGTTTTGAGGAACTTATGAGCGACTCTTTTTTTGGAAACAAAGCGATTAGGCTTGCGCCTAGCCGACCGATCGCAAAAGCGATGAAGTGCGTTACACTGTGCGAGGTATTTTTAATCGTTGACAAATATGTAACAGGAAGGGGAAATAAATTCTTTAAGCCGTACTCTTTAATTTAATAGTTGCATATCTTAGTACGATTGAATTTCGCCAAAGGATTGCAGATATTTCAATTTGGTACTTATTAGTCTTCTTCATAAGTTACTCATAATTTTTGCCTAGTTTGAATAACACAAGTAATCGAGCGACTGCAACAGAGATATAGTCGGGCATGGTAAGGGCAAGCTCGACTTGCTCAAAATCAGCAGGACAGCATAAATACCACTATTACAAGGAATCGATCTAATGACTCAATTTGATGCTTTTGCAGATTTCCGCATGAATAACCATCATGTCATTATTACGGGTGGCGCACAGAATATCGGTGCAGGAATAGCCAAGACGCTTGCCAGTGCTGGAGCGAACGTGATGATTGCCGATCTCCAAGGCGATAAAGCCAAGAAAACGGCAGCAAATATCGAAGGAGAAACAAGTAGTCATTGCCGTGGCATGGCTTGCGACGTGACGAACTCCGAGGACATAAACGCGGTGGTGGCTGCAACTGTAGAGGCGTTCGGCGGAATATCGACGCTAATCAATAATGTGGGTTGGGGCGCACGCCATGACGATCCCACAGCGATTTCCGACCAAGCGTTTATTGATTCCTACAAGCTCAACACAATCAGCGCCTACCGCATGTCTATGGCGTGCCTACCTCACTTACTCAAGGCAGAGAATCCCAGTATTACCAATTCTGGGTCATTTTCATCAGCCGTGCCTGCTTATGACATCCTGGCTTATGGCACATCTAAGGCAGCCCTAAACCAGATGATGATTTCGATCGCACACATGCTGGCTCAAAAGGTTCGCGTGAACTCTATCCTCATTGGCACTGTAATGACGGCTGGCTATAGTGATGCTGGGATCGATCCTACCGTGCAGGAAAAGTTATTGCATCCCGACAATCTCACTGGTAGAACAGGTAAACCTAGAGATATTGCTAACGCGATGCTTTGGTTATGTTCGCCAGCGGGTAGTTGGGTTAGCGGTCAGATAATCAAAGTTCACGGCGGTGGCTCTGTCGTCCGCCTCTTCGACAGTTGACTTGGTAGTTTTCATAAAATCTGTGGAATAATGGTTGATGGAAAATAGCAGTTTTAGTCTTGAAACTAAAATCGAAACTTATTTTTAGGTTAGCAATTGTCTTAGGAGTCGCGCCTTCGGATCTGACTGCGGATAGTTTTCAATAGCATCTCTAAACTCTAATCTTTAACTTATAAAAGTTCATAACTGCATCACAAAAGTAAATAAAAAAAAACGATGACTCACGAAAAATTTATGCGCGAAGCTTTAATCGAAGCAAAAAAAGGCGACTTACCCTATGGTGCTGTAATCGTTAAAGATAATGAAATTGTGATGCGCGGTTATAATACCGCCCAAACAGATAACGATGTTTCCGCACACGCCGAACTTAATATTTTACGAGCTTTTACCAAACAGTATAGTTATTCTCTAGATGCTTTATCTGGTTATACTCTTTATGCTACTGGCGAACCATGTCCGATGTGTGCAGCAGCCTGTGTTTGGGCAGGAGTTTCTACGGTGGTTTTTGGTGCATCTATAGAACAGATAAGTAATTTGGGACTAGACCAGCTTAAATCTTTCGATCTGCCCTGTAAAACCGTCGTTGCCAAAGGTTTTCAGAATATAGAAGTTGTGGGTGGTATTCTAGCTGAAGAATGTTTGGAGTTGTTTAAACAGTTATAAAATCAGGGCGTTGGTAATTTTTAAAATCATACTTTGATTTACCAACGCCTGCAAATTAATAGTCTGGTAGTACGACAGTAGCAATTAAGAAGCATTTTGATAGATTTGTTGTTCTCGATTAATAAACACCCCAGCTAAAGCTTGATAGGCTTCAGCCCAAGCTGTCATTACTTCTTCGGTTGCTGCATCTCCCAACACATCTTTAATTGCTTTCAACAAACATTCCCCTACAATAGGATATTGCTCTGGTAAAACATGGGTTGCTACATGACGATGGGCGATCTTATCTACCATTGCTTTCAGAGATTCTAGATCGTCGATATGGGTAGCGTAACTATAAACAGCAGTAGCAAGTTTAGCATGTTGAGTACCGTTAGCCTGTGCAGCCATATCAAACTGTGATTTTACCTCTGGATGGGTGTCAAACATAATTTCATACATCCGAGTAGTAATGGTTTTACCGTGTTGTTTAATTACAGGGGCGGTAGATTTAACAATATCGATGGTTTTTTGGCTAACTCCCTTTTTAGCTGGTAAATGTTCGGATAAAGCTAGGGTAAATGCCAAGTTTTCTTTTGCTTGTACCGCATGGGGTGCATTCGCTGGCATAAAAATAAATACTCCTGGAGTCAAAGCAATATCTTTTCCTTCTAAATTGAGATTTCCCGAACCTTCAATTACAGTTATGACCGCATTACGAGTAGAAGTATGTTCGTCGATATTTGTACCTGCTGCCAAACAGAATAAGCTGTATTGGCTATTGTTGTCTTTGAGTAGAACTGTACTATTAATACCATTGGCGGGATATTCAATTAAATCCTGTAATGTAGCGTTAAAAGAATTGTTAGGTGTTGTAATTGTCATAATTTTCTCCTTTATTTTTTGTCTTTTGTTAACTAATGACCAATGACTGATGACGTAAAAACGATATAACCGATATTTTTTCCCTGCTGTTGAAAACTACGGCGCATCTTTTTGACTCTGTGACGCAGACTGGGTTTAGTTAAAATATTCGAGATAATTTTTACTGTTCCCAATAAACCTTCATCCCTTATCATGCGATCGAGATCGAGTAATCCCATTTTTCCTGTTTGCTGTTGCTGTAAGGTTAAACCTGCAACTTTACAAGCTGTTGACCACTCCGAGACAGTTAAAGGATTAGCATTGACTCGAATAGATTTAGATAAGCTTTTACGCACTTGTTCGGCGTTATCGCGGACAAACATTTCATGGGAAAGAAACTTCCCCCCTGGTTTAAGACAGTTTCTAATTCCTGATAAAGTTTTGGCTTTTCCTGCGTCCGACTGCATGGTAAGGATTGCTTCAGCCAAGACATAATCGAACTTGTCTGTAATCTTATCTAACTGAAAGATATCTCCTTCAATAATAGTTACTCGGTCTGATAGTCCCGCAGCTTTAATATTTTCCTTCGCTTTAGCCACGCTATCGGGGTTTTTCTCAATTCCGACAACGCGAACATTAAATCTTTTAGCTATTTCAATAGCACTTTCGCCAAAGCTTGCTGCTAATTCTAATACCGTTTCTCCCGATTGAAAATTAGCCCAAGTAAATAGTTGTTCTGTGGCTGCTTTTCCTCCAGGACGCAGAATTTTTTTTCCTGCTGCTGCTAATACTTGATGACCAGGTGCGGTAGCAAAATTAAGAGTAGTTATCATGAAAGAGCATCCAAACTCGATACTCATACTCTGACATTAAATTTCAGTCCCGTCTTTGAGGTAGCTCATGTTTGTGGATAGAGTTTTATTTAAAACCATCGATCGCAGGTTACGGTAATTTTTAAAAGGAGCGAAAAAGTGGGCAAAACTCTTTTAAATAATAAAAGTTTACAGCCAGTGTCTGGGATAAGGTCTACCCTCAACTAAATTATTAAAAATTACAGTAACTAAAACGATAATAATTGACCCTCCCAAGGCTGGAGTAAAAATAAAGCGCCAATCTACATTACTCAAAACTCCGATTAAAGCGACTGCTCCTGATGGTGGATGAACTGTCCTAGTTAATTGCATTAATTTAATAGTAGTAGCTACCGCTAGAGCCATAACCCAAGGACCTGTACCAAATAAATGTACTAAAATTACGCACGTCAATGCAGCGATTAAATTACCTCCAATAACATTACGTGGTTGAGCTAGAGGACTATCGGGAACACCAAAAACTAAGACCGCAGTTGCGCCAAAAGGCGCAGCAATTAAGGGATAAGAACTATAAACCGAAAGATAAGCTAAAACTGCAATGCCGATAAAACTACCAACATAAGAAAGCAAAATATGTTGCCAGGAAAACTTAGGTTGGTGTCTTCGACTCTGTTGCAAAATATAAAATTTGCGCTTCCAACGTCTTAAAGCACTCTGATTAGTGTTTTTTCGATATGATTTTTGTCTTACGGTATTATTTTTTAACAGCATTATTTAATTGTAAGAGCGACTACGCATCCGCAATCGTTGGTTAAAATAATCTTGAATACAGGCAATTATTCGTTATTATCAATCTATCATGTCAAAAACGCATAAAGTGTTTAAAGATACAGAAATATCTAATAACTTGCTTAACGGTTGCTTATAGATCGATCGCATTTCTTAGGTTCTAATTTTTGGCTTCAATAAATAAAATGAAACTATTTTCCAATAAATGCTAGTTAAAGGTTACTCGTCGATCGCTCAATTACAGCAGCTTTCAATTTTTCAAGATTTAGCGATCGCCCAATTAAAAAGTCTCGTTGGGTGCAGTTACGTTAAAGAATATCAGCAAGATGAAATAGTGATGCACGAAGGCGATCGCATCCCTCAACAACTGCATGGTTTAATTACAGGAAGACTAGAAATTAAAAAAACCGCCGACAACGGTAAAGAAACAATAGTGCGCCTCATTCCCCCAGGTGAACTGTTTGCTGCGCCAGCAATTTTTGGCAACGGAATTTCCCCTGCAACCGTAATCGCTCAAGTAGAGTCGCAAATATTAACTATCGATCGCCAAGCCTTATTACAGGTAATTTCTCAATCGCCAGAAATTAGTTTGCGGATACTAGAAGTATTTAACCAGCGTCTACAACAACTTCACAATACTGTACACGGACTAATCTCCGAACGGGCAATGGTGCGTTTGGTTAGATTACTTCAATATTATGCAAACCGCGATGGCACTTATTCTGTAACTCAAGGCGATCGTTTAAATATTAAACTGCCTTACTATCAAATCGCACGCAGTATGGGTATCACCTATGAAGAATGCGTGCGGTTATTTAAAAAATTGAAGGGAATAGCGATCTATAAAAGAGGCGGAATAATTATTGTTCGAGATTGGCAAAAATTAGCAGCAGCAAGCGAACAATAATCAATCACCCGAACGTATAAAGAAACGTCTTAACTCTCCTACCCAAAGCACGACGGAAGTAAGTACGGTAATGGCGATCCAGTCAGTTAGAGACAGAGGAACAGTACGGAAGACGCTACCGCCAAATTGAACGATGAGAATTTGTCCGACCAGAATGACAGTTGCGATCGCCATAAAGCCTCGATTGTGAATTAAGCCAGCAAAGGCAGAACGATTTGAACCCAGACAACGGACGTTAAACATATTCCAAAACTGCAACATCACAAAGGTAGTAAAGAATAGAGACAGTTCGTAAGTCGTGGCTTCTCCATTTCGATCGAGATATAACAAGAATCCTGTCAGAATAAACAGAAAACTCAATCCAGCGATGGCAATATGACGCAACATTTCTGGAGTAATAATGAAGGCTGCGGGATTACGGGGAGTTCTGGTTATTACTTCAGGGTTTGGTGGTTCGGTGGCTAATGCCAGCGCAGCGAAAGTATCCATAATTAAGTTGACCCACAGCATTTGGATGATGGTTAGAGGCAAGGCTACGCCGATGAATGGCCCTAAGAAAACTATCCCCAAAGCAGCAACGTTAATAGTTAGCTGAAACAGAATGAATCGTTGAATGTTTTCGTAAAGAGAACGTCCCCAAATCACCGCATTGACAATACTCTTGAAAGAGTCGTCTAATAAGACAATATCACTGGCTTCAAGAGCGATCGCCGTACCGCTACCCATCGCCAGTCCTACCTGTGCTTGTTTGAGTGCAGCAGCATCATTTGTCCCGTCACCCGTTACTGCCACTACTTCGTTATTAGCTTGTAATAGCTTAACTAGACGTAACTTATCTAGAGGACGGGCGCGGGCTAATACTTTCAATTCGACCGCAGCGATTTTAGCTTGTTCGTCGTCGAGTTGACTGAATTGTTGTCCCGTCAAGCAAGCATATTGTTGGTGTCGATCCGTATCCGTGACCAGACCCATCTGAGAAGCAATTTCTCGTGCGGTTTCGAGATTATCTCCCGTGACCACTTTGATTTTAATGCCTCCCTGGAGACAATTGGCGATCGCATCAGGAACGTCAGCACGTAAGGGGTCTTGGATGGCTGTAAAGCCTAACCAGATTAGATTGGTGGCTAATTGATCGAGATTATCTATTTGTTCTGGTGCGTCGTGATAGGCAAAACCCAGAGTACGCATTCCTCGACGTTGATAGTCTTGAAGTTTAGCAGAAATTGCTGCTTGGTTTGTTAGGGGTTTTAATCCTGTAGTAGTTAGGATTTGAGTACAGCGATCGAGAATTATTTCTGGCGCACCTTTAACATAAAAAACCTTGCTTTGGGTAACTGCCGAGATGCCTAAAGTACCCATATATTTATTTTGGGTTGAAAAAGGCATTTGTGCCTCAATTTCAAAGTCACTACGGTAGGGAATATAGTCAAGCTTTTGGCTTTCTAACCAGAGTAGTAATGCACCTTCGGTAGCGTTACCGATGGGACGAATCTCCCCGTCAGGTTTTTTTTCTAAATCGGCGGTACTATTAACGGCAATTGCTTCGGCAATTAATTGTCGAGCATCTCGATGTAGGGGTAATAGGGAAGCATCGAGACTGGGGAAATGAGCTTTTTTGACTCGCATTTGATTCTGAGTCAGAGTACCAGTTTTATCGGAACAAATAACCGTCGCTGCGCCAATAGTTTCGCAAGCGTGCATCTGACGTACTAAATTATTGTCAGCAGCCATTTTTCTCATGCTGTATGCCAAAGAAAGGGTAACGCTCATTGCCAAGCCTTCGGGTACTGCCACGACAATAATAGTTACTGCTATCATGAAATATTGCAGCAGTGCGCTGGCAAAATCACCTGGCAACCAATTATTTAACGAACTCGGCAGTAAGTCTACAAAATAACCCAAACCAACTCCGATCACCAAAATTGCCAGTCCGATAGCTGTAGCCTTTAACCAAGTCGCTACACCACCAACTTCTAACCATTCTGGAACTTGCTGTTTTTTGCCAGCCAATTCCCAACCATCGTAGACAATTGGCAACCATACGGGAGTCAAAGCAGCTAAAACACTGACAACAGATAAGCCAAAACAATACCATTGGGCAATAGTTAAACTATATTCCCCGATGAAAAAGCCTCTAAATAGTAGTGCGCTAAAAGTCAGGCTGGCAAATGCCAAACCAGTAACACCAATTAGTTTGCTCAGTTTTTCCAACTGAAGATTGAGTGGAGTAATTGTTTTGTCTTCCACTACAGCTACGGCAATTGCTAACTTGCCGATTTCCGTGCGATCGCCAACAGCAGTCACCTCGACAAAAGCGTGTCCCCCTTCAACTAAAGTGCTGCGATAAACTTTGTCGGCGGGATAAGTTTGTGTCTCGGCTATCTTATTTTGTGTTTCGGCTTGACAATATTTTTTAACCGCTTCAGATTCCCCAGTAATCTTAGATTGGTCGATATAAAAAGCAACCTCTTCTAAGACAACTCCATCAGCAGGAACTTCTTCTCCCCGTTCGAGATAGATAATGTCCCCTACTACCAAGTCTTGACGGGGAACAGTGGTAAAGTTGCGATCGCGAATTACTTTGACCCGAATAGTATCGTATACCTGATTGAGAACATCAAACTCTTTCTCCGCTTGGTACTCATTGATAAATGCTAGAGTAGTTGCCAGCAAAATCGCCACGATAATACCAATACCTTCTATATAATCTCCCTCCACTATGCCTACGGCAATCGCCAAAATTGCGGCGATCGCTAAAATTTGAATTACAGGATCGTTAAATTTGGCTAAATATAGTTTCCACGCTGGTTCTCGTTCGGGAGGTTGAAGAATATTTGCGCCGTATTGTTGGCGATTATGTTCTACCTGTTGAGATGTCAGTCCTTGATATGGTAAGTGATTATTAAGATGAACTTCTTCAGTAGGTATTTGCATTACTATTCTATAGGTGTATATGCGATTTGCTCGATCTCTAATTAAAAATGCGAGTTGAAAACTCGCGATCGCTCGGCTATTGACTATTGCTTTTATTTAATGAGAATTTTTAATATAGCTATCAAGGTACTGAATAAGTTTGAAGAAGTTATGAGGATTTTTATTTATTTTTCAGTTTTTCGATACTGTTTTTTGTTAAAGCCGAATTGAATATATCGAGCAAACCTTTTATTTCAATCTGGCGAACGCTTGGTGAATTTGCGCTTCTGTCACTGCACCAAATCCTAAGATAAGATAATTCTTGCTTTTTTCTGAATGGCGACCGTAGTACTCCGAACCAGAAAAAATTTGTATTCTCTCTTTTCTAAATTGTTGAATTACAACTTCTGCATTCTGTTCGCCTGGTAACTGAATCCAAAACTGTAAACCGCCACCTGGTAAACTCCATTACCAATCTGGAAAATCTCGCCGTAAGTAATCGGCAATCAGATTACGTTTTATGAAATGGTTCACTCGCATACGGCGCAAATGTCGCTCTACTGCTCCTGAATTTAACAAGTCTGCTAGCCATAACTGAACGACCAGACTCGTTCCTCCTTCGATTTGCCAACGTAAATTTATTAATGCTTGGATAATAGTTGGGTGAGCCACAATATATCCTACACGCAATCCGTTAAATAATACTTTAGAAAAGGTACCCATGTAGATTACCTTTTCCCTACAGTCGATCGCTTTAAGAGCAGGTAATGGATGGCGATCGAAGTAAAATTCACTATCATAGTCATCTTCAATGATTAGCGCATCGTTTTGTTGGGCTAATTGCAGCAATCGGGTACGTCTTTCTGGTGACAGTGTAATCCCTTGAGGAAAGTGATGTTCTGGCATAACATAATGTAAACTGGCTTGTTTTGCCTCTTGAGTCAGGCAAATCCCCTCTAGATCGACAGAGCAAGGTAGCCCTGTTATTCCCCGATTGATGAAGTTTTGAGGAATATTTAAATATCCAGGAACACCATAACTAATACTGTCAGCGTAAGTAGACAATAATTCTGCCAGAAGAAAGGAAGAGTGAAGTGAGCCATTGGTAATAAAAACTCGATCGGGTGTTGTTTGTATACCTCGGTTGGGTAAGACCATCTGACAAATTGCTTCTAGCAAAGCTGGATGACCGTTACTGTGTTCGTATTCTGACAACCCAGTTGCTCCCGCGTGCATTACCTTCCGAAATGCTTGGGTCATCGCCTTAAAAGGTAAATAGTCTGTCTGAACTAAACTAGGCTTAAAAGAAATTAGAGAACGAGCTTCGATGTTTGAAATCGCAGAATCGAACCGAGGGTAATTTGAGCTTGCTAAAGATAACCACTTGGGTAATGTCTGTTTTTTTTGACTCGGTGTAGTTGCTTCAATCTTGCCTAAATCCACAACCACCGTGCCGTGTCCAACCCTACTAATACAGTAACCCTGAGCACATAACTCTTCGTAAGCATTTACTACTGTCTGTCGCGAAACATTTAATTCTAATGCTAGCTGACGAGTTGGCGTTAATCGCATTTGGGGCGTTAACTCTCCCGATAAAATGCGATCACGAATTTGTTCGAGAATCTGCAAGTAATAAGGATGATGAGGATTACTACGATCGAGTTGAATGTGTAGCATATTGGTCTATAAAATTTGTCTCGAATTGGCTCGTTACGTTAAGCCAATTTTTCTATAGGATAATATTCCATAAAAAACAGTGGTAAATAAAATGGTCGCAGAACTACAAAAAATTGAAATCGTAGTAAATATTTGTATTTGAAAAGCTAAATGACTACACCCCAGGTAATTACGATTCAAGTTGGCTTACCTCAAGCTTTTGGTATCAAGGGTGCATCTAATCCAATGGATCGACCTTGGACGACAGGTTTTTTCAAAACTCCAATTGAAGGAAAAATCTGGCTTGGTTCGACCAATCTTGTCGGAGACGGACAGGCAGACCTCAAGAATCATGGTGGTGTTGAGAAAGCGATTTTAGCTTACGCAGCAGAACATTATCCAATTTGGCGGAAAAATTTGCAGTTACCAGATTTGCCCCATGGCGCATTTGGCGAAAATTTAACGATTGTTAGCCAAACAGAATCGTCCGTTTGCATTGGCGATGTTTACAATCTGGGTGAAGCAAAAATTCAAGTATCTCAGCCTCGTCAACCCTGTTGGAAATTATCTCGTCGCTGGCGAATTCGCGACCTAGCTTTGCAGGTTCAGCAAAATGGACGAATTGGATGGTATTTTCGAGTGCTAAAAGAAGGAAATATTGAACCGAACCTACCATTAATCTTACAAGACCGCCCATATCCTCAATGGACAATAGCACGAGCCAATCAAATTATGCACCAAGAGCAAAACGATCGAGAAAGTGCAGGCGAATTAGCAGTTTGTCCGCTTTTATCATCAAAATGGCAACAAACTCTGTCACGTAGTGCCAAAAAATCGCTTAACTCCGATCCTGCATCACGACTATGGGACAAGAATTAGCCGAGCGTTGCCAATTAAAATTCTGTATTTAATATAAATGAACACTCAAGTAGTTAAACTCAATCGAAATTTAATCCCTAAGATCGAAAGTCGCCTCAAAGCAGGGGAAGTCATCATTCTTCCTACAGATACCGTCTATGCATTGGTCGCTAATGGCAACGATACCGAGGCTGTCACTCGACTCAGACAAATTAAAGCCTTTACTTCTCCCCAACCTTTAGGGGTATTCACCCGCAAAGAAAAAGCAGAGCAAGTGGTGGAAGTCGATCGACCTGCTTTAGAAATGATGAGTCATTTTCCCTATCCCGTGACGATGATTATGCGCGCTAAATCTACTTTATCTGAGGCGGTAACCAATGGATTTCAAAATGTTTTTGTCACCTGTCCAGATCGATTCATTTACGATTTAATCATGGAAATACCTTTTCCCATTGTGGGAACTTCTGCTGCTTTTGCAGGCATTCAAGCAACCAATGCCGAGTTAGCAGTCAAATTTTTTGGCAATAAAGTCGATCTAATTGTCGATGGTGGTGAGAGTAAACACGGTAGAAGTGGCACTTTAGTAGATTTTACCGTGGAAGTGCCAACTATTATGACTTATGGCACAGTTTCCGTAGACGACCTCAGACCTTTACTTCCTCAAATCGTTCTTCCTTCCCACATGATGAAGTAATAATTAGTAAGAGGTGTCAATGTAATATTATGGGTGGCGTGCATTAAAACATTGAACATTGAAATGATAAATAATAAATGATAAATGTTAAATGTTAAAAATGGAACTTGTAGTTTATGGTTTACTAGCTTTTGCCCCAATTATAACCGTGTTTTTATTGCTAGTAATTGCTAGACGCTCGGCAAAACAAGCTATGCCAGTAGCCTACATAGTCACAAGTGCGATCGCCCTATTTGTCTGGCAAGTTCCCTTAGCTGCGCTCGCTGCTTCTACTATCCAAGGCTTAGTTATGGCAGCAGAAATTCTCTATATTATCTTTGGAGCAATTCTACTGCTAAATATTTTACGAGAATCTGGAGCGATCGCTACTATTCGACGCGGATTATTAGCGGTTTCTCCTGACAGGCGCATTCAGGCAATAATTATCGTCTGGCTATTCGGCAGCTTTTTAGAGGGTGCTTCTGGCTTTGGTACTCCTGCTGCTGTCTGTAGTCCTTTATTAGTAGCTTTGGGTTTCCCAGCTTTAGCTGCTGTTACCATTGCCTTGATTGCCAACAGTACCGCTGTTGTTTTTGGGGCGGTAGGTATTCCAGTTTTATTGGGAATTAATACGGGGTTAGAGGGAGCAAGTATAGTCAACAACTACATTGCCGAGCAGGGTTTTACCTACGTCGAATATTTTAAGTTAATCGTAATTAGGATCGGGGTTTTAAATAGCATCATTGGTACTTTAATTCCCCTATTTATGGTCTGTACTTTAACTCGCTATTATGGTGAGCGTAAATCCTGGCGAGAAGGTTTAGCTGTAGGCTGGTTTTCCTTATTTGCAGGGTTAGCTTTTACTGTTCCTTCTGCTTTGACGGCAATCTTTTTAGGTGCAGAGTTTCCTTCATTAATCGGTGGCTTAGTCGGTTTAGCAATTGTTGTCCCCGCAGCCCAAAAAAGGTTTTTGACTCCAAAACAAGTTTGGAATTTTCCCCTAAGAGAAACACGGTCGCATGGATGGTCGGGTAGCTTAACCGCAGCGAGCGATAATGAAGCGCGATCGGATCTTAGTTTACTAAATGCCTGGACTCCTTATGTCTTGGTAGGCTTGTTTTTGATGCTCTCCAGACTGCCATTTTTACCGTTTCAGGGGTTGCTTCAAGTACTTAAGTTTAACTTACCTAGTTTATTTGGAACAGAAATAGGCATTAACTCCCAACCTCTTTATCTCCCAGGAACAATCTTTATCTTGGTAGCAATTTTGACTTATTTCCTGCACCGCATGAAGAGAAAAGCAACGATCCGAGCAACGGTTAATGCAGTTTCCACTTTAACAGGAACAGCCCTGGTTTTAGCTGCTGCCGTACCGATGGCGAGAGTATTTATCAACTCTGGCTTCAATGAATCCAATCTTGCCAGTATGCCTGTAACCCTAGCAGATGGTGTTGCTAGTTTGGCAGGTTCTAGCTACCCCTTTTTTGCTCCAACTATTGGTGCGATGGGTTCTTTTATCGCTGGTAGTGCCACCGTCAGCAACATGATGTTTTCCCTATTCCAATTTGGAGTAGCTACTAAAATTGGTGCTTCAGCAGCGGTAGTTACAACCCTGCAAGCTATTGGTGCTGCTGCGGGTAACATGATTTGTGTGTCTAATGTGGTTGCTGCTTCGGCTACTGTGGGCTTAAGAGGTTGTGAAGGATTGCTAATTCGCCGAGTATTATTACCCCTGACTTATTATCTGATTGTTGCGGGTATTTTAGGCGCGACTGCTATTTATTTACCGAGAATAGTTTAAATTTTAAAGCGATCAATGTAACTGAGTTAAGTTATGAAACGTTTAAACAATGGATTTGGTTGCCTTTAGATGCCAAAACTAAGGAAATTGTGGGAGTTCGTGTAGGCGATACCTAAAGATTGAGAATCATATTGGAGCTATTTGGTTTTTCGTTCACCAATACAATCAATTCTTAAATCTTTAATCTATCATTTCTTAGATATATCGTCTTTTTTTCTTAAGATTGAGAAAGAAGTTCACCACCCTTTTACATCTAATCAAAGATAATCATGTCTAACATCAAATCACTGAACTTAGCAGACACTCCTGTTATAGTAAAGCCTCCTGCCAACTTGGATCGTCCAGCGCCGTTGATTATTCTTTGGCATGGTTTCGGTACACCAAGTAGTGAAGCAATGTTAGCCAAAACCTTACCTTTAGAAGAAGTACAGGCTTGGAAAGCTTATCCTGAATTACCTTTGTTTGGAGATTTAATCAAAGCAGGTAAGATAGAAGAGTTGATGCAGCGACAGTTAGAAGATTATGTTTTACGACTGCTGCTACCTACAATTGAACCAGCCCTACAAAAGCTACCCGAAATCGTTAGTCAATTGCAAGCAGAATTGAGAATCGATCCGCAGTTGGGAATTGGAATATTTGGTTTTTCAGCAGGTGGTATCGCCAGTTTGCTTACGTTAATTGAAAGTTCAGTTCCAATTAGTGCTGCTGTCTTAACTGGCGTGACTAAAGATTTGACATCGGCTATAGATATGGTTGAACGTACAACGCAGCAAAATTATCAAACGTTAAAAGAACAATATTCTTGGGTGTGACTTGAACTGATAACTTGATACGGGAAAACAGTTCCTTATGGGTTTTTCGCCCCATACCCTCGTAGAGGAATCCGCGAATAAAAACGCGGTACGCCACATGAAGAGTAAGTAATGAAATTCGTGGAAAGCAGGTGCTAAAAGTAGCCAAAAACAAGAAGGTCACTTGTTTAGGAGCGAGAGGGAAGCAATGGAAAGATGAACGTAGTCTAAGATAGCGACTAAATCGCGTTATGTTGTAAAGAGCCAAACGACCTTGATAGGCTCTAACCAAAAGGTAAGTGGGTGACAGTGACATTCCATGATTGTCACTGGGCGAAAACACAATTCCCACCGCGAAATAGCTATCCATCCTAACCACTGACCAAACATCAAGTTAATCAACAAGGTAAACCCTACAGAGTCTGTACAATCAGTAGGCTGAGAGTAATCAAAGCGGAATTCTCTGGAGGGCAGAGGAAGGAAGAAAAAGCGAATGCTGTTTTGTAATGAAACAGATAAGGGTTCAAAATTTGCCCTTGACCGAAAGGAATAGCAGACTTCTTCCTGTCATGTACGAAAGATAAGTCAAGATTGAAAGACGAACATTATGAAAAGTTTGATACTTGAAAAAGTAAATGGACATAATGAACAGTTAGAAGATTGGAGTCAAATTAAGGGTCTTGCACACTTTTGGTGATCTGACGAAAAAAGGCGATCGCGAGCCGATTAAACAGGACACAAAAATCTTTTCTTGAGTAGTTCGTGACTGGCACGACCATACATTTGCCTTTTCAACATCTTAAGTCGATTCACTTGACCTTCAACCTGTCCATTACTCCATTCATAAGTGATTCCATTTCTAACTGCATCTAAATCGTCTTTTAATTTGGTAGCAAAACCAGTTATAGCTCTGATTGCACTCGATTCGGCTTTTTCTAACCATTTGGCTAATAAATCAGGTTGTTTTCGACGAACCAAATCGGCAAAATCTATTGCCAAAGAGATTCCCGTATTAAGATCGGGATGTTGTTTTTTCAATAATTCAATGGCTTCAGTTTCAGCTTTGTTTTGATTGATGCTATGACGCAGAATTAGCCATACTGCTTGACGTACAGTCATCAGTGATTTTTTCGGTTCAAACACAAGAGGCAATGGTTTACTGGTTTTTTCTCTTGGTTTAAGTCCCTGTGCTTCACGCAGACGGTGAGTATATCGAGCTAAAGTGACATAGCTTCCTTCATAACCCTGTTCTTTAATTTCAGCATAGAGTTTTTGTGTATCGTGAAACCCAGAATTCCATCGTTCTAGAAGATATTTTTTGTAGGGAGAAACTTTACCATGTCCTTTATCACTTCGTCCCTTCCTTTCAGGAAACTTTGGGCTACGAAGATAACGAAAAACTGTACTTTTTCCAATTCCTAAATGGTGAGCAATTGCTTTTCCCCCATGACCTTTTTTGTGTAAAGCCCACACTTGGTCGTATTTTTCTTTTCTTTTCTCTCGTCTTACTTCAGCAAGTTTAAGGGCTTTTACAGGATTTGGGGGAAGTTTAATAGGTTGAGCTACAATTTTTTCGTCTTCAACAATCGGACAATTATTAGTATCATCTTCCACATTTTTCAGCAATGTTCGATGTTGATTTAATACTACTTCTAACATTTGAGCTAAATTTTGTAGTAGGTGAAAGCGGTCTGCTACCTGAATGGCTTCTGGACATCCTCTTGATGCTCCTTCTTGATAAGCTTTGGCTCTATCTCTGGAGATGATTTCAACTCCAGGATGCTCTTGTAACCATTCGGCTAAAGTGTTAGCTGTGCGGTCTGAGAGCAATTCTATTGGTTGACGAGTTTCCAAATCTACCAAAATAGTTCCGTAGGTGTGACGTTTGCGATATGCCCAATCGTCCACACCTAAAACTCTGGGTACAGAATGAGATGGTGGTGGCATCTTCATCACCAATCTAAGCAAGGTCTGACGACTAATCGTTATTCCAAGATGCTGAGTCAAACGAGAGCCTGGTAATCCTCCCTGTGCTAAACCTACTTTGGTAAGTTGAATATTCAATCTTTCTGTTCGTCTTGCCCAAGGCGCAGCTATTTTAGGCAATCGTTGAGTAAAAATCCGACGCTTGCAATTTGAATTAGAGCAGAATAATTTCTGAGTTGAAATCTTCAAGCAGACTTGATAGTTCCCCCAAGATACATCTAATAGCGATCGCTTATACGAACTATGAATGCGATTGCTTATTGAGTTACAAATTGGACAAACTGCTTGTAGATTTTTGGTTTTGACTTGTATTGTCAGTTTATTTTCTGTCTCACTGATTGACCAAGATGTTATCTTGAGACAAAAAAATCAGGCAGTAAATATTGTAGTAAAGAAGAATTGTTCAGGGACTGATTTTCTGACATAAATAACCGCTTTTTTAGCTCTTATATCATTTACTCACAAAATCTTTCTTTCTTGCTATTTTTGGTCATAGCGATCGCCTTTTTTCGTCAGATCACCAAAAGTGTGCAAGACCCTTAATGTGGGCTGATTCTGCCGATGATTTCAGGTCGGAGTGATTATAATTTCAGTCTGTTACAGCTAAGAAAAGAGAAGATTTAGAGGAAGGATTAAAAATCATCAAAGAATGGTTAGAATCCAGAGGACTGAGAATTAATAAAGAAAAAACACGAATTGTTCACGTAAGTGAAGGATTTAACTTTCTAGGGGTAAATATTCGCCAATATAAAGGCAAAACACTAATCAAACCACAGAAGGAAAAAGTCCTACAATTCTGCAAAGAAATAGGGCGAGTAATTAAATCAAGCAAATCGTGGACACAAGAAAAATTAATCCTCAAACTGAATCCTATGCTCCGAGGTTTTGCTAATTATTACAGGGGATATGTAAGTAAAGACATATTTAGCTACGTCCAGCACAGGACATGGCAATACCTATGGAGATGGGCAAAAAGAAGGCATCCTAAAAAAGGAAAAAAATGGGTTTATGACAGATACTTCAAGCGAATAAATGGACAAAAATGGACATTTATAACTGAAGGAATCAATAGGCAAGGTAAATCGAAAACTGTAACACTTTGCAACATACAAAAAGAGATACCCATCATCCGACATATCAAAGTCAAAGGGAATAATAGCCCCGACGACCCAACCCTAATCAAATACTGGAGAGATAGAAATCTAAGTATGGGCAAGAAACTTTGGGCAAAAGGCTCTAAATATGATTTAGTAGCCAAAAACCAAGGATGGATATGTCCCGTATGTGGTGAACCCCTTTTCAATGGGGAAGAAATAGATACTCATCACAAAATTCCAGTAAAGGAAGGGGGTAATAATGACCCTAAAAATCTAATACATTTACATAAACCTTGTCACAAACACACCCATTCAGGAGAGAGTCGGCTAAACAAGTAACTTTTACTTGTGAACATGACAAGAGCCGTGTGAAGGGAAACTTTCAAGCACGGTTCTGTGAGGAGGGAGGACTGGTAACAATCCAACCTTACTCGACATTGAAGAGCGACATAAACAATATAATTGGACTGAAGCATCGCGCTTGGCACAACAACGCCTAAATTTTGTCGAACGTGCTGCCGAAGTTATCCAGCGCAAACCCATCCCTGCAATTTTGTTAGCTCATGGTGTCCAAGATGAAATCTTGACTTTGGAAGAAGTAGAAACACTACATACTGCTTTAAAAACTCAGTATAAACGAGCCAAACAGCCAGAGCGTCTATCTTTAAAAACATTTGAACATCTAAAGCATCATTTGGACTTTGAAACTGCCGAAAACAATCCTCAGATGCACCAAGATTTAATTGAGCTTCAACAGGTAGTTGCAAGATGGTTTAGTAAATATTTAACTCGCTTTGAATCGACAAAATCATAGAGGAAATATAAAAGATTATATTTTTAGATTACCGTTTGTCTTTGGTACATCATATATATAGGCAAGTTATCTCGATTAAGTCTTGCTTTAAAAACTTCGGTTATTGATTTTTTTCCTAACTATCCCTGCAATATGAGGACTGACAATGGGAAAAGCCAGTTGAAACTCATAGTAATTGACAGTTTCTAGTCCAATTTGTTGAAGAATTTCTCCCGTTTTGCGGTTAGGATGACAGTTATCAAACAGAGTTTTCCAAACTGGTTCAATACCATCTTGAATTCTCCGCGTCCAAGTGCCACATTCTCCTGCAATGTGTTCGATGAAAATAAAATCGCCTCCTGGTTTGAGAATGCGTTTAATTTCTTGAAGGCTACGGTAAACTTGGTTAACGGAACAGAGAACGTGGGTACTGACAACCGTATCAATGCTTTCATCCTCCACTGGTAAGTCTTCTGCTGTTCCTTGATGCAGTTCGATGTTTAAAAGTCCTTGTTGTTGTGCTTCTCGTTTTAAGTAAGGATACATATATACATTAGGTTCGACACCAATCCAGTGAATATTATTGGGATAATAAGGCAGATTAGCTCCCGCACCAGGACCAATTTCCAAGACCTTATGCTGTAAATTTCCTAAGAGTGCTTGTTTAAGTTCTCCTAAGCTTTTATACTCAGGGCAATTGATTAGCTTAATCTCGTAATCATCGGCAGCGTTAGCTTTTGCCATGCCCCAAGCAAACAAACGTTTTTGAATAGGTGATAGATTCATGTTGTTTTTCAAGCTAAAAAAAATCACAAATTACTGATTATCTTTTGTACAATCTGTACCCCAGTAATCGCTTGCCAGCTAAATAATGCTAAAAGTATCGCGTTGAGGGAGATATGACTATAACGAGCAACCTCATTTCCTTTTTGCATATATGGGACTAGAGAAGCAGAAGTAGCAATAAGTCCTACCATGCCCAAACCCACAAATAAGTGAGGTCCAACTATTAATTTGCCGTTGTTGATATAAGTTACTGCCATTCCGCCTAAAGCCCCTATCACCATAAAAGCCAATAAAATTGAACCAACTCGATGATGTCTGTTGCTAAAATTTTGCTTAACCAACTCTTTGCGGAGTTCTTTGGGAGCATTGCGAGTACGGCGAACCTGCCAACCGAGATATAGTGCATAAATAGCAGTAAAAAACAGAATCCACATCACAAGGGGATGGAAAAATTGCGACCAAGTTTTGATGGTTTCAGGAATTTCAAAGTTCATTGTGTTCTCCTCTATTAATTGATTTATGAGAATTTTTGATTATGGCAAGTTCGAGCAAATGCCAGTAATTAGACCAATAATATTGACTTGATTTGAGCAAGTTATGAGCTTATTTTTATTTTCCCTTACAGGTAGGAAACCCCTTTGGAGTGAAAGATCGATAACTTGTGGTTGAGAATGTGTAATAAATGTCATTTGAAACCTCTTTTAAATTAAACAGTCTTGCCTAAGTTTATGGTTGGTAAGTGATAGGCATGTCCGTGAAGATGTTGACTGCGATCTCTCCTACGGTTATATCTGCGTTGGCGATTGCGAGGTTGGGATAGTTTTCTAACTAGAGAACTTTCGAGGTAAGTAATAACAGCTAAATCGGGTTCTCTTTCTGAAGTCACGATGCCTTCAATTCCCTGTTCCTCTAAACGGTTCATCAATCCGCATCCTATTCCCCCTGAAATCAAAACTTGGATATTATTTAAAGCCTGGGGGATATGAGGAAAACTATTTAGAAAAGATTCCTCTTTGGACAACTGCAAAAGTTTTTTATTAAGAATTTCTTGAGAGTTTACTTCGTAAATCCAGAAGTTTCTACATTTCCCTGTATGACTCGTTATGTTGATTCGATTTTGACTGGCAACTGCAATTTTCATGGCAATAAAATTGATTATTGAAAATTGTATTTTAGGTTGAGCGATCGCTTTTAGGTAAATAGCGATCGCTCTATGAACAATGCTGCATTTTAAATAGCTAGCTATAGCAACTTAGGAAAATTATGGGTATTGGGAGCGTGCATCGCTTGAATTCCCAAATTGGCTCGGTTAAGCAGATCGGCATCAGTTGGGATGACTCTACCACTACTGTCAAGAATAGACTGGTTAAAATTAAATCCATTGAGGTTGAAAGCTATAGTGCCGATTCCTACCGCAGCAAACCAAATACCAATAGTAGGTAAAGCTGCTAAGAGGAAATGTACCGAGCGACTATTACGGAAAGATAGTGAGGGAATGAGCAATCTACCCAAGTAGCCCACATGACCAGCTAATAGGTTATAAGTTGCTTGTTCTTGACCAAATTGGTAGCCTTTATTGGCAGATTCAGCTTCCGTGGTTTCTCGAATCAAACTGGAAGTTACTAGAGAACCGTGCATCACACTTAAGAGTGCGCCACCGAAAACCCCAGCTACACCAAGCATATGGAATGGGTGCATTAAGACGTTATGGTCGGCTTGTAGTGCCAGCATAAAGTTAAAAGTACCAGTAATACCGAGGGGCATTCCTGATGAAAAACTACCCTGACCGATAGGATAAACCAAAAATATAGCGGTTGCTGCTGCTGCTGGAGCGGAGAAAGCGACAGCTATCCAGGGACGTATTCCCAAACGGTAGCTCAACTCCCACAGTCTACCTAAATAAGCCCAAATACCGATTAAAAAGTGCAAGATAATTAGTTGGTAAGGACCGCCATTGTAGAGCCATTCTGCTACAGAACTAGCCGACCACAAGGGGTAAAAATGTAAGCCAATGGCAGCCGAAGTAGGAACAACTGCTGCTGTAGCAATATTGTTACCTCCTAAGAGCGAACCGATTACTGGCTCGCGAATACCATCAATATCTACAGGGGGAGCAGCTACAAAGGCGATCGCAAAAACGATAGTCGCAACCAGCAGGGTGGGAATCATCAGCAAGCTAAACCAGCCAAGATAGATACGATTGTCTGTGCTGGTAATCCAGCGAGAAAACCTTTCCCAAATTGGTGAAAAATCAAATTCGGGACGACGTTGAATTGTAGTAGTCATAACAGACTCCTAGTTAAATTAGTGTCAACAATGCTTAAGCTGCTTTAGAATATAAATTGCAGCTTTATTCGTTCCTCCGCTTACTTATTAATTCGAGTTTCGACGGAGGGAAATGAAATCTTTAAACCCACCAGGGTTTTTCTCCCGTACGGGGGTCGGTTTCTGTCCAGGGAGAAATGCGAATATAGTCTCCTTCCACATTTACGCGAGTAAGCTGCCAAGGTAGCGGTGCAGGACCTCTGACTACCCTCCCTTCAGGATCGTAACGAGAACCATGACAGGGGCATTGAAATTGCTCGTCGTTGGGATTCCAGGGGAAAGTACAGCCTAAATGGGTGCAGTTATCGACTATTCCCCAGGGATGCAGCGTACCATCTTCTCTAACAGTGAGATAGGTCGGTTCGCCAGCTAGTCCCGCGACTAAAGCGCGAGTCCCTGGTGGTTCTGCTAAAATTTGCCCAGCAGGAATAATATTGCCGTTAATATCTTTAGCAATAATCGAACCGTCTTCGCCGACTTCTGAGGGTGGAATAAAATATTTACCTACAGGGTAAAGAGCTGCACCAGCAGTAGCAGCAACGACTGCACCAGTGAGAAAGTTAAGTAACTGTCTCCGTGACATGGACGGACTTTCTATAGGAAGACTTCCTTCCACGTGTTATCACCTCCTAAAATATTGTTATCGGTGCGTTCTTTCAGGATGTTGAAATAGTTTCTTACTTCTGTCTTTTCTTATACTTGCAAAAAAGATGAACGATACTATAAAGACTAAACAAAAACTTTGAGGAACTTATGAGGAACAAAAAAGATTTTTCCTAATGATTGAATGCTCGGTAGTAAAATGATTGTAAATCAACTTGCAGATATATTTTTTACTTAGCAGCATCCTACGCAAACACAATTTTGGATTCTGGTTCATGACCGAGATAGAGCCAAGCAGCAGCTTTCAAAACGATTTGCGAGTAAAGAATTTTTTGAATCTCTAAACTGGGAGCGCGATTAGCAGTAGCTCGATAAGAGGCAATTTCTCCGCTTAAACTAAAGTCGGAGTTGTTTTTGTAGTGGTCGTAATCGTGAATGGCTTGAAAAGCGAATCCACAGAAAGGATTGGGATAGACTTCTGTGTTGTAGCTACGATCCGAAACATATAAGCGATCGTGAGCCAGGTCGTTCAACATTTCTTGGGCAGTTTCATAACGTTCAAAGTCAGAAGGAACGATATTAATCGGAAGTTGTTGAAATTCGCCCATAAGCCAATCACAAAGTTCTTGCCGAGTTTCGTCAGAAATTTCGGCTGGTTTCCCATTTAAATAAATTTTGGCGAGGGTTTCTAGTTTAGGTGCCATTGTATTTACCCCCTTAAGCTTTAGGTTTGCATTTTAGATAGAGTAAGCTTTAACTCCATTCCACTTTGATCTTGCCAAATTTTCTTAATTAATTCCTTGAGCTAGCTCATAATTAGAGGAAAATTATTTAATCTATCTCTTCAAAACCAAGTTCTCTTAAATAAATTACGGTTTTTCACAAATTCCTCAAATTGTTTTTTTAGCCTCAAGTTAACTCTCTTCTGTCAGACTCCGAAAACTTTTGTTATTTATAAATTCTGGAGTCTTTATAGAGAAAAGGATTACTTGATTTTTTTCTAATCAGAAAAACTCAAATTAGAAAATAACTAAAATCCTCTCGCTGTAAGGATCTATCTCGGAAAGTGACAAAAGAGAGTTAATCAAGCTCGATGTCATTCCTTGAGCTAGCTCATAGAAATCGATAAGAATTCTTTTCAAAATAAAAATAACAGGAGAGCAACAGTAATTCAGCAAGCAGCTCATGCTGTTTTTTCTCTCAATAGCAGAACTGGTTCCAATGTCAACAATATGGAGGACATGAAATTATGGCAACTATAAAGCGGACAGCTACCGCCGTCTGGAATGGAAACTTTAAAAGTGGTGACGGACGAATCAATACTATTAGTGGGGTTTTGCAGGAAACTCCTTACAGTTTTACCACTCGCTTTGAAGGCTCTCCAGGCACCAATCCAGAAGAGTTACTGGCAGCTTCCCATGCCGCCTGTTATAGCATGGCGTTTGCTCTGACGTTAAGTAATAAAGGTTATCAGCCAACCAACATCCATACGCGAGCAGTCTGCACACTAGAACCTCAAGCAGGAGGCGGTTTCAAAATTACCAAAATTCGTCTCGAAACCCAAGGACAGATTCGTGATGTCGATGCAGACAACTTCCAGCAGATGGCGCGGGAAGCTGAGGCAGTCTGCGTTATCTCTAATGCACTGCGTCAAGGAGTAGAAATTGAACTAGATGCCTCTTTGGCATAGCATTAGGAGGGCGTTGCTGATTTGAAGTATGAAACCGAAAAGTAATTTGTTCGTAGCTTTTAGCTCTTAGCTTTTTAATTAATTTGCTGGCGTTATGAAAATCATAGAATCATACCCTAATCCAGCCAGCAACGCCGTTAGGAGAAACTTCTCTTTGGTACTCGCCTCCGTTGCGAGATGGGCTCATGTCCCAAGCACCGTTTCAAGAAAGTGTCAATCAATTTGCCAGTGCTGTCGAAACGGGTAGCCTTAATTGGCGAGCTTACTTTCGCTAGATGACGGGGCGAATTTTCAACGAAACCTGGGGCAGAATTCACTTCCTGTTGACGTTTATTGGCTTCAATTTAACTTTTCTAGTTCTACCTAGCTAGAGTGCAGAGCTTTGTAGTACATCGGTGACAAAAGATAAAAATATGAAAAACTTTAATTACGATGTTGTCATTATCGGTGGCGGTCCTGCAGGCTGTACCTGCGCGCTATACACTGCCCGCTATGGTTTGAAAACGGTACTCCTTGACAAAAATCCAGCGGCAGGAGCGCTTGCGATTACCCATAAGATTGCCAACTATCCAGGCGTGCGAGGAGTGGTTTCTGGAAATGAACTGCTTCGTTGGATGCGCGAGCAGGCTGTAGAGTTTGGAGCAGATTACAAGCAGGCTCAGGTTTTTAGTCTCGATCTGGGAGGCACCCAGAAAAAAGTTTATACTCCAGAGGGCACTTTTATCGGTAAAGTCCTGGTTCTAGCTTCTGGGGCAATGGGTCGCATTGCCTCTATTCCTGGCGAGCAGGAATACCTCGGACGGGGAGTGAGCTACTGCGCGACCTGCGATGGAGCGTTTATGCGTAATCGGGACGTGGTGGTTGTCGGCACGAGCGAAGAAGCGATTGACGAAGCACAAGTGCTGACCCAGTTCGCTTCGACGGTTCACTGGGTAGCTTCTAAAGACCCAACAAAGATGAACGGTCGCTGCCAAGAACTTTTGAATTGTTCTTCAGTCAAGCTTTGGAGTAAGGCTCGTTTGGAGGCGATTCTGGGCAACGAAAGTGGCGTTACCTCTGTTGAGGTGATCCAGCGTGGTCAAAATACAAACCAAATTCTGCCAGTGGAGGGTGTTTTTGTTTATTTGCAGGGAGCCAAACCAATTATTGACTTCCTCGAAGGTCAAGTGGAGCTTAAGTCTGATGGTGGGGTAAAGGTTGATGAGATGATGCAGACTACCATTCCTGGAATTTGGGCGATCGGCGATATCCGTAATACGCCTTACAAGCAAGCGGTGGTAGCAGCAGCGGACGGATGTATTGCGGCGATGTCTATCGACCAATACTTGAATCAGCGTCAGAGCGTTAAACCAGACTGGAGTTAAAATTAAACCAATGACTACTAATAATAGCCTTGAGTGTCGGTATTTAGGCTGGGGGAATTTAGATAAATTTCAGCAAATGTCTCTAGCCGACAATCAAGCCCTAATCTATACTGTTCTTGCCGATCGCTCCCCAGTTTTAATACGCGGTTTCTTAGATTGTATTCGCTCTGAAGAAGTAATTCAGCGAGTACCTCAACGATTTTCTGTGAATGACTTGGTAGAAGTCATGGTAGGGATGGTGAGAAGTTTACCTGATAGCCTGCTACAAGAATTTCATCAATTTTCTACTAATACATACAGGGCTTCAAATGACGATCAACCCGTAGTTTGTGCGGTGATTAGTTGGTAAACCTGCAACATATTTGACTCTTTATGAGCTAGCTCATAGAAAGCAACAAGCAAATTTGTCACATTAAGAACAGAGATTTATAGGTTCGAGTTAATAGCTACGTCAAGTTATTGCTACTTATGAAGCAGAACAAAAGCCGAGCGCCCGAACGAAACGCTGGCAAAGTCAATCTTAGTCTAAAGAGTAATTGAGAGGATGACTCAATCGAACATCAAGATAAAAAGCAATAGCCATACTGTTAAACCTAATCCTCAAGCATGGTATCGCCCGATGTTTTCTCCCGAACATGGAGTTTACGTGATGTTGTTTGTTTCTTTTGTAACAGGGGCAGCATTAGCACAAGCTTGGACGTTTTCAACTACATTAGCCTTAATCTGTGCCTTTTGTGGATTTCAAGCGGAACATCCTTTGGTACTTCAACTCAAACAAAGGCGAAGCCTGAAGCCTCGTTTCGTTATCTGGGGCAGTTTGTATGGTTCAGTTTCAGTCGCGATCGCCTTTTGGCTTTATTTGACCTATCCAGTGTTGCTCTGGCTTTATGGCGGTGCAATTGCTGCACTGGCGATCGATGCTATTTCTGTTTGGCGACGAAAGCAAAAATCGATCCCCAACGAATTAATTACCTTTGCTGCTGTTTGTCTGTCTGCGCCGATGGCTTATGCTGCTACTATGGGGACAATTTCGGCAACTGCAATGGGACTGTGGGTACTTAATACTCTCTATTTCAGCAGCACCATTTTTACCGTCAAGCTGCGTAAACCAAAAACTAGTTCTATTGTGCCAGGAATAATTTATCATGCGATCGCTACTGGGATTGTTGCGACTCTCTATTGGTTAAACTACCTGCCACCGATAGCAGCCTTAGCCTTGGGAATAGCTTTACTTAAATTTGCCCTTGTCGCTTGGCAGAAGCAATGGTACAGCACGGTAAAAATTCAATACGTGGCGATGCTAGAAAGCGTGACTGCTTTTAGTTTTTTGTTAATTGTTGCTCTTTCAGTATTACCATCGCACTTAACAACTATTTAACTCACAAACCAACTAGCTAAATTTTTTCAAGGAGTTTAATCATGGCTGATGCTAACGAGAAGGTTTTGGTTTAGTTATAACTTTGACTGAACCATTAACCATAGTTTGACAAGCTAAACGATAATTATTTGGTTTATTCTTCAATTTATGTTTTTCAAAATCTGTTTTGGGTGACAAGTTTTCCATTCCCTCGGCGATTTCAACCACGCAAGTACCACATTGTCCATACCCACCACAGTTTCTTAGTTGTTTCTTAGTTTACCTCCCAGAGTATAAAGATCAACTCGATTTTGAAGAGCTTTCTCGCGTAAATTAGAACCCATAGCTGCGATCGCTTCTTTATCTTCTTTTACAAAGGTAATAGTCGTCATAAAAATTTTCTTTTGTTGAACTCTAGTTTATTGTTTTTTGCAATATTTTATTTTGTATAGGTAATATATTTAATTCCCTTTTTTATATTTATGTTGATTACCTATTAAAGTTAATTAAAAGCAATAAATTGCTACTACATATGGCAAAAAGTATCCTATTAAATAAAAATCCCAATAATAAACTTGTCTAAAAATATTAACACCGCTAGAGATGCTTTCTTAGTCATAACTAACAGTGGTCATAATTGTCTTCATTTATTAAATATTCCAACCTTCTACGGACAATTTAAGTAGCCTCTAGGAAAAAAATGATCGCAACTAGACATTCTTTTGTTCACTGCTATCTAAGTTAAATATTAGAAAAAAGTTTTGAGGAACTTATGACGAGCAAGAAATAATCGGAATTAGTTTTACGATCAAAAATCAGAATTGACCGAGAGAGAGGATGAAGTGTTGTTAGTTTTATGCACAATGAAAACCGAACAGGGAGCATGATGGATTACATAATTACTCACACTCCCTAAAATCATCTCTTTAATACCTGTTAAACCTCTGCTACCAACCACGATTAGATCTGCTGACCATGTTTGAGCTAAGTTACAAATAGTTTTCCCAGGATCGCCTAAAGTTTGGGTAAATTCAGTGTTAACTCCTACTGCTGTTGCTGCTTTAACGAGCGATCGCATTACTTTTAGTCTTTGCTGCTGTTGCCGTTCGAGTTCTTGCCAGTGGCGATCATAAGCTTCTAAAATAGATGAGTCCAAGCGATCGCCTTCCTGTTTGGGGTCAATAGACGGACTTAAATTGTCTTTTTCTTCACTAGATAGAACGTGCAGCAGCATCAAGCTTGCTCCTGTCGTTTTTGCTAAAGATACAGCAGTTTCAAAAACATTTCTGCTCGCGGTTGAACGATCTATTGCCACTAAAATTTTGTTAAACATCACAATTTTGGTGTTGCTGATTTGGTAATGGTATCTAATATTTTTAAGATCTAAGATCTATATTTTTCGCTAACAATTAGCTCAAAATCATTACCTATTCAACAACGCCATTAGTCTTAACTATTGCCATCGATTATCGCTGATTTCCCGTATCTATTTAACCAAATGTGCTTCTAAAAACCAGAGACGTTTATCGATCGTTCGCGAAATTTCGGTATACAAATCGGCAGTATCGGCATCGCCCATTTCATCGGTAGTATCGATCGCAGCACGCAAGTGTTTGGCATAGACCCCGTAGCGGTCTGCTAAAGCGGTAACATGTTCTACACCACCAACCGCATCGAGCGGGTATTCGGGTAAAATCGAATTCACTGCGGCGATCCGCGCCGTTCCCATAGCCGTACCAGCCAAAGCCGTTACTCTTTCTGCCACCATATCGGTATATTCTTCCAACTCGGTTGCCATTTCATCAAACAGTTCGTGTAATTGGTAGAAATCCATACCTTTGACGTTCCAGTGAGCCTGTTTGGTCTGAGTTTTTAGATCCAAAGTAGCAGCAAGAGTTTGATTTAGTATTTCAGTAACTTTCAGACGGGTGTTTTCAGCTAGATCGATTCTAGTAGAATAGAGTTGTGTTTTGTTAACTGTAGAAACCATATGTTTGATTCTCCTTTGTATTTGATTTAAACTTCAATATTTATCAATTAGCTAAAAGCAATATCCAAAAACATCATGGCGACAAATTCGTTTTAGTCTCCTCAATTTATCTAAGCTACTGTGCGAGAATTCTCCTCAACTAAATGCTGGAAATTCTCACGCCAGCTATCAAATTCTGTAACATAGTTATATCCGCAAACCGTTAAGAGCGATCGCTCGTCAATAATTTTTAGTATCCATGCTGCACGTTTACGTGTCTCGTCTTGCGGTTCAAAAGGGTTAAACCGCATCTTAGACCCTGGAGGAAAGGCATAGTCGCAAATAAACAACACCTTGCCATAGATGTACAGAGTAAAACCTGGCGTATGTCCGCCTATATGGAAAGCTTTAATACCATGCTCGCTAAAGTCGCCCTCAAACTCTCGATCGACTGGAAATTGTCTAGCAAGTGGATGTTTGGCATCGAGAGCGTGCAGGTAAACTTTCGCATCCCAGGCTTCACGATACTGGTTGGATGCACCCATGAAATCTTTGTGGGTGAAGTAGATTGCTTCTACTGGTGTCAAATCGGGATCGAATACTGATGGACAATCAATCCAAACAGCAGCATCATCTGTTTCAATGAGGTAAGCAGCGTGTTCTAAACCAAGACGAGGCACTGATCGCAACTGGGTAACGTAGTCATTGACGCGATACGGTGTTACTCGATAGATTTGCTGTGCCTCATCCCAAGGGACAAACTTATCATGGTTTGCTCCGCAAAATGGACAAACATCAGGTATATCGCCAATCATGTTATAGCCACACACCTTGCAAATAGATTGATTATGATTCATTTCCTATTTCTCCGAAAACATTGGTTTTTTTGTTGTTTAAAGAACTTAGTTAAGATTTTGCTGGAGATTGGGGTTCTTTTTCCAACTGAGAAATTGATTTAGCTACAAATTCACGTTTTCTCAAAGTTGATTTTCCAGAAGTAAAAGAAGTTAATTCTCCTTGCTTGTCCTGAAACGATTGAGAATCATAATTGACCGAGAGAGAGGTATTGCCAGTTTTATGCACAATAAAAACCGAGCAAGGGGCATGGTGGGTTACATAATTACTCACACTACCCAAAAACATCTCCTTGATACCAGTTAAACCTCTGCTACCGACCAAGATTAGATCTGCTGACCATGCTTGAGCTAAATCACAGATATCGCGTCCAGGATTGCCCCAAAATTGGGTAAAATCAGCGTCAACTCTTGCTGTTTTCGCTTCTCGAACAAGCGATCGCAAGAATTCTAGTCTTTTTTCTTCAAATTTCTGCCACTGTTCTTCATAGGCTTTGAGAAGTGGTTCGCTCATCACATTGTATCTAATACCAGAATAGACAAACAGAGTTGGATCTTGCTTTAATTCATTCGCGAGAATGTGCAGCAGCATTAAACTTGCTCCAGTTGTTTTTGCCAGAGATACAGCAGTTTCAAAAACATCCCTACTTGCTGTCGAACGATCTATTGCTACTAAAATTTTATTAAACATCTTAATTACCTCGCTTAAATATATATATAGGCAAGTAATTTGAGGAACTTATGAGGAAATTTATTTTACGATGGTTTGATAGCGATCGGCTAAAATCAGCTTATAGTTAGTGATGAGCTTAGTAATATGGTTTCAACAACTTACAAATGGTCGATAGATAAATGGCACGAACTGGTGGACTCTGGGGTGCTGGAAGGACAAAAGGTGGAGTTATTGGAAGGGGATATAGTTGAGATGAGTCCCGAAGGTGTCGAGCATAGTTTTACTAATGAGAGTATTGTTATTTATCTGCGAAACAAGCTATCTAAATTAGCTCATGTTAGAGAGTCCCATCCTATTACTTTAGATAATTCTGAACCCGAACCAGATATTGCTATTGTTAGATTGCCTCTAACTATTTATCGTACTCATCATCCCTATGCGGAGGATATTTATTGGTTAATTGAGGTGTCCCAGCGAACACTCAAGAAAGACTTGCAACAGAAAGTTACAACTTATGCCCGTAATGATATCTCTGAATATTGGGTAATCGATCTGAAAAATAAGAAGTTAATTATTCACACTCAACCCAGTAAAGATAAATACTTGCAAATAGTTGAATATAAATCTGGAATAGTAACGCCTCAAGCCTTTCCTAATATTGAAATTGCGATCGATAAGTTATTGTTGTATTAAATAATAACTGAAATTAATTCGGAAAACTATTTCGTCGAACCAGTGTTCCGTTAAGCTTGCTAGAGTAAAGAAAGACCTCAAATTATGCTCAAAACTTAAATGAGACTTTTATTGGTAGACGATGATGAAGTGTTAGTAGATGCTCTGGCTAACCATCTCATTGCTCAAAGATATGCGGTGGATATTGCCACAGATGGCGAAGAAGCATGGGAATATATCGCGCTTTTTAACTATGATTTGGTGGTTTTAGATGTGATGCTGCCCCAAGTTGATGGCATCAGTCTGTGTAAAAAAATTCGCGATCGCGACTATAGTATGCCAGTTCTGATGTTAACCGCACGCGATCGCAGCACCGATATTGTCGAAGGTTTTAATGCGGGGGCTGATGATTATCTAGTCAAACCGTTTAATTTTGACGAGCTTACGGTGCGAATTCATGCCTTGCTGCGTCGAGAAGCACAAGCTTTGACTTCGGTATTAAAATGGGGTAATTTGAGTCTCGATCTCAATAGCTTAGAAGTAATCTATGATGAGAAACCGTTAAATTTAACAGCAAAAGAGTATGCTTTACTAGAGCTATTTTTACGCAATCATAAGCGCGTTTTTAGTCTTGATGGAATTATTGAAAGCCTCTGGAGTTTTGAAGAACCGCCCACGGAGGGAGCAGTCAGAACACACATCAAAACACTACGTCAAAAATTGACAGGGGCAGGTGCAGCCAAAGATTTGATTGAGACAGTTTATGGGATAGGTTATCGTCTTAAGCCACTACCAGATTCAACAGAAAAACAAACTGAAACTGAATCTAATTCCGCAGCGCAATCGCCCGCTCCTGAAATTGCTGCTGTTTGGATGCAACACAAAGAGGCAATGTCCGCTCGCCTAGCTGTTTTAGAAAATGTAGCGAACGCTTTAAAAGAAGATAATTTCAATAAAGCATTAAAACCAGAAGCGATCTTAGCAGCCCACAAATTAGCTGGTTCTCTAGGAAGTTTGGGGTTTGAAGATGGCTCGAAGCTAGCCCGAAAACTAGAAGATTTTCTGACTCTTGAAACTTTTTCCCAGGCAGAACAAATCGAGCCTTTTAATAAATTAGTTAATAACTTGAGAGATAAATTCGACCGTTACGAACCTGGTTCTAGTTCGGTTTTAGACAGTTTTCCCTTATTATTAATTGTGGACAACGACCGCGATTTTACTGGGCAATTAGCAACCCAAGCAGCAGCTAATAATTTTCGGACGGCGATCGCCACAACTGCATCAGAAGCACGAGAAATAATTCAGCGCGATCGCCCTGCGATTGTTTTGCTCAGGATATTTCAGATTAGAACCAAAACGGATCGAGATAGTCCGATAGATAGTTTAGATTTACTAGCACAACTACACCAGCAAATGCCCTTACTACCCATTGTGGTAATTGTCTCGGAAGCAGCCTTATTTAACACCAATAAAGATTTTACCGAGCGTCTTAAAATTATGCGCGGTAAAAAACATACTTTATTAGTGCAGCCCATAACTCCAACTCAGGCAATGGATGCTGTATCTCAACTGCTGCGACGTTCTGGGGCGGAAGCTAAGATAACAATTGTCGATGATGATTCCTTATTTCTAGAGGTAATGCAGACAAGTCTCAAACCTTGGGGATTTGAAATTACTACCCTTAACGACCCTCGTCAGTTTTGGCAAGTTCTTCAAGTCACCTCACCCGACCTACTAATATTAGATGTAGAAATGCCAGATGTTAATGGCATTGAATTATGTCGTATGCTACGAAGCGACTCAAATTGGAGTCATTTACCCGTTTTGTTTCTCACCGCTCATCAAGACTTACAAACTCAGGAGCGAGCATTTTATATCGGTGCGGACGATTACATCAGCAAACCAGTTGCGGGAACACAATTAGCTACTCGCATCCTCAATCGCCTATCACGAATCCGCACAATTCAAAGCAAAACACCTAACTCCTGATCCCGTACTGACTTAGCATGCTACGTTTCTACCCCTGATTTATTTTGCTCATAAGTTCCTCAAAACTTTTGCTTAATCTAAAACTAGCAAAGAAAACTCATTTCCCTAGAATTACTAGGAGGGATTATTAATGAGCGAACAAAATAAAACTTGGTGTCCAAACATTGAATTCAACGAAACCGATGAAGAGTTAATTCTTAAGGCAGAACTTCCAGGAGTTAAAATCGAAGATTTAATTATTAATGCCCAAACTAGATTTGTTTCGATTTCTGGAATTTGCAACCCAGATAAGTCTACAGACGAAAAAGAAGTAATTCCTTCTCAATTCAATTACGGGCAGATTAAATGTAATACACCTTTACCTGTAGCAATTCAACCCGAAAAAACTAGAGCCGAATTTATTGATGGAGTGCTAACTATAAGCATGCCCAAGCTGAGGGTAGCAAGTGCAGTTAACTTTTAATCGGTTCTAATCAATAGTTAACGGTGGGGTTTTTAGTTCTGGGTTTGAGGAAAATATTTTGTGAATGTACGTAGTAAATCGCCTAATTCAAAATTAATACTAAAGGCATTTTCTTTATTGTTAATTGGAATAGCCGAAATTACTGCTGTCTGGGCTTTGAAAAGAGCTATATTTCCCACCGTTATTAAATCATCTTTTATTGTCGAATTACAGCCAGCTAAGTTTAGTCCTCGACTTTACTGGTTAGAAATAGTCGATAATCGCATTAAGTTAACACCAACAACTATCTCTACTACTGCAACATCTTCAGAATTAGCTCTAAAAGAAGCTTTTTACCAACTATTAGAAAGGATTGCTCTTAGAATATCCTCTCACGAGACAAAAATTTACCAGGGATTTTCTTTTTGATTTGCATAGTTATTTACAGCCGTTTTCAGTTGAATAGACTTCGTTCAGGATTAACTGGTTCGTACCTTTTAGCTCTTAGCTTTTAGCCTTTCATAGTCTAATTATTGGGGTCTACTATGCGTGAAAAGCGCAGAAAAATAACACATCAGCTATTATCAACCAGCTAAATAAGTTACAGGAGTTTAAAAAACACTATGAGATTGGTTTTAGAGCAGATAAACGTTGAAAGCATCACTCAACTGTCTTATTTGGTAGGAAACGATAATGCAGTAGTAGCAACTGCGCTCGATCTGTACGATCTGTATTTGCTTCTGGTGGTAGATATCTACCTGTTGCAATTGACATGGCTTTACGTTCCGTTTTTCCTACCTGGGTTGGCTGCGGACAATCGATCCAAAAAAATAGAAAATAAATGCGATCGCGAAGCCTACACCCATTCGAGTGCGCCTCGAAGAAAGTCCTTTCGGGCTTGCCCTAAAGGTAATCGTGCTTTAGAAAGGTAATGAGCTTATTTTGCTTAATACATGGTTCGACTCTTTAATCAACTTTAATCTAAATCAAATAATCATGAAAAACATAAAAAAGAGATTTTACTGGTAATAGAGAGTCAGCGTGATGTTTGCTTAGTAACCGAACAGCTATTCCGTCTCTCTCGGTAACGGACTTGAGCGTGTCATTAATATTCCTGGTTCTTGGACGGCTTGGAAAAATGTCGATTTGCCCGTCGAACAGACAGCGTAAATAAATCTCCAGTGATTCTTTAGCCGACTAGAAAGTAGTCAAGGCAAATTTTTGCTCCGCTGCTAGGTATTTCTTTTGACAGACGAATCAAATGCAAAAGTTTTTTATTATCTGCATATTGAAACCAAATAAGCTGTAGCTGCCAAAAAAAGACGGTGCGATAGTTCACTTCGTCTCTAAAACGCGATCGCGATTGTGTACAACTAAATTGCATATATGCAACAACTAGGCTATATCGAGTGAATATCGTAAAATCTGTATTCTGCGCCTACTATATCTTAAATCGACATGAAATCTAAATCCGACATGAAGCCCTATATTAGTCTGTTGATTGCACTCTGCATCTCTTATGTCGTCATGTTCGCTATCATGTATTCGCGGGTTAACGAGTGGAGCAACCTGTTTCTCAGTCCTAATCAGGTGTACATGACAGGGCTAATGATATCTGCAATGCTCGTCATCATGCTGACGGTAATGTGGTCGATGTACGGCAATAAGAAGCTTAACATCGTGCTTCTGATTATAGGAGCTGCTCTAGTACCAATATTTTTAACTCTGATTCGGACGCAGACGGCAGTAGGAAACCAGCAATTCTTGCACGCAATGATTCCCCATCATGCTGCTGCAATTCTCGTGTGTCAACAGGCATCAATTACCGACCTACGTATTGAGGAACTATGCACAGAGATTGTCCAGACACAGAAAGAGGATATCCGCATTATGAAAGAACTTATGGAATAGCCTGAGAAGCTTATGGAGCGATCGCGCTTTGGTAAAGTAAAGTAATGAGCGTATTTTGCTTAATACATGGTTCGACCCAAAACTCCGAGTGCTGGAATTTATTAATTCCTGAGTCAGAAAAACTAAATCACCAAGCAGTTAAAATAGACTTGCCGAGCGATCGGCAAAATGCTGGTGGAATGCTGTATGCAGAGATAATCGCCAAACAACTTGAAACAATAGAGGAAAGTGTAATTTTAGTCGGACACTCATTTAGCGGCATCTTTCTGCCTCTGGTTGCCAGCTTACGACCAGTTCAGCATCTGGTGTATCTTGCTTCCTTCATTCCCAAAGTAGAAACTAGTATTGCCGAGCAGCTATTCGATGAAAACCCAGATATGTTTGTTCCAGACTGGGCAGAAGCTTGGACATCAGTAATAGGAGCGGGAAAATGTCCAGTCGAGGATTATGAGTTAGCCCTGCACTTTCTATTTCATGACTGTACGCCAGAAGTTGCTGAGTGGGGGTTTAGTACCAGACAACTGACGAATGCTGAGGCAGCAATGAATGAAGTGTTTCCGCTAACAGACTATCCTAGTAATGTATCTCACTCTTATATAGTTTGCGATCGCGATCAAACAATAAATCCAATCTGGTCTCGAAGAGCAGCACGTAAGTTTCTTGGAGTCAAAGCAATTGAATTGGCAAGTGGACATTGCCCCTATTTATCTGTACCTAAAAAATTAGCTTCTATTTTGGATGCAGTGTCACATGCGAATCAATATTAGTCGTCAACTTTTTCTCAATTGAATTTTAATCTAAATCAATTTTTAAATGAGGCATGACTCTATAGCCAACTAGAAAGTTTAAGCCAAGTTTCAAACCTAACAGAAATAGAGAAATTTCTCACCGATTACTTCGTTACTCCTTTAAGTAAATAACTACACAATTTTATGACACAAATTCCACAAGATCGCAGTATAGATAGCATTTTAGCATTGGCATTTGACGATTATAAATTTATTTCCCAAAGATGTCAACGCTACCAAACTGATATTTTTCAAACTCGGCTTTTATTTAAAAAAACTATCTGCTTAAGAGGAGAGGAAGCTGCTAAGGTTTTCTACGATCCTGAAAAGTTCATTCGCAAAAATGCTGCACCTAAAAGAGTTCAAAAAACCTTGTTTGGTGAAGGAGGCGTTCAGGGAATGGATGGCGACCCACATCGGCATCGCAAACAGATGTTTATGTCTTTGATGAGCGACGAAAATATTCAGCAGTTAGCAGATCTTCTCGACCAACAGTGGAAAGCCTATGCCAAAAAATGGTCAACGATGGATAAAGTTGTGTTTTTTAAGGAAGCGCGAGCAGTTTTTTGTCGTGCTGTCTGCACTTGGGCTGGTGTGACTCTCCCAGAATCGCAAGTAAAGCAAAAAACCGAGGATTTGGGGGCAATGATTGATGCTTCGGGAGCAGTTGGTCTAAAACACTGGCGGGGAAGACTAAGCCGTCAGCGTACTGAAAAATGGATTGAAGGCATTATCGAACAGATACGTAATAATCGGCTAGAAATTCCCCAAGAGAGTGCAGCATACATTATCGCCAACCATCGCGATTTAGAGGGAGAACTGCTAGACATACATACTGCTGCGGTAGAGTTAATTAATATTTTACGCCCTACTGTCGCGATCGCCAGATACGCTACTTTTGCTGCATTGGCACTACACGAACATCCTCAATGTCGGCAAAAAATGCACGATGGTGGCGAGGAGTACTGTGAATGGTTTGTGCAAGAGGTACGAAGATTTTATCCTTTTTTTCCTTTTGCAGCAGCTATAGTTAATCACGATTTTGATTGGCACGGATATCATTTCACTCAAGGGACAAGGGTGCTGCTCGATTTATATGGCACTAACCACGATCCCCAATTATGGTCAAATCCAGAAGATTTTTACCCCGAACGATTCCGCGACTGGAATGAAAATCGTTTCAATTTGATTCCTCAAGGGGGCGGAGATTATTACATCAATCATCGCTGTCCTGGAGAATGGATTACGATCGCCTTAATGAAAGTAACCCTTAATTTTCTTACCCAATCTCTAAAATACGATGTGCCAGAACAAAACTTAGAGATTAGTTTGTCTAAGATGCCAACTATCCCCAAAAGCGGTTTTGTAATTAGCAATATCGTGGCACCGAACTAATACCAATTCTCGAAAATCGGTAAAGACTTACTATTTTATATTTAATTTGTCTCAGCTACTTACCTTAGTTTTTCGGTTTTAGGCTGGGACTGTTTTTTTATGCTTTAACCAATCTTTTGATAATTTTACAATTTGGTTTTGTCGATGACATTTATTTGGGTTAGCACTTTCAAAATTTGGCATTTCTTGCCAACAGTTACGGCAAAACCAGTATTCCCGATGATTACTAAGATGGTGTAGCATAATATTCGAGCAGCAAGGACAAATAGTGAAAGAGTTCATGATTATTTCGACTAGATTTATTCTAAGTGACCGTCGGACAGTTAACTTTTAGATTTTGACAAGGAATAGTTTGGGCAATTTTTGGATTTTTTCCTTGACTATAGTAAATTTCTAACTGAGCTTCCGGCATTGCTTCAAACAAAATTCTTTGTTGAGGAAAGATAATCTTTTCAAAGTCAGAGATTACTACGGAATTCATTTGCGCAGCAGCATCTGACCGTTGGTTAAGATGGCGATCTTTGATTACTCGAATAAGCTGAATTTTATTGGTAGGATTAATGTAGTAACATAGCATAGTTGATAATTTTGCAGTTATTACTCGATCGCTTGGGAACATAACTTTATTTCCCAAAAAATTACTTCTATTTAGTACATATCGTAGTTGTGGGATTTGAAGAACTTATGAGGAACTAGAAAAATAACAGATAATAAATTTAATGTGAACAAATGCTCAATCGTTAAAAATATTCAAAGAAGTTACAGTCGCCCAACCAACCAAAACTACACCGCCTAAGTACAAAGCAACATTTGCCACTGGACCAAAGCCCAAATCTGTAGTCAATATTAAACAGAAAATACAAGTTAAAACTAACAAGGTTAAGATTGCCTTGAAAAGATTTAAGATCGCCATGTTAAATTTGTCCTTTGTTTTGTGGTGTATGAAGAGCGAACGTACTTTGTCGCCGTCTGTTTGTTTGGAAGCTTTTTCAAGCTGATGTGTAACTGAGCCATATACGGTAAAGTGATTAATTATTAGAGACAGAGAAAATAGTAAAAACCCTGTTAATAATAAAGCCAAAAATTTCCAGAGATGAAATTTAATCATTGCTTGCTTTTGATAAGTAACGTCTGGTATGAATTAGATTGGTTCACATTTATTAGTTTTTAGCTATTAGCCTTTAGGGTTTTACTAGTATGTTTTACTCAACCGATCGAGCGCCATAGGTATGGTGGGAGAAGAGACACGATCGCGGTGTTTAATTTGGGTTTCGACTTTGGTAACTAAAATTTCTGCCGAGCGCGATCGCCTTCATTATTAGTTCTTCTTCTTGTTCTCTACCAACTTTTTTTATTGGCAGTAGGATCGAGACGATGAATTTTATTTACCCGAGGATAAAGATTATAAATTTCAGGATTTGCCAGCATTCGGTGCTAGTAACTGTGCAGCGATTTGTTCGATTTTGGCTGTATGTAATTCCATTATGTCTACCTCTTCAAGGTTTTTCCATTATTAGATAAGGCAGGGGTGAGTAAATTATTTTGGGCTAACTCTCCTGTTTGCAACCATCGATCTACCCGTTCATTGCTTTGAGCTTGACCCAGATGCGATCGCAGTTGTCCTGCTTCTAAAACTTCTTGCTTTAAAAGAATTTGAGCTAATGCAGTTAATAGTTCGCGGTTGTCCCAAAGAATAATCTTCGCAACTTGATGCGCGCCATCAATTACTGCTTTGACTTCTAGGTCGATCTCTTCGGCAATTTTTTGGCTGACTTGACGGCGAGGATTAGTCATACCCCCAAGATACTGCTGCTGTACCTTTTCAAAAGCTATCGGACCGAGGCGATCGCTCATGCCATAGAGAGTTACGTATCTTTCAGCCAACTCAGTAGCTTTTTGAATATCGTCGCTAGCTCCCGTAGATACCTTGCCAAAGATTAATTCTTCAGCAGCACGTCCTCCTAATAAAGTGGCAATACGACCGCGAATTTCGTCTTCGATCGCTAAGAAACGATCTTCTTCTGGTAACTGTAAGGTATAGCCCAATGCACCAATACCACGAGGAACAATCGATATCTTTTCGACTCGATCGGTTCCAGGCATCAACCACCCCACGATCGCATGACCGACTTCGTGATAGGCTACGGTTTTCTTTTCAGTTTCATTGAGTACCCGCGATCTTTTCTCTAATCCCGTCAGAATTCTTTCGGTGGCTTCATTAAAATCTGCCATCGTTACCGCAGAGCGATTATTTCGAGCAGCCAGCAATGCGGATTCATTGATTAAGTTTGCCAAATCTGCTCCAGCAAAACCAGGAGTACGAGCAGCGAGTTTATCTAAATCTACGTCCTCCGCTAAACTAACATTTCTAGCGTGAACTTCTAATATTGCCAGTCTTCCCGACTTATCAGGGCGGTCTACTACAATACGGCGATCAAAACGACCAGGACGCAATAAAGCAGGGTCGAGGACTTCGGGGCGGTTAGTAGCAGCCAGCAGAATTACTCCTGCGTTGGGTTCAAACCCGTCCATTTCTGCCAGTAGTTGATTGAGTGTCTGCTCTCGTTCGTCGTTACCGCCCATAAAAGCTCCACCAGATGCGCGAGACTTACCCAAGGCATCTAGTTCGTCGATAAAGACAATGGCAGGGGCTTGTTTTTTAGCGCGATCGAATAAATCCCGCACCCGCGATGCACCAACTCCGACGAACATTTCGATAAATTCCGAGCCAGAGATACTGAAAAAAGGAACACCAGCTTCTCCTGCGATCGCTTTTGCCAATAAAGTTTTACCCGTTCCAGGAGGACCTACTAACAACACACCTTTAGGTATTTTTGCTCCTACAAGAGCGTATTTGGTTTTGTTTTGCAAAAAATCGACAATTTCATAAAGTTCTGTCTTCGCTTCATCGACTCCCGCCACATCATCAAAGGTAACGTCCATGCTTCCTTCGGAGTAAATACGAGCGTTGCTGCGACCAACAGCAAAAGAACTCGCTGTACCTTGTTGACTGCGACTGAATAACAGACCGCCCAAATTGACCAACAAGAAGAGAAAAAATAATAGTTGAAGAAAACCCCAAAACCCACTACCACTATTAGAAGGTGTTGCGGAAAATTCTACTTGATGCTGACGCAAAATCTTCGGTAACTCTGTATCTTGAGTCACTGGAACTGTAGTAAAAATCTGCTCCGAGTTATCTGCAAATCCTTCTGATTTGAGAGTATATTCAAGTCGATTGGGGCTAATAGTCACCTGCTCAACGCGATCGCTCTCTACCAAGTCGATAAACTTACTGTAAGATTGAGATGTTGATGATGACGTTGGAGTCAGGAATAAACTAAATAAAATCAAGCAGAGCGCGCTCACAATTAAAGTTAATTTCCATTGACTTGATCGCGGTGTTTTATGAGGATTTTCGTGTTCGGGCATATCTATTATCCTTGGTGTAGCTTGGTAATGAATAAGAGCTTGCTAAAATTTTATGAGTTACTTGAGAAAGCACATCACACACTTCTCGATCTGTTGTTGGAGTAAAATCTTCATACCAAAGATCTACTGCACCTAAATATTTTGGTTTTATTAAACAGATGAAATCATCTACTTGAGTTGCTAATTGTTCTATAGCTGGCAAAGGTGCAACAGGAGTAGCAATGATAATTTTCTCTGGCTTATGTCTTTTCAAAACAGCTATTGCAGCCTGCATAGTTTGACCCGTAATAATGCCATCATCAACGACAATAACAGTATGCTGAGAAACTCTTAGCATGGGACGAAAACTTTGATAATAACGATCTCGCCATCTTAGTTCGGCTTTTTCACGAGCAGCATAGCGAAGCCATGTACGAAAACTTGTATTTTTAATTTTTTCTGAATTAACCCTATGTTGAGTCGTGTTCTGGTTAATTATAGTAATGTTGCTACAGTTATCAGGTAACTGTGCATCTTCAGTAATCGCACCTATCGTTATTTCTGGATCGTTAGGCAGACCTAATTTCTTTGCCAGACAAACATCTAAGGGAAGATTTAAAGTTTTGGCAATTTCATAAGCTACAGGTACGCCACCACGAGGTATTCCCAATACTATTGCTTGAGGATGATTAGCATAGGCGGTAAGTTTGGTAGCTAATCTTCTTCCTGCTTCTTGTCTATTAGAAAAAACTTGGTTCATAATTTTTACCAATCTCGTTATCATTTATCATTTAGCATTTATTAATGTTTAATGTTCCCTGGTCAATGCTCAATGTTCAATGTTTAATGTTCAATGATTAAGTTTGGTAAGCTAGAGTCTTGTAAGTTTGTTGAGAAAGTAAATCGCACACTTCTCGATCTTTTGTTTGAGTAAAATCTTCGTACCAAAAGCCCACTGCAACTAATGATTTGGGTTTCATTAGGCAAACAAAATCATCTACTTTAGCTGCTAATTGTTCTATGGCTGGCTTTGAAGCAACAGGAGTAGCAATGATAATTTTTTCTGGCTTATGTCTTTTCAAAACAGTTACCGCAGCCTCCATAGTTTGACCCGTAGCAATGCCATCATCAACGACGATAACAGTACGTTGGGGAATTTTCAGCATGGGACGAAAGCTTCGATAACAACGATCGCGCCATCTTAATTCGACTTTTGCTCGAGCAGCGATCGCTTTAATTTGTTCTGAATCAACTCCGTGAATTTGTGTCGTGTTTTGATTAATAATAGTGATGTTGCCACAGTAGTCAGGTAACAGTTCATCTTCGACAATTGCACCTATCGCTGTTTCTGGATCGTCAGGAAGGCACAGTTTTTTAACTAGACAAACATCTAAGGGAAGATTTAAAGTTTTGGCAATTTCATAGGCTACAGGTACGCCACCACGAGGTAGCCCCAATACTATTGCTTGAGGATGATTAGCATAAGCAGTAAGTTTTTGGGCTAATCTTCTTCCTGCTTCTTGTCTATTCGTAAAAACTCGGTTCATAATTTTTACCAATCTCGATATTAATTCCAACTATAGATTTTAAGTTTGAGGAAGTTATGAGTCGTGATGATATGGAGTTAAGATTACTTTAATAGTTGGACGATCGCCTCTACCAATTCTTGTGGGTCAAAAGGAAGAGCGATCGCCTTGGCTGCACCTAATTGTTGGAACTGAAGTCGATCCATGGCTCTAACTCTTGATGCCATAAAGATTATGGGAATAGATCGATTACAAGCAGTAGTTTGTAGTTGTTGCCAAATATGGCGATCGCACCGAGCGAGCAGATCGGCTTCGAGTAAAATTACATCGGGTTGCTGTGTTTGAATTAAAGCCAATCCTTCAGCGATCGAATTGACTGAAGACACTTGCCAATTTGCCGTATTTCCCAAGCTGCGTTTAATAATTTCTCGAATATCTTTAGCAACCTCAATCGCTAAGATGTGTTTGCGAGCTAGCTGTAACATTAATAATTCAGTCCTCAAGGGCGATCGAGTAAAAACCATATCAA
The DNA here is from genome assembly GCF_000317575.1 of Stanieria cyanosphaera PCC 7437. NCBI lineage: Bacteria > Bacillati > Cyanobacteriota > Cyanophyceae > Pleurocapsales > Dermocarpellaceae > Stanieria > Stanieria cyanosphaera. Next base: position 173,546 of record NC_019765.1, on the reverse strand, counting down.
TTTAACCTGCGATCGATTTAGAACATCGATACTATAACAATGAACAATATATTAATTTAGGAATATGAGCCACTTATGAGGAGCAAAAGCTGTTTCCTTCTGATTACTTACTAATGTTCTGTTCATTACTCATAACTTCCTCAAAAGACTTTCTTAGTTTAGAGATAATAATGAGGAGGCAAATAAATGGTAGACCTATCCACAAATTATCTAGGTAAGACATTGCGATCGCCTTTGGTTGTTGGTGCAGCAGCACCTTTAACCGAAAATATCGATAATATTAAACGGATGGAAGATGCTGGCGCAGCAGCAATAGTATTGCATTCTTTGTTTGAAGAACAACTACTAGAAGAAAGATATGAAGCATATCATCAATTCGCTCACCCTACAGAAACCTATCCCGAATCAGATTTTCGTGTCGATTCAGAAGCCTATTTAGAACGTATTCGTCGTGCTAAAAAGATGGTGGATATTCCCATTTTTGCAAGTCTCAACAGTTCTACAGTAGGTAGCTGGGGTGATTATGTACGTCAGGTAGAACAAGCAGGTGCCGATGGTTTGGAATTAAACATTTATGACATTCCTACAGACATGTCGATGACTGGCGAGCGAGTAGAGCAAACTTATTTAGATATTGTTCGCAGTGTTACAGATGCTGTCAATTTACCTGTAGCAGTCAAACTGAGTCCTTTCTTTAGTAATATGGCAAATATGGCAAAAGAACTGAGCAATGCAAATGCTAGTGGCTTGGTATTATTCAACCGTTTTTATCAACCCGATATTAATTTAGAAACTCTAACAGTAGAGTCCAATTTGCTTCTTAGCACTTCTAGAGAGATGCGTTTACCGATGCGCTGGATCGCTATTTTGTATCGTACTCTTCCCCTCGATTTTGCTGCTACAGGCGGGATTATGACCGCTCAAGACGTTATCAAAATGATGCTGGTAGGTGCTAACGTCACCATGTTGATTAGCGTGCTACTGAGTCATGGCATCGAACAGCTGCAAAAAATCGAGAAAGACATGGTTGAATGGTTAGAGGCTAAAGAATACGATTCAATTGCCCAGTTACAAGGCAGCTTAAGCCAAGTAAATTGTCCCGATCCTAGTGTTTTTGAACGATCGCAATATCTCAAAGCTCTACAAACCTATCAACCTTACTGGAAATTGGTTGACGGATCGTATGTTAGGAATTACGCCAATTGAAAATATTTACCCAGTTTGAAAGTATTTACCCAGTAGCGCAAGGCATAGCTAACCTTACGCTACTAATCGTGTTTATAGAATTAAAATTTGAGTTGAGCAAAAACATCTTGTAGAAGATTAGCAGAAAGGCGAAGCTGTTTTTCTTCTCTGGGACTCAAATCTAGATTGACAGTTTTGTAAAAGCCTTTTTCATTGATTACTCTAGGCAAACCCAAACACACATCTTTGATATCATACAGTCCATTGACAAGACCACTAACAGTAAGAATGCGTTCTTGAGAGCGTATAATTGCTTCAACTATATCGGTCACTGCTAAACCGATCGCATAGGAGGTATATCCTTTACGGTGAATAATTTCATAAGCTGCATTTTTAACTTGACTAAAAATAGCCGTGAATTCCTCGCGCTCTTCTGAATCAAGATTTTCCCAATCTTGTGAGAGCAATTTTCGACCAGCTACATTAGCCGTACTCCACACGGGAACTTCACTATCACCATGTTCGCCAATGATATAAGCTTGAACGCTACGAGCATCAATATTTAATCTGCGGGCTAGTAAAGAACGAAATCGAGACGTATCTAGTACTGTTCCCGTACCAATAACCTTAGAACTGGGAAACCCAGAAATTTTTAGTGCTACATAGGTCATAATATCTACGGGATTGGTGACAATTAACAGGATGGCATGGGGACAATGCTTGACTACATCTTCAAGCAGGTTTTGATAGATAGCAACATTACGTCCTAGTAGATCGAGGCGAGTTTCTCCTGGTTTTTGTGCTGCACCTGCGGTAATAATTACTATATCCGCATCCTTTCCCACGTCAGCTACCGTTCCCGCAGCCAGTTCTGTAGGAGCGATAAAAGACATTCCATGGAGCAAATCCATCACTTCTCCTTCAACCTTTTTGGTATTGATATCCTGTAAAACTAATTCATCGAAGCAATTTTGAATTAGTAAAGAATATGCACAGGCTAATCCTACTTGTCCTGCACCAATAATGACTCCTTTACGGAGACGAAGAGTATTAGTTTGCTCGACTTCAGTATTGAGAGCAAAGATTTTTTCAAACATAAGACTTTTTTGGTTCTGTTTTTGGTTGTGATGATTAATTGATAGTAAGTTTCTACTGGCTATCTGCTTTCATTTACCAACTAAAGGCTAGCGAGCTAGCAGTAAAATATTGAGTGGGCGAGTTTTTAAAGAAAGCTTGAAACGCATAACACCCAATTATTTCACTCCACTAGCCACATTACAGCTAGCCAATATTTTGTTCTGCTTCGGCTATTTTCAGTCTGGTTTTAAGTACCGAATCGGGATTAAGACTGATGGAGTTAATACCCTGTTGAACTAAAAACTCGGCAATCTCTGGATAATCGCTGGGTGCTTGACCGCAGATGCCAATTTTACGATTATTTTGTCGGGCTTTGGCGATCGCTATTTGCAGCATCGCTTTAACGCCTGGGTTGCGTTCATCGAATAGATGTGCCACTAAAGAAGAATCGCGATCGAGTCCTAGTGTCAGTTGCGTTAGGTCATTTGAACCAATAGAGAAGCCATCAAACACTTGGCTGAATTCATCGGCTAGCAAAACGTTACTGGGAACTTCACACATGACGTATACTTGCAGATCGTTTTCGCCCCTGACTAGCCCGTGTTGTGCCATTTCTTCTAATACTTTTCTTCCTTCATCGGGAGTACGACAGAAGGGGATCATCGGAATGACGTTAGTTAAACCCATGTCGGCTCGAACTCGTTTAAATGCTTGACATTCTAAGGCAAAGGCATCGCGATATTTGGGGTCGTAATAACGACTTGCACCCCGCCAACCCAACATCGGGTTTTCTTCGGTTGGTTCAAACTGTTTACCCCCTAGAAGGTTAGCATATTCGTTACTCTTGAAATCCGACATCCGCACGATAACGGGTTTGGGATAGAATGCTGCTGCAATGGTAGCTATTCCCCTAGCTAATTTCTCGACAAAGAAATCGGGCTTACGGGGATAATTAATTGTCAGTTGGGCAATGTTCATTTTGTCCCCAAAGTCTTGTAGTTCGTCAAACTTGAGTAAAGCCAGGGGATGAACTTTAATCTGATTGGCAATAATAAATTCTAACCTAGCTAAACCAACACCATCACAAGGGATAGCCGATAAACTAAAGGCTGCTTCGGGATTACCTACATTCATTAAAATTTGCGTTTTGGTTTGGGGTAAATTATCTAACCGAGTCTCTTCGACAGTAAAAGGAATCGATCCAGCATAAACTTTACCTTCTTCCCCTTCAGCACAGGATATGGTCACTTCTTGTTTAGATCGGATATTTTTGGTCGCATCACCACAGCCAACGATCGCAGGTATACCCATTTCACGGGCTATAATTGCTGCATGACAAGTTCTACCACCCTGGTTAGTTACAATAGCACTGGCTTTTTTCATAATTGGTTCCCAGTCAGGATCGGTTTTATTGGTGACAAGAACTTCTCCAGCTTGGAACTGGTCAATCTGGCTGACATTTAAGATAACTCTGGCTTTACCCGCACCAATTTTGTCACCAACTGCCCTACCCGTTACTAAGACATCACCCGTTTTCTCTAGTCTATATGTCTGTATGACATTTTTGGCTTTTTGCGATTGAACGGTTTCGGGGCGGGCTTGAACGATAAACAGTTCTCCTGTTACGCCATCTTTTGCCCATTCCATATCCATTGGCGTGTAAGCATCGCGTACCTGGGAATAATGTGATTCAATTTGACAAGCCCATTTAGCCAATTGCAAAATTTCCTCATCATTAATAGCATATCGAATTCTTTCGGATGCTGATGTGGGAACGTTTTTCGTCAGCTTACTACCGCCTAGATCATAGACCATCTTGATTTCTTTACTGCCGAGGCGTTTATCTAAAATGGGATGATGACCAGTTAATGTTGGTTTAAACACAGTATATTCATCAGGATTGACCGCACCCTGGACTACGTTTTCACCCAAACCATAGGCAGCAGTAATCAAAGCTGCATCTTTAAAGCCTGTTTCTGTATCGATAGAAAACATTACTCCAGAGGTAGCTAAATCCGAACGCACCATCTTTTGTACGCCCACAGAAAGAGCAACATCAAAGTGGTCAAAATCTCTAGCAGTACGATAGGAAATAGCGCGATCTGTAAATAGGGATGCAAAGCATTTATGACAGGCTTCGAGAACGCTTTGAACCCCATGAACATTAAGATAAGTTTCCTGTTGCCCTGCAAAAGAAGCATCGGGTAAGTCTTCGGCGGTAGCTGAGGAACGAACTGCTACATCGACATTATTGTTAAATTTTTGACACTGTTCTTTTTCCTCACCCTCATAGCGGTTACAATACTCAGAATCGACGCTATATCGCTGGCATAATTGGCTATAGGCTTCGGTAATCGCTGCTTGTAATTCTTCGGGGAAAGGAGTATTCAGAATCAACGTCCTGGCTTGTTTACCACGCGATCGCAAATTGTTAAGATCTTCTACGTCAAGATCGGCAAACAGTTCGCGCAACTTACTTTCTATTCCTGCCTGTTCGATAAAGTAACGATAAGCATAAGCAGTAGTGGCAAAACCTCCTGGAACGTTAATTCCTTTAGGGGTTAGCTGTTGGATCATTTCTCCTAGAGAAGCATTCTTTCCCCCTACCAGAGAAACGTCACTCATTCCCACATCTTCAAACCAGAGAACGAAAGCTCGTTCTTTATCTAAGAATTGTTTTTTAGGGCTATTTGTTGTTGTCACCATAAATCTTAGTTACTCGTTAAACTGCTACCTCTTCGCACCTATAGAGCGAGTATCTGTTTGAGGTTAATTCTGTTGTAAACAATTGATTTGAGAAAGTTATGAGGAGCATCAGAAGTTAGGTAGAGGGCGTTCTATTGAGCGGTGCGACCCTGCGGATTAAAAATCCGCCAAGGAATGCGCACCAAGACGCGTCCGTACAGAACTCAGAAGTTAGAAATCCCAGTTCAAAAGTTTTAAAAAAGTCGCAAGTAAAGACAATCTACTCATTACTTATTACTTACGAGCAGTTAACTGAAATTGCCCTAACCAATTAACGTACTGCGATACTTACCAACCCAAAAAGCCTGAAATTTGACTTGCTAAAGTAGTAGGGTCGAAAGGCTTAGTAATAAATCCTTTAATACCAGAGGCATAGAAGCGACGGCGATCTGCTTTCTGAGTTTTGGCAGTTAGAAAAATTACGGGAATATCTTTAACTTGAGGATTATCTTGTAGCTGCTTGAGAGTTGCTAATCCATCCATTTCGGGCATCATCACATCTAAGACGATCGCGTCTGGCTGTTCGGTTTCGGCAAGCGCGATGCCCTCTTGTCCTGAAGCTGCGGTCAATACTGACCACCCCATTCGTTTTAAACCGACACGAGCAACTGCTAAGATAGAGGCTTCGTCATCTACCAGTAAGATACGTTTGACAGTCATAATGACAATTTTTCTGATGAAGATAAGCCAGATTTAGGCAGAGTAAAATAAAACGTACTTCCTTTACCGAACTCACTGTCAGCCCAAATGCGACCTCCATGTTCTTCGATAATTTTATAACAAATGGGCAACCCTAAGCCAGTACCTCCTTTGTCTCGCGAATCTGAAGCATCTACCTGTTTAAATCGCTCAAAAATGCTACCTAATATATCTGCGGGAATTCCACGTCCTGTATCGATAACTTTGAATAAAACCTCGTCTTCTAAGTTATCTACTGTAACCCAGACTGAACTGTGAGGTGGAGAAAATTTGATGGCATTGCTAAGTAAATTGGTCAGGGTTTGATGAATATGATCGCCATCGGCATTAATTATAATAGAAATAGGTTCTGCTATTAGAGTAATATTTCCAGCCTTTGCCATCGGCTGCATGACTTCTATTGCTTCCTGGATCAGATTGCCAGCATCACAAGGCTGTTTCACCATTTGGATTTTGCCTGACTCGATGCGCTCTAAGTCAAGGACATCGTTTACTAGGCGCACTAAACGGTCTGTATTAGTCACGGCAATATTGAGCATTTCACGGTCTTCTTCAGATAATCCACTTTGAGGACTGGTTACGAGTAATTTTAAAGCACCATAAATAGAAGTTAAGGGGGTGCGTAATTCATGACTGACTACCGAGACAAATTCGTCTTTCATTTTTTCGGTAGCTTTGCGATTGCTGATATCGCTAATTAAACTAATAAATCCTTTTACCCCTCCTTCTCCATCGAGATCGGGAATATGGGTAACATTAACCCAATGTGAACGATCGCTTAATTCAAGCTCGGTTTCATAGGTTACTGTTTGTCCTGAGAGGGCTAGTTCTATATGATGTTTAATTTGCTGGTAATATGCCTCACCCAAAATTTCTTTTAGATGACTGCCAATAATTTGGTTCGGGGATTTAGCGAACCAATCTCCAAAAGTCTGATTGACAAATTGATAGCACTGCCGATTATCGACATAAGCAATTAATGCTGGTAGTGCATCTGTAATTAAACGAAGTTGTGATTCGCTCTGTTGTAATACAGTTTCAGATTGTTGGCGACCCATAGCAATAGAGGCTAAATTAGTACAGGCTTCGATTATTTCTAGCTCTTTCGGCTCTGGCGATCGCGGTTCGGTAAAATACAGATCGAAAGTTCCCAAAACTTGACCCGTATTTGATTTAATCGGTTCAGACCGACTGGCTTGAAAACCGTGGGGTAAAATTAGGTGTTTGTAGTCTGCCCATAAAGGATCGGTAGCGATATTACTAACGATTACTCGCCGACCTAAATACGCTGCCGTACCGCAAGAAGTAGCTTTGGCTCCAATGGGTAAACGTTCGATCGCCCTAATATATTCTTGGGGCAACCCCGAACTAACAAAAGGTCGTAAATGCCTGCCGTCGTTCTCCACGATCGTAATAGTCGAAGTTAAATTTGGAGATAAGCGATCGATCTGTTCGCTCAGTTCTGATAAAGTATTTTTTAGCGTCTCTCCCCGTGCGATCGCGCTCAAAGTTCGATTCTGAATCTGCTGCAAGCTTTCTGTCCATTTACGTTCGGTAATATCTAAGATAATTCCATCTAACCCGAGAAGTTTGCCATTTCGGTCAAAGACTCCTTGCCCTTTGTCCTTAATCCAGGTAATTGCTCTATCTGAGCGAATAATTCGATATTCAATTGTATAGGGTTTTCTTTGGGCGATCGCCTCATTTACTTCTCGAACAACTAGATTGCGATCTTCTGGGTAAATAATACTTCTTATAGACCGACTTTGATTTTGAATAAAATCGGCAGCCCGATAACCTGAGATATTCGTAATTTCATCACTCAAAAACTCCATCGTCCAATTAGCATCGTTAAGACAACGGTATATCGCCCCTGGAACATTGGCGATTAAAGTTTTGAACCTTTCTCTTATGTGTTCGTAATCTGACTCCATTTTGCTGAAAGACTACGCAAGCAGTTTTATGAATATATATAGTTTATCTGCTTTTTCTAAAATATATTTGGTAATATCCTTAGCTGTAGCGTAGATCGACCAACGGTCACAGCAGGCTCCGTCCGTTTAGGGCGGAGCCTGCTGTGACTTTCGAGCGAAATCAAATTATGGTTATTGTCAATTTATATTAGGTCTGTCTGGCTGTTTCCTATCGGTCGAGATTACTATTTGTTGTTTTTCTGCTTGCTCAAGGCGCGATCGCACTATCTTAGACATTCCCATTAGCAATAATTGTCTCATTACTACTCGCTCATCTAAGGGACACTGAGGAAACAGATCGTCAGCTTCTTTTGGAATTGCAGTTAATTCAATCATCATACATCGATGATTTAAATTAGATAAAACATATTCAATTAGCTGCTGTTTATAATATAAATCTCGAAGAATTAAATTACCTCGATATTCTTCAGATTCGGCAAGATACTGAACTTCTTTTATGACCCAAAGATGAGTCAGGTCTACTAATTTTGTAAGCATTTTGCAAAATTAAAGTTAGTTGTTTTCCAGCTAATAAAGCTTGTTGCTTAATTTATTTTTAGTTTTTTGAAAATAGTATTTATTAAAAGTTTTGTAATATTTAAAATTACTTAAGTTTTTTCTATTCCCACCGGTAAATCTTCCACAAGACTCATCCCATCAATCTAAGAAAATATGTTTGTTGCTCATTTTTTCTAAATTACTTTTTTCTCTAGTTTTTAAGATTAAAGCTGAAATTTGAGGAACTTATGAGGAAATATCGATTTTCAGGTCGAGTGTTATCTGCCTATGAATAGTTCTACTTAACTATTGTCCCAAGATTATCGCATCCTCTTCATCCAGAGGGCGGCTGTTCACCTGTCAAACGACTTGATAAAATTGATTTAATCTCTTCACGAGTCAGTTTAATCGGATTATTTCGGTTAGAAGTTTGCTCAACAATTGTTTCTAAATCCCTAGCTTTGACTCCATAATCGCTGAATTTAGGCAGAGCTAATTGTTCTGTCCACTCGGAAAGAGTATGAATTAAGAAATCTGCATAGTAATGCTCCGATTTTCCAGTTTCTGTAGAGAGGATTTTACCCACCCGACTCATCTTGACCAGAGCTGGATTTTGGGGTTCTCTGGCTCTCATCGCTTCTAAGGTCACTTTATTAGCCATTGCCATTAAGGTGCCACAAACCACTCCATGAGGAATGGGAAATAAACCCCCTACAGGAGAAGCCAAACCATGTACGATTCCCAAACCAGCATTAGCCAAACATATTCCCGAACATAGGGAAGCGTAAGCCATGCCTTCCCTTACCCTCGGATTATTAGCTTCCGAACCGCAAGCTGGAAGAAAATATTCTGCCACCTTTTCAATGCCACTGAGGGCGATCGCATCGGTTAGGGGGGAAGCGGTAGGAGATAAAAAAGGTTCTAACAGTTGGGTAAAGGCATCCAAACCGCAGGCAACGGTAATGTGTCGGGGGCAGGATGTCAGTAAATTGCCATCAATAATTATCCCGTCAGGGATTAAGTTGTCGTGACGCAGAGATTTTTTATAACCATTTTTTCCTACTTCACTAATAACTGCATTTTTGGTAACTTCTCCCCCGGTACCAGAAGTAGTGGGAATGGCAAAATAAGGCAATTTCACTCCACTGTGAGGAATACCCTTGCCCACTCCTTCTAGATGGTCAAAAATCGAATTCTGATGGGGGAGCATGGCCGACAGTGCTTTGCCTAGATCGATAACACTTCCGCCGCCAATGCCCACTACCGCTTCAATCTGGTGAGGTCGATATTGTTGGCACAATTTATCTACATCAGGTGTGGTCGGCTCTCCTGAATAAGAGATTCTTTCAAAATTAATTTGATTTTGTTCTAAGAGAGACTGAATCGCCGACCAATTACCAGAATGCTCCAGAGATGTTCCTCCTGTCACTACTAAGACATTATGAGCCTTGACTGACTTAAGTAGAGAGGGAAGTTGCTCAATTTTTTCCGTACCAAAATGAATGGGAGGAACTTTAGCAAAAAAGAAGGGAGAAATAGCCATAGTTCGTTAAACAGGTGCAATTACATCATAGGGTACACCTTGACGGGGTTCGGCCATCCAATCTGCCACTGTTTCTCGCCAAGTTAAATAGTGTTGAGTTTGTTTATGGGCACTTGCTCCTGCTTCGGTTTTATAGGCTTCATAGAGAATAAATTGGCTTTTGTCTTCAGGAGCTTGTAAAATATCAAACCGCATATTCTCTGGCTCTTGAATCGAGTATTGATGATTGAGTTTAGTAGCTTCAATGAAGTCTTGAATGTATTCAGGTTTAACTTTAACGTGAACAATTGTAACAACCATAGAAGAACCCACCTATTGGTTTAATCTGACTTAATAATCAATCAAAAAAAGCTTATCACTATTCCTCACCCCCTATTCCCTTGTTTGATTTTAGACAATAAATCTGTACTAAATCGTTTGGGCGATCGCTGATTAACTTAACCTATCGAATCCTCCTTTTTGTTCGATTAATTGAACTACTAAATTAATCTGCAAAGAAGACAAAGAAACTGAATAAAAGCTAATTTCTGCGCTATATTTCAGTGACAATCGCGCTTTTTTTGTGGTTTTATTCGGACAAATGCTGGACAAGACAAGCATATTTCTTTGCTCCAGCTGAACTTTAACTCTCCTATATCTGGCGTAATAATGGGACATTCTGACGCTAAAATTAGCAATAAAAGAGACAAGAGCGAAAACAAATCTTATGAGTCCAGTATCAAGAGCCAATCCGCTCTTAAACTCAATAAAAAAGAAAAAAGATCGCCATCTGAAGCGCAACTATGCCAGAACAAATTTTACGAAGAATGTCCTAGCAGTGCAATAACTGACACGGTTTACACGGCAGGGGTCACGGGAATGGATTTTTGGGAATTAAAACCCGATAGATTAAATGGAGGAAAAGATTTTTCCTCTGGTCGGGTCGAGTTGCAGATTCGAGATAGATTCGATCTAACTGACTTTGCCGAAGTAGCCTATCAAACAAAAGAAGTAATTGCCCATCAATTTGGCGAACAAACCCTAAAACTACATTACGCACTATCTGCGATCGCTTTCCGTAAACCCGAAGCCTGGAAAGAAAAAATCACTGTCTCAGCTTCTAAACTTTTAACTAATTTTGGTGACAGCAAAAAAAGAAATCACTACATTCCGAAAGCTGATAGAAGCCTTATTAAAGAATCTACTCGCTACTTATCAAAACAAGAAAAGCTGCTTCAACTCGCTCATCATGTATACCTACTCAAGCGTTTAGAAGTCTGGGTTAGAGAATGGCGTGTTCGCCACAAAGGGATTTTTACAGTCGAAATGTCAAATCTCTGGGATGTTTACAATATCAAACAGATAGTTCAACCAAGTCTTGATGGAAAAGATAGCATAATCGATATTGAAATTACCTACAGTCCAGGCTCTTGGTTTGAAAAATTTGCTGGTCATGACTATTTAAGAGAATTTGGCTATCTCAGTGGCGAATCATTAAAATTAGACCCTTACCGAGAAAAAATGGCTTTGAGAATCGCTTATTTTGCTCTTTTTGCCTTACAACAAAGTAGAAATAGTCGTTTTCAGATAGAAACTCTTTTAAGATGCCTTGGTTATGGAGAGGAAATAGAGATAGCTTTAATCAATAGTAGTGCTGCATCTAATCTAAAGCGTAGCTTTGATCGCGGACTTAAAACTTTAGCTAAATTCGAGCATCCATACAGTTTTATATATGATGCAGACGTTCCTGAATGGGTCGAATCTGACAGTAAAATTAAAAAGCCAAAATACTGGTTTAACGATTGGTTAAAGTGTTTTGGTATTTTGTATCAACCAAAAATACAGTCGAAGCTCAAACCAAATTTGCCCATATCTGATTTTCAAATCGATAAAGAGCAAACCTTAACCCACGAGACAATACTGAACATAGATTTATTAGCCTTTGGTAAACAAATTAGGAAAGCACGTAAAGCTAATAAAGAAAGCTTGAGAACTATGGCTAAACAAATTAGTATTTCTCCTTCCCGCCTATCTCAAATTGAGAACGGTTGTTATCCTCATCCAGTTACCCCAGAACTTAAAACTAAACTTTTAACTCATTTAGGTTTAGAAGCATAATCGAGCAAATAAATAATGCCTCCATATCTTTCAAAAGCCCTCAATTAAAGGGTTTTTTTGTTTTGTTTATCAGTTTGATAGTGTTTAGGAAGGTTGAAAAAGCTCCTAAACAGTCACAAAATTTAACAAACTCTAATCTTTATAAATAGCAATAGTTATAGCTCCTAAACACTTAATGTTCATTCGGAAACGTTTCGTGTTCATTCGGAAACGTTTTGTGTTCATTCGGAAACGTTTTGTGTTCATTCGGAAATAGAAAATGTAGAAAAAGCCTAATAAGACAAGTATTTCAGCTAATCGAAATATTTTCTGCAAGTGTTTAGGAACTCCTAAACATCAGTATTTGAAGAGTCTGTACAATAGGAGTTGCTATATTTATTTTTCAAAGTAACTATGACCTTGTTTAAACCAATAACTCCATTCAATTTAATTTCCTAAACGAAAAAGAGCCTAGACCCATAATGTTTGCTAACAAGTGTCCAAGCTCCTTTTCTGGAAAAAATAAATAGAATATTTTCCCACCTAGTTAATATTCTATCTTCAATTCTCCAGAGTTGCACGGCGATCTCGTTCGAGGTCTATTTTTTCCTGCGCCAAAATGTCTGGTGTAATTTCGCTATGGGAATTTAAATGCTTGCTATGACATGGTTTTAAGGCTCCAAAAAAAATAATTAATGGAGTCCCCTTCAATGACGCAACAATTACCGAAACACCATGCTATTTCCAATACATCAAATGAAGAACAACTACCTAACCAACTCACATCTGCCGAATATCAGGAACTCTGCCAAGAAAGCGGAATCCACCCCGATTTAATAAAACTTAACTTTTTCCACCTCGAAGGTCAGGCTGCACTAGACCGCCTGTTTATCTCCGAAAAACTAAAACGAACCAATTCAGGTGCAATTAGCTATAGCATCCTCAAACGTTATCGCCATATCGAAGCTGGAGGTTGGTGGGTATCGGGAGTTGATGTCCTCAACAATTACAATGACGATCTCTGGGGACAATTCAAACCGCTTCAACCTAGACTATCGGCAGATAAAGGGAAAATAATTAAATATGAAGGTCCTCCTAAACACCCGACGGGAATAATTGCCCTAAAAATTTCTCTATTTCTTTGGCATAAAATAGCCAAGCTAAACAAAGTCAAGCTATTTCTCTCTCCTCTAACACTTAGACTCAGCGATCGCACTGCTCCAATCTCATTCTGGGAATGGGTCGTAAATAACCCCGAAGTTCCTTTAATTATTACCGAAGGAGCTAAAAAAGCAGCTTCCTTAATTAGTCTAGGCTATGCAGCGATCGCCTTACCTGGTATCTTTAATGGCTACCGCCAACCCAAAGATGAATTCGGAAGGTATACGGGACTGGCAAAACTCATTCCCCAACTTCAAGTCTTTGCTATACCAGGACGTAAAATCTATTTTGCCTTTGATAAAGATTCTAAAGCCAGTACGATCGCCAATGTCAATCGGGCGATCGCCAAAACAGGAAAACTTTTTACCAAAGCTGGAGTTGATGTCAAAGTAATTAACTGGCGGGAATCGGCCAAAGGGGTTGACGATTTAATTGTTCAACATGGTGCAGAGGCATTTCATCGATCTTATAGTAAGGCATTGTCTTTAGAAACTTGGTTAGTCCGCACCTCAGTTCAATTAACCTACAAAGCCAATATTCAGGTTAATAGACGCTATCTAGGTAACTTGGGGATAGAGAGCGTGGAAGTATGGAAGCATGGGGACAGACGAGGAGTCCTAAAGGATACCGTGACCGTTAGGGAATCCTTTAGGGCTTCGCATAACGGGGAGTCACAAGCATTCCCCAGTCCCCCAGTCCCCCAGTCCCCCAGTCCCTTAATAATTCCTGACACTGCCAAACTCATATGTCTCAAATCTCCCAAAGGCACGGGCAAAACTCATTTACTAGAACAAATAGTCCAACAAGCCACCAGAGAAGGAAAATGGGTGCTGTTATTAACTCACCGCATTCAATTAGGAGAAGCACTGTGTCAGAGAGTGGGACTACCTTATTTAACGGAAATCAAAACCGTTGAATACGGAACTGTTCTCGGTTACGGACTCTGTATTGATTCATTACACCCAAATTCAGGAGCGAGGTTTAATGCCGATAACTGGTCAGACGGAATAGTAATTATCGACGAAGCAGAACAGGTAATTTGGCATATGCTCAATTCCGCCACCTGTACTTCAGAGAGAGTAGAAATTTTAGCTCAGTTTAAAACTCTTATTCAAAATAATCTTTCAGGAGATGGTAAGGTATATCTTGCCGATGCGGATTTATCTGATGTCGCTATCGACTACATCCGCGGACTTGCAGGTTTTCATGTCGAACCCTTTGTAGTGGTTAATGATTGGCAACCCCCTATCGAACAACGGTGGACAATACATAACTATGAAGATAAAAATCCCGCCCGTTTAGTTCGAGATTTAGTCAATCATATTGAAACTGGTGGGAAACCATTTATCAGTTGTTCGGCACAGAAACTTAAATCCAAATGGGGTACGCAAAATTTAGAATCTTATTTACAACTAGAATTCCCAGATAAGAAAATTCTCCGTATCGATTCAGAAACAGTAGCAGATCCCTCTCATCCAGCTTATGGCTGTATTGCCCATCTTAATGAAATTCTACCAAACTACGATCTGGCGATCGCTTCTCCCTCCATTGAAACAGGAGTTAGTATCGAATGCCAAAGAACGGATAAATGTTATTCTGAAGTTCCTTTAGCCTTTCAATTAATACTCAGGGGCATCAATACTAACTTAGGAAAAATTAAACAGATACCGCACTTCGATTCCGTCTGGGCGATCGCCCAAGGAGTACAGACTGCCGATTCCATTCGTCAGGCGTTAGCCCGTATCCGTGCTTCAGTACCCCGCTATCTCTGGGCAGCTAAACGAGGTTTTCATAAATGTATGGTAGGTAATGGAGCTACGATTAAAAAAGCTCTGATTGCCAGCACTAAAAATAAAGCCAGTACAAACATTCGTTTACTCCAAGCTGCCGATGCCTCACTTAGCGACCTCGATTTGGATACTAACTTTCAACCAGAATCCCTAAACACTTGGGCGAGAAGAGGCTGTTATATCAACCTCACCATGCAGAATTATCGTAGTTCTATCGTTGAAGGTTTGATTGCCGAGGGACATTTTATAACCGCCCCTCCCGAACTCAATCGGTTAGAATCTAATCCCACCGCTGAAATAGAAACCCAACTAAAACAAGTAGCAAATACTAAATATGAGGCGGAATGTATCGAAGTAGCTAACGCACCCATCCCGACCGATGCTCAATACCAGAAACTAAAAGATAAACGAGCCAAAACCAAAGAAGAGAGATGGATTGAACGTAAGGGCAGCTTAGTCATGCGTTATGGCAGCGATATATTTATTACCCCCGAATTAGTAGCTAAAGATGATGAGGGATGGTATTCCCAATTGCTCTCCCATTATTACCTTACCGTCGGCAGACCCTATTTAATCGAACGAGATTCAAGACAGTTAAGAGCGATCGCTACTTATACCAAAAACCGTTTATGGTTGCCAGATTTTAACCGCAGTTTGCTATCTACTTCCCTGAGATTATTGGAAACTTTGATAATTGGACTACTCCAACCAGGAGTTGAATACAGAGGTAGCGATCCCAATTTACAACTAATTGCCGAATTCGCGCAATTCAACAAAAGAGAACTAAAAACTTTCCTCGGTTTAACCATAGTTGAATCAGATACCCCAATTAAAATAGTTCAGAAGCTGCTCGGTCTTTTAGGACTCAAGTTAACCTGTATTGGTCGCTTAGGTTCGAGAGATAAACGAGAGAGGGTTTATCTCTTTGAGCCTCCCAATGATTGTAGGGAAGAGATATTTGCCAGTTGGCTGCAAAGAGATAAAAGCATAACTCAAGTAGACTCTACTACCGATATTTATTCTGTGTCCACTATAGGGAAAGATAATAATTTATCTCCAGGGATGGACAGGACAAAAGAACCCGAACCTCTTATTCAACCAGGAACAATAGTTGAATGGTTAAAAGCTAAAGGAACATGGATCGTACAAGCTACTACTGGTATAGTGGCAAAAATTAGAGATACTTATGGCAAAGAAGTATTGGTAAACTGTCGGGAATTAAAACCTTGTTAAATAGAGAGAGACAAAATTACCAAATTTCTGCAACTAAATGTTTTAAAATCCAAAATAGATGGACTTATTCGAGCAAAGTTATCAACAAAAAGTCAAATCTGAAGCACCCCTAGCAGATCGAATGCGACCCCGAACTCTAGATGAATTTGTGGGGCAAGACCATATCGTTGGTGAGGGACGCTTACTCCGTCGTGCCATTGTCGCCGACCAGTTATCTTCACTAATTTTTTTTGGTCCTCCAGGAACGGGTAAAACTACTCTAGCTCGCATCATCGCTCAAACCACCCGCGCTCATTTTATAGCTATTAACGCCGTTCTAGCTGGAGTTAAGGATATCCGCGAAGCGATCGCTACCGCTACGGACAAAGGGAAATATGGCGTTGCTGAATGAGTAATGATGTTTTTGGCATAATGAAGAGATGAAATGTCCCAGATGCAACTCACAAAGAGTAACTAAAAACGGTCTTCGTCGTCGAAAACAATGCTACAAATGCCGAGATTGTGGAAGACAGTTTGTTGAATCGCCAATAGAGCGGAGCTATCCACCTGAAGTTAGACAACTATGTCTCAAAATGTATCTAAATGGAATGGGTTTAAGAGGTATTGAGAGAGTCATAGAAATTCACCACACCACAGTCATGAATTGGATTAAAGAAGAGGGAATTAAATTACCCGATGCTCCAGATGGAGAAGAAATTCCTGAGATAACCGAGATAGATGAGTTACAAACATTTATCGGGAACAAAAAGAATAAGGTGTGGGTTTGGACAGTAGTAAATCATTGGAAACCTGGAATACTATTATGGACAGTAGGCGATCGCCTAAATCCTTACTCATTCAGCAACGCCGATATTTTTAATGGAGATGATACAAAGTATGCGCGGAAAGTTTGCCCTCAAAATCTATGGAAAATAGCGAGACGAAAGCTCGACCAATTAGATGAGTGCAGCTAGCTTAAATGATTTGCGTTCTCCACCTAAGAATCGATTAGAGGCTTTAAAAGGCAGCCGAGAAGGACAACACAGTATTCGCATTAACGACCAGTACAGAATTTGTTTTATCTGGTCAGACGATGGTATTAAAGATGTTGAAATTGTAGATTATCATTGAGAAGTAAGCTTATGGTTAATATCCCAACTAATAGACCCCCTACCAGTCCTGGTGAGATGTTGAAAGAAGAATTCTTAGAACCAATGGGATTGACCCAGCAACAACTCGCTGATGGAATTGGAGTAAGCTATCAAAGGATTAACGAACTGATTAATGGTAAGAGGGGAATTACAACCAGTACTGCTTTGAGATTAGCCAAATATTTTAATACATCTCCTGATTTCTGGTTAAATATGCAAAGGGCGAACGAGCTATATCGGGTCATGCAAAAAGAAGGAGGGGAGATTGAAAAGATTCAACCGCTCGTCTAGTTTTATGACCTTAAATTATAGAGACAACGGGCAGCGTAAAACCAACTCGCTTCAGCAGTTGGATACACGCTACTCGGCAACGGGGCTTATAAAGTGCTGAACCAAGTTCAGCACACAGCCCCTCCTTTTAAGTGCCTTCTTACTATGCTATACTATCTTATGTCAGTAAGCTTGACATAAACATGATTGTCTTAGAGTTTAAGGTTAAAGCTAAAACAGAACAATACCGAGCGATAGATGAGGCGATTAGAACTACTCAGTTCATCAGAAACAAATGTCTAAGATTCTGGATGGACAATAAAGGAGTAGGACGTTACGACCTCAACAAGTATTGCAAGGTGTTGGCTGATGACTTTAGCTTTGCTAACGAATTAAACTCAATGGCAAGACAATCCGCAGCAGAAAGAGCTTGGTCTGCGATTGCAAGGTTTTTTGACAACTGCAAGAAAAAAGTACCAGGCAAAAAAGGATACCCGCGCTTTAAGAAAAACGTTCGCTCTGTAGAATATAAAACTACTGGTTGGAAGCTAGATAGAATTACCTGTAAGCATATTGTTTTTTCCGACAAGAAAGCTATAGGTCGAGTGAAGCTGATAGGTACTCATGACCTACGTTTCTACGAAAACAAGTTAATCAAACGAGTTCGATTAGTTCGTAAAGCAGATGGGTATTACTGTCAGTTTTCTATTGACGTAGATAACAAAGAAAACGTCGAGCCTACAGGTAAAGCCATAGGTCTAGATATGGGATTAAAGTTTGCGTATGTTGATAACACAGGGCATAGTGAGCCAAATCCCAGATTCTACAGGTCTTCGGAGAAACGACTAGCTAAACTACAGCGTCGGGTATCTAAAAAGTACCGTAAAGGTCAACCTCAATCTAACAACTACAAAAAAGCTAGAACTAAACTAGCAAAACTTCACCTTAAAGTAAGTAGGCAGCGTGAAGAATGGGCTAAGAGAGTAGCCCGTTGCGTAACGAAATCGGCAGATTTTGTCGCCTATGAAGATTTAAAAGTGAAGAATATGGTACGCAATCCTAAATTAGCTAAATCTATACAGGATATAGGCTGGAGTAGACTACGCTATTGGATTGAATACTTTGGGGTTAAGTTCGGCAAAGTAACCGTCGCTGTACCCCCTCACTATACGACAGTTGACTGTAGTGTTTGCGGGAATAAAGTACAAAAAAGTTTAAGTACCCGTACTCACCGATGCAATGTCTGTTTAACCCAGATGTGTAGGGATAAAAACGCAGCAGCCAACGTTTTGCAGAAAGCCTTACGTACTGCGGGACACGCAGGAACATGGGAGCAATCCCTAAACGCTTCTGGAGAGATTCCCTCTTGGGCAGTTGGGGCAACCCTGTTGTCTAACGGAAACTCGATGATAGAAGAATCCCATGGCTTTAGGCGTTAGCCGTAGCCGTGGGAGTGTCAACATCTAAACTTCAACCGCTTGACTGCCCTACGTTTTCTACCTTCACCGCGACGGTCGTATTTAGCAGTAGTGGCGGGGGAAGCATGACCAGCCAATTCCTGTACGGTAAATACATCTTCACCTTCTGCTAAGAGATCGCTACAGAAAGTCCGCCGAAAATCATGGGGAGAAAAATGTTTGACTCCTGCCATCATTGCTCTAGCTTTGACTAATTTATAGATTCCATCACCATCGGCAGCAAAGTGACGCAAAATGACCTTTCCTCCCTTATTGACGGGACAGATTAAAGGTCCTGGTAGCTTGCCCCTTATTTCTAACCAATCTTCAACCATGTCCATCGCTTCAGGAGTTAGATAAACCAGCCTAAATTTGCCTCCTTTTCCCCGACGAATGGTTAATTCTCCAGTTGCTAAATCTAAATCTTCTAATTTCAGTTGAACTATTTCCTGTCGCCTAATGCCACCACAACGTAAGATAGCAATTACGGCAGCATCTCTAAGGGAGATCGCATCTCTTCGTTGGTAACAACACTCGATCAAACTTTCAATTTCGGCACGAGTTAAAGCGCGACCCCTTAACTGACCCGTTCCTTTAACATTGGCAATATCTACTGCTTTATGATAGTCTTTAGCATCAATTAAATCCAAACGATAGGCTTCAGTCAGTACCCGACGCAAAGCCACTAACATTTTATTAGTAGTAGCGGGAGCGAGTCTTTGTTTGAGGGCGGTTCTAACTGCTGCGGTGTGATGATAGCGTAACTTCGACCAATCTAAAGAAAAAGCATCGCATTCTCCCTCAGTCAACAGATGGGCGATCGCATTGAGGGAAGACAGCATCGAACGACGCGACCCTTGACTGAGAGAACTGAGGTAAACTGCGGCGGGATGAAGGGTAACGGGAACGGGTTCGTGTAACTTTAACTGTTGAGCTTGGGAATATAGCAGGTAGCTCACGAGCAGTTTTTTTAGAGTTTTTTAATTATTTTCTCATTTCTTGAAGATTATCGATCGACTTTGTTAGTAAGCGAAGAAAGCGATCGCCAATCAAATGTGCAAAAATTTTACACATTACAGAATCACAATTTTTTATTTGATAAGTATGTAGAGTATAATCTCAATAATTAAAATTATAAGTATTTACTTATAAAATGGAAAAATCCGTTGTTTGGATGGGAGATAGTTTAAAACAAGTAAAAAGCTTTCCAGAAGAAGTAAAAAAGGATATTGATTTAATCAAGAAACGTTATAAAACAGCAGTTGAGAGATCGAAGGAGAATTAATGATGAGTGAAGATATGACACCAATTGAATTTACTCCAAGCAGTGGTAATGTATTCGCAGATATGGGTTTAGAAGATGCCGAAGAACTTCTTACTCGTGCCAAACTAGGAGTTACTGTGCGCCGTATTTTAGAAAGCCGTAATCTAAAGCAGCAAGAAATTGCCAAGCTGCTCGATATCAAACAGCCAGAAGTTTCTAACCTTATGAAAGGTAAATATCATCTGTTTTCAGAAGCTCGTCTGTTTGGGTTTCTGAACAAACTTGAAAAGAAAGTAACAATTCAAATTTCTACCCATTATGCTGGAGAAGCATTAATTGAAGTAGCTGAAATTGGATAAATTTAATCTATCGCTTGAGGGCAATCTCTTCTATCTCTCTCCTAAGAAACTCAACTTTTTCAGTTCATATGAACCAATAATCTGCCGAGTTTCTTTTATTCATTATTAGCGATCGCTAATGAAACGCTTCTGTCACTTTAGGCACTTTGGAGTTAGAAAAAAAGTTTTTACAAAAAATTCTTGGGTTATAAGGGCGGGTAAAATAGCTCTTGAGAATTGATGTTTCCAAGAGTTATTCTGAAGTCAAACCCTATGTTTTCGTAATTGATGTTGGTTTGTGCATCTCTTGCTTTGGTGGTGACAGGGTAAAATAATTTAAGCATCATCGGAGAAACAAGAGATGGCGCGCTCGACAAGGCAATGGCGAAAAAAAAGAAAATCTTCGAGTAAAAGTGGCGAACTAGCAGTGATACCAATCGCTCCCCTTACAGTGGAGGAAGAAAGCGACCGCTATTCATTGGAGAGAAAAGTCGAACGGGCATTTTACGAGGCTGGCATGGCATTGATGGAGTTACGCGATCGCAAGTTATATCGTTCGACTCACGCGACTTTTGAAGATTACTGTCGCGATCGCTTTGATTATACTCGCCGTCGTCCCTATCAGTTGATCGAAGCTGCTTTAATTTACGATAATCTAAGTGAAAAATGTGTAAAATTTTTGCACATTTTGCCCACTAAAGAGGGTCAAGTACAACCCTTAACTCAACTAGAGTGGGAGTCACAACCCTCAGCTTGGGAGACTGCGGTAGAAGAAGCGGGGGGTAAAGTGCCGACGGGAAGGATAGTAAAGGATGTAGTACGGCGCATGAAGGAGAAGAATTCGGCACCGATATCTTTTCGAGTCGGGGAAGTTTGCCAGATTCTAGCTAAGGATAATCCCGAATTGCGCGGGAAAAGTGGCTGTTGGTGTATTGTGAGTGAAGTGTACGAATTTAGCTGTTTGGTCGATACTTGGAACGAGCGGTATCTGCTGCGGGGTGAAAATCTCAGCTCGCTCGATTTTTCTCGGCAACAATGCCGACAGTTAAAAGAAATTGGCTTTCGGATGAACGATTTACACGAAACGGGACAATTAGATGAGGCTGCACTTTGGGTTCTGAAGGGATTGGCTAAAATTACTCGACCAGAACTGACTGCTTTAGAAGAGAAGTTGCTGGCAGTTTTAGAATTAGAGTATGGAACGAACGAGTCGAACGAAAATTACGATCAATAAAATTTAAATTAAACTTGTCCTAGTATTCTTGCTACTTCAATTTGAAGCTCGGGAAAGGTAATGGGAGTAATTGTACCTCGGTCGAGGGTAAACTTGGTTTTGTAATCGTTACCAGATGGCTCTCTAAAAATAATTATTTCTGTTGTTTTTAAGTTAATAACCCAATATTCATCGATACTTGCATTAGCGTAGATTTTTTTCTTTCTACCCAAGTCTTCTTCTAGAGTAGTGTTGGAGATTTCTATTAACCAATAAATATCTTCGGGATAGGGATGATGAGTCAAATAATTGCTATTGGGCAGGCGGACTACGGCAATATCGGGTTCTGGCTCGCTTGCCCTTATTATCCCGCCCTGACGGGACGAATGGGGGGAATTAGTCAAGGTAATTGGGTGTGCCTCAAATACTTTTGCTCGACCGCGCAGCAATTCTCGCAAGTATTCAGCAACTGCATCGTTAGTGAACCTGTGTAATGGTCCTTCGGGACTTATTTCAATAATTTCTCCTTCTAATAATTCTACAGAGCGGTTATTTAAAACTCCGCTTTCAATCATGAGATGATAATCATCGACCGACCATTTGGCTAATGTTGTCATAATGTTTTTACCTTGAGAATCTATATATACTAATTTTACAAATGGACGCTCAAAATCCCCAAGGAACGCAATTGGATTGGGAATTAGCCGATTTTAGTCGCTGGAGACTGTAATTATAATCGGCAATGGCTTGTTTGCATTGGGCGATCGCACTTTTTGCTTCTTTGGCTAATTGTTCCATCATTTCTGGAGTTACTTGTCCTGACAGTTCGAGATGTTGAATATGCCTTGCTGTAACAATAGCGGGATTAATGGTTTCTGGACTACAGCGTAGATATTCGAGGGGAGTCATCCTTTTGTACCTGCCTGTTTGATTATTTGAATGGGTTGACCATCTTCTCGCTGAATTTTGGCATTGGCGGCTGCGGGAATAAAGGGAGATAAAATTTGTCGGAGTTTGTCATCATCTGCTGCGATCGCTGCATCAATAGGGTATTCCTTACCTTCAAAAACGACAGTAACTTTATCGCTCATGGTTTTAACTAGAATAATTGAACTTGTTTGATAGTTGAGGTATTAGATTCATTTGGTTGAGAAGTTTTATCAGATTTATTAGTATGAGTAGTTTTCTGCTTACTGGTTTTACTTTGCTTGACGCGAGCGTGGAATTCTCGTTGGGGTAAATCGGCTTTTAACTCTGCAAGCAAATCTTTTATTGGTTCTGGTAAACTCAATTGAGAACGCTTGATTATTTTAGTTAGAGGAATATCTTCATGAGTACTAACGGCAATCGTACAGTCTGGCTCGTTGGAATTGGTTTTGCATGGATGCAATAGCAGAACTATTTTGACGGTGCATTTTTCTAGATCGTAGGGTTCGGGAATTTTTAAGGTATCTGTCATCTTAGGTAATGTCCCTGTTTAATTCGTAAACTACGCGCTGTTTTTGAAAGACTTCCGTGCCTTCTACTTCAATACCTTGTTTCCAAGCTTGAGTAATGGCTTTCTTATCGGCTCTAATCTCAACCTTTTCATAGCGATACTCTTCGGGTAAATTTTGAGGAGGGATTAACACTTCACAGCTTGGAGGATTGGTTTTGATTTTGATAGTTTTAGACAAACCTTCAGTCGAAGTTGCGATCGCTCCTGCTTCGTATAGTTTGATGATGGTTTTATCGATGGTTTCTTTTTTACTTTTAAGGCGTTCGATGGCTCGATTGTGAAGTTCGACAAGATATTGTTTTCTAGCGGAGATCGCAGAGATTTCAGCATCAATCTGTTCGGCAACTTCAGCCACGGCATCGATGGCTACTTCTCGATCGGATTTGTGCTGTAAAAATGAGGTAGTTAAAATTTCAATGTCCGACTCATCTTTGGCTTGTTTGATTAGATTCCATAATTCAACTGCTCGCTTTGAACTATACTTGAGAACTTGAGTAGCTAGACTCATTTGTTTCCTCCTTAATATCGACTATTGATGCAGGTATGAAAGTAGTCGCGTTCTCGCTCAATTCTGGCAATTAAATGCTTTGATGATTTGAGATCGTCATCTAAGGTTAGTTGGTTGTCTTTAGTTTTTTTTCTTGGTAAATCGTTATTTAAATTTGTTGTTTGTTCGAGTTTCATAATGGCAATCAAAGCGTTAATTTTGTTAGCCAATCTTCGGGGCGTTAGCCCTATAATGAGTTTATTTAAAATTACTTTACGGTCAAAATTATAAATTTAGAACTATTAAATTAATCATTTATTTTTTACTTAATACATCTAATTTTTATTTGATGTATGAGAATTATTATTCAACCAAATACAAGCTCTATATAAGATTTGAACGTGACACTTTATTTCTTTGTTTTTACTATATTTGTAATTATTAATATTGGTACAAAAACACATTAATCCACTTACTTTGTTTTCTCCAATCAGTATGGCTAAATGTAGAAATCGATTGAGATAAACCATTTCCCAAAGTTCTAAGGTAGAAATTTTACTTTTTCGATAAGTTTTTAATGATTTCCACAGCCATAAACGATATGACATTAAAGATTCTTCAAGAGAATTAACTATAAATACAGCATTGCTATTGGGTTTATGAGAAAAAGGATTACCCAGACCAATTAGTTCTGGATTTCCAATTTTTCTACCACAGAAAATTATATCGGGTCGGGTTAGTAAGGCGCGATTGTACTTAAGAATGCCGATTGGCATAATCAATTGAAAAGAGTTGAATTAATACCAATTGGAGATAACGATAGCTATCTATACAAGCTATTTTAAGTAATCGAATAAACTTGCTTGATGTACTTTCGGCACTGATTTTTTATTATCTAAAGCCTTATTAACAATCGGATTACTAACATTTTCAATATTGTTTTTTTCAGTTTTCTTCGTTAGTTCTTGTAGCGTTTGTTTTAGATTCTCTCGATAGATTTCATGATCGATTGGTTCTAACTTAACTTTAACAATGTCAGCAAATGCAGGTAGCCAAAATTTAGTATTAATCGATTCAAAATTTTCTAGAGTTAATGAATTACCACAAATCAAATCTGTCTTACCCAACCACCAAATAGGACAATAGTACCAAGGAGCGTAGAGGGCGAATTGAATTAAAGCGCATTCGAGTAGATCGCGATTAATATCGATGCCAATAGCACAGAGATTATAGTTACTTTGAGTTAATAGCATCGACCCCGTACCAACGGCTGGTTCGTTGACTGTTTTGATGCGAGCTAGCTTACCTCTAGGGGAATCGGAGTCAAGGATTTTGCTAATAAATTCGGACACCACTATTGGAGTTGGGAAAAATCCCATCGCTTGCTGTGCCTTATGAGATGAGATTTGGGGCAAGATTCTACCAAAGTAGTCATAAGGAAACATGAGCAGATAGGAGAGATCGAATAATTGGTACAGTCGCATCGATGCTCCTTCACAACCTTGAGGTTCTTCGGGTAATTCCTTGTAACCAGGATGTCCCAAACCAAATAATAGCCAGTGTAGAAAGTACCTTAGATAGCTCCAGCTACTCCAACTATTCCAACCACCAGATACGGGAATAGCATCCAAGCAGTCGAACAACATTTTCTCTGCCTGTTCGTTATATACCCAGCTAATCTGAGGTATTTCTCTATCTGGTAGGGTATGTTCGATGACGAATTTAGGGATGACTTCTGGCTTCCTATTTTCTATTAAGGAGATTGCCTTCTCCCATTTCCAACGCTCCCAGGCTACTTCGGGTAGCAGTTGACATTTTTGCCAATATTGCCATCTACCCCACATTAAGTTCTCAGTTTGTGTTAGGTAAGGAAAGAGCCAGCCGCGCTTTAAATCTCTTTTTAGATGAGCATCGAGTTTCTTTTTTCGCTGCTTTTGAGCTTGATACTGTCGCCAAAGCTGTTGCTTTTCGTGAGGACTGAGTGGTGTTTTCATTGTCTTGAGAAAAATCCTAAGTTTTCCTCTCAGTAGCGTTAGCTTAATCGCCAACTAAGCTTTGAAAATCAGGCTATAGTTGTTGTACGTCAACTGTCTAAAATAAAGCGACAATTGTTAGAATAATAGTTGGAGTTAGAGTTAAGAAAAAGATTGTGGTTTATCAAGCAGTAGGTCAAACGCTAGGTTTAGATTCTCCGACGATAAGTAATTTCGATTTGATGATGCTCACTCGTCAGGGAGTTCCAAGAGCAGCAATTGATGCTTTGGCTAATTCGTTGCACCTATCTGTTTGAGAGTTAACTAAATACCTGCACGTTTCTGAAAGAACTCTACAGCGTTATAGTCCAGACAAAAACCTTTCTACCGAACTTTCAGATCGGGTGCTTCAGATAGCTAAGGTTTATGCCAGAAGCTTGGATGTATTTGAAGAGCCAGAAATTACATCTGAGTGGTTGAAACAGCCCATAGTAGCTTTAGGAAATATAGCCCCCATAGAATATTTGGATACCTCAAGTGGAGTCGAAATAGTTCTCGACGAACTGACGAGAATTGAGTACGGAGTATTCTCCTAAAATGCTGCTGTATCGAATTGCTAAGAGTAAGTATGCTAACGACCTTAGTGGGGAAGGAGCGAGAAGGGCAGGAGGACGCTGGAATTATAAAGGAACACCAGTAGTATATACTGCCGATTCAACTGCACTGGCTACTTTGGAAACGTTAGTTCACTTTCCTCTAAATTTAACACCCAAAAACAGAGCGATCTCGCAGAGATCCGCTGTGCGGCCCGCTACTATTGAGTTACCCGACGAACTGCCAATAACAACGATCGATTTGGCAGACTTACCAGATAATTGGGCTACCTATCCTGCATCAAACCAGTTGGCAGAAATAGGAAATGATTGGATTCAAAAACAAGAAACGGTTGCTTTCTGCGTCCCATCTTCGATTACTCCCAACGCTGAAGGGCGTAATTATATCTTGAATCCAGCTCATCCTGATTTTACAAGAGTAAGGATTATTAAGATAAACGAATATAGGTATGACAGTAGATTGTTTGAAAGATAGGGAATCGGCTGATTCGTCAAGCAACATTAATTTCCGATAGTAGAAGGAGTTGAGATATGGGTTGAAGGTCGGACAATGTTACTGAATCGGATAGACAAATATTGATATTCTTTTTCCCAGTCAAAGAGGTAGCAATATCGACATTTTTTACTTTGACTAACTTTCTCTGATGAGAATTGGATACCAAAACAATAGTATCTCCAATTCTTTTTTTGATTTCATCATCAGAAAAATTATCAAATTTACTATCGGTGCTGCTAACAATAACTCCAAATCTGGGATGTTCAAAATAATCTAGTATTTTCATATAGTTTCTCTCTTTATCTTTTATCTGTGGTTGATATGTAATAAATATTTAATTTGGCGAACTTTAATACCTGCTTTATGTAAACGAGCTATTGCATCTCTAAGTAAAGTATATCTCTCAGTAGATGTAAGAAGAGGGGCAAATCTCGCTGCTCTTATACTAGCTTGAGCTTCTTCTAGAATTGGTTGTAATTGTGTCTTTTGGGCTAATGCAGCTTCCCTATGACCTACTAATTCATGAGCAATTGAGCCTTTCCAAGTGATACGAGTATTAGCACTCAATGTACCTTGTCTATCAGATCGGTTTGCTGGCATAACATCACTGCCAATTTGAAGCAGATCGAAACCTGGACTGTAAGCAGTATTTAACTGGCGATCGTCAACCCATCTAATTATTTCTAAATCTTTTAAGTTGTCTAAGGAGAGGGATGAAATATATTCTTCAATCTGTTGTTTTTGAAAATCTGTAAGAGGCAACTCACCTCGTAATCCTCCTGTATCAACTTGATATGATTTTTTCTGGTATTCCACTGATTAGATATTTTTAATGTTGTAAATGTAGCAGGTAAGTTAAAATTACTACAATTCTAATTCCATAGTTTTATTGGGTTTTTTCTCAATCAAGGTGTTTTTAGCTTCAAATTTTAAGATCGCTTCGACCTTGTTCCAATGAGCTAACCAACTTTGCTGCCAACTACTGTCATTCTTTTGAATTACTAAATTAGAAACTCTATCTGAAACTAACTGTTTATCCCTACTATTAACAACTACAGTGTCAAATTTAGTTAAATCGAGCTTTATAAGATGCTCTGAGCGATCTAAACTCAGATACAAACAAGGGCGATCTTCCTTATTCACCAATCTATCGACTAAATAAGCAGATACAGCTTCTACGGGAGAGTTAGTAACAACAATTGTCTCAACTCGCTCGTCACGATCTTTAATCTCAAACCAAAAGTGAGCATCCTTGCTATCCAATAAGCTGCGTTTGTGCCAAATAGGTTCTCCTTTAGCATTAGCGCTTAGTAAATTAGCCTCATTTAAACCAGCAGAAATATGTTCGGGAATGCCATAGCGAGTGAGTAGTGTCTTTTGTAGCTTGTTCCACTGTTTGGGGTCTGGTATTTCCCAAATTTTCTCAATTGAATGAGCGTTAGCTAACGCTTTGAGAGATTGTGGTAGCCAATAGTCAAGGTCAATCCGTTCCCAGGAAAGAGATTGCTTATTATCTATTTCTACCGATTTGCCGTGATATGCAGCTTCAATTGCGGGAATATCTCTAACCTCATCAAAATCGATGCCTCGTTCTGAGATTAACTTAGAAAAACTACCGTTATGTAGTTTGCTACCTCTGACTTTAAAATCTCCCAAGCGATAGCTAATACGCTCTCTCCCTTTCTCAGTAATATAGGGTCGCACATCAATTCCCAACTGCTGCATTCTAGCTATAAATGATGTCATGGTGGGTCGATCTCGACTGACAACATCGATTGCAGCTTCTAGCTTTGCCATCATAGGTATTTCTGGTGCTGTATCTGGGTATTCCCTGCTTTCTCTCTGATAGCGTTTAATTTGGTTGGTTTTAGGTCTGTGTCGGTCGCATTCATGACTGGAGACAACGGGGCTTAGATTATGTTCTGCTTCTAAGGTTCTAAGAATCTTTTCTAAACGAGTTTTGTCAAAACTATCGGAGACTCTCTCGCCATTAAAATCGATCGCATTGATGACAATATGGATGTGGTCGTGGTGGTGTTGCCAATCGTGTCCCGGGTCGTTTCTTCCGTGGGCGATTGCTATCCATTGATTGTTGGTATAGCCCAACCCATTAACTACTGCTTCGGATATTGCCACCTTGGTTGAAACATCTACCTTTCCGTCGGTAGGAGCAAAGCCAATGGAGATATGCTTGACTGGTTTTTTGGTAGTCGGTCTGGTGCTGGCAATCCAGCTAAATTGACTGGCAAGTTCTTTGGCATCGGGTTCGAGTAACAGGCGATCGCCACTAAGAATTCGAGCTTGTTTATTATCTTTGAGCAGATATTTAAACAGGCGCTCGAAGTTGCTGCCAGTAGTTATTTTGCCAATCAATTGACTTTTCTTCCCTGTAATTGATTTAAGGTTTGACGCAGTAAATTATAAATTTTTTCTAGCATCGCCCGGTCGTCGGGATGTAATTTGGAGTAATTACCAGAAGCTGCCTGGGTATTGTGTAGGCGAGCTAAGCGATCGAGATTGTTACCCTGACGACAGAGTTCTAGATATAGAGCTTTGTCGATTGCTGGAGTTATCCGAGTCGATTTCTGATTTAAACCAGTAGCAATTAAATATTTACCCAGACTCATACCTGAAGCTTTAGCTTTAAGTTGTAGTTCTGCTTTTTCTGTAGGTGTAGCTCTAAGATCTATTCGTGCTGCTTTAAATTCTTTTTTGTAGCGATAATTTTGTTTGGCTTTGGTCATCGAACTTCGGGATAAAACTTAAATAACAATAGAGAAAAAAAGGTATCGAATAAATTTTGTTGGGGGTTTTAGGGGAACGCCCCTAACAAGCCGTGCCGTAGTCTTATCAAGGTCAATACTTCAGTATAAAAAGTACAGACAAAGGCACTGCTTGCTAACAATAATATCACAAAATAATTGGCAATTAATAATAGCAATATATCAATTTACTATAGCGTAATAACGCCGATAAAAAGTAATATTTGACGTTAATATGTACTTATTTATATATGACAAAGTGACAAATTATCTGGTCAAAATCGGGAATTGTTAGGATAAATTTATCGTGATAACTTAGTTGATAATTCACTCGTGCGTAAGAAAAGCGAAATTTCGGCGTAAGAACGTTGTTGTTTTGTCTTAATTGTTTTTTAACAGTAATTTGTAGATTTTGTAAAGCATATTATCGATCTATTTATCTGTTAAAGATTTTCTTCAATGCAGTAGTTTTGATTTCTATTTAGTTTGAGGTTTACTCATAAAGAGATGACCAAAGAAAAAAGATTGAAAATAGGAGAAGGTTTAGAACTTAGGTGTTCTGCTAATAGTCCGTTAGGAGAAGTAATTAACTATCTGCAAAAAATGCCTTTGAATAATTTAGAAATGGCAAGAAGTACCTTAATTGCCCGTTATTTACCATTTACTTTGGATTTATCCCAAGAAGAGCATCGTGCTGCTGCTTTAGCTTGTGCGATTGAATGCGAATCTTGGGGAAGAGCGATTAGGGAATACTGTGCATTGCCATCTACATCTATATCTAATCCAATATCTGTAGCTCAGAATTATTCTGTAGTTCCCGAGTTGGTTAATGATAGTAGTTCCCCAAAAGAAGATCGCTCTATCATAAAAACGACTAAAGTGTTTGCGATAAAACATGAGGAAGATGAATTAGAAAAATTCATTTCAAAGCTACAAGAGATTGTCGATAGTTCATCATCAGCTGCCGATGCTAAGGATAAACTGATCGCACTCCAGCCAGAAAAAGATGATTCTTGGACTGAAGCACAGTGGGAGTTGTGGGAAGAATTTACTACCAAACAAGAAACCGAAGCCGATAAACAACTTCTCGGAGATTGGGGAAGTTAATCAATGCACATCGACCGATCGACCATTAATTATCAGTAGAAAAAAAACATGAATAAACGAGCCTCAAAATTAACTATAGTCTGCGACCACGGTACGAGTTTGACTAAGGTACTATATCGAGTTGGCAGAAATGGACAGCCAAAGCAGTTAACTATGGATGCACAACTATTAAAACTAGATGTAAATGTAGTTGAGAATCTGCAACAAACTTCAGGCTTTGGTAAGCCCGAACATAATGCCTGGTTACAAACAAAAGGGAACTCTTGTTATTTAGTAGGGAGATTGGCACGGGAGTACCGCGCCTCAACCAGTATCAAATCGTTAAAATACGAATCAATCGTACCTAAAATTCTCTCAGTTGTGGGTGTGATTGCAGTAAAAGAAAACTTATCCGAGCAAATAAAATTAGATTTAGCCCTACTGCTACCATTGGGTGAATCTAGTAATAATAGTGAGTTAGAAAAAGAATTAGCCGAAGCGATAAGAGAGTTTAAGTTTCAGGGAAAGACCATGGGCGTGGATTTGCAGAGATATCGATGTCAACCAGAAGGATACGGTATTGCCTCTCATCTGCTCAAAATTTGCTCCCTCGAATCAGTTCAAGCTCAAACTTTTGCCGTATTAATGTTTGGTTATCGCAATACCAGTTTATTGCTGTTTAAAAATGGTATTCTCAGTTTTGACAGTAGCGAAACGACTAGTTTAGGCTTTTACAATTTTAGCGACCGCATTATTAAGAAAACATCTGGGTTAACTAGAGAAGATATTCAATCTGCTATTTATACTTGCAGGGAGAATATTATTAACCACAAAACTGCATTGGGTGAAGAGAGATTGATAACCAAGATTGTAGTAGAAGAGTTGGTGAAGTCGAGAGATAAACAGAGGGCTGAAGTTGAAAAAGCCAGGATTGAAACTGCGATAAATAATTCAAAAATAGAATATTGGCAATTACTGGAAGGTTGGTTAGAGGAAGTTATTCCTACTCAAAGGCAATTAGATAGGTTAATTTATACGGGCGGTACGTCGGGGTTTTTCCGACAAGAGTTAAACGATTACTTATCGGTTAAATATTCAGAAAATGTAGAGGTTAGTTCGACAGAGGAATTAGAACGAGAGCTTCAGTTGGAGTTGAATTTAAGTAAAATTAGCTCCAATAGATTTAAACAGCAGCAACTACCATTAAGATTTGCCGATGCTTGGGGTTTATTTGTGGACTTTGCTCGATATACTTCAACTTATTTGAATTTGCCAGAAACTTCAATTGAGTTGAATATAGAAAAAAAGTTGAGTGTTAACTAAGCTATCAACAGTGTCATCATAAAAATATTCACTGCACTTGCTATTCGGAAAAAAAAATAGAGAATTATTCTCTATTGCTGAGAAAATAGTTCTCTATTTTGGTAGTTACTTTAATTTTCTAGGATCGCTTTGGATACCAAGCTCATATATAGTTGAGAAGCTACAGGGTCGTCTGCCTCCCATTCCATATCGATCTTTTGCGGTTTGTTTTTAAGCATTATCTTACCGCCGAGTCGGTTGGATAATCGGGCAAATCGATAGTCGTGATAGGCAAACACGATTCCCGCACTATTTTGGAATTGAATTTTCCAATCTTGGGGGCTAGTTTTAATAGTTTTAAGTACTTGTCCCGGTCGCATAATTTTTAAGGATGAGTGAACATTCACCCCTTTTTGACTCGTTAGAGTCCTATCAACATAAAGCTCAACTAAATTTTTGGTTGAGTTATCAACAAGATTAATTACCTAACTTCGTGAAGAGATTACCTATGAGTTTGTCGTCGAGCTTTTCTTTGTTTGAGCTTATCTGCTAGGAGATTAATTTTTTCAGGGGAAACAATTTTAACTTTGTCCTGAACTGAAATCGCGCTCGACTAATTTATATCATCATTTTGTACTATATATTTTGGGAATAGACGGCAATAAATTTACGTTTTATGATTGGTATTAATCGAGTTAATAATAACATTTATTAACAAATAAAATTGGTTTTGCTAACTAAAAACAATTGAGTAATTAATAGTCGGTAATTGTTAATTATGAATGAGACTAAAACCCAAAGCGCGATCGCTTATGAATTTAAACTACCATCAGCCACAGTTTTGCTAATTAAAAAAGATCCTTTTCAAAGATTAGGTCTTTGTAAAATATTAGCAAAGCAAGAATCTCTAACTATTTATGATTGTGCCGATTCATTTAAGGGATTGAGGCTGGCACAAAGATATCAGCCAGATATAATTATTTTAGATTTAGAAATTTTAGTCAGTAGTAATTTCAAGCTCTACGAACAACTCATCGAACAGTCACCTAAAGCTCAATTAATCGTTTGTGGACAAAAGATAGACCGCGAAACTATTCTCAAAGTCTATTCAATTTCAGCAAGTTACTACTTTGAAGATGGAGATATTTCCAAATTACTTTTAGCCATAGCTAGTACATTTGAAGGGAGTATTTACGTTCACCCCTTAACAAGCCATCTATTATCAAATAATCTGTTAATGCCAGTTTCATCTTTGGGATTGGATTCTCTTGCGCCAAAAGAATTAACAGCATTGAAGCATTTAATAACTGGTAAAGATTATCAGGAAATTGGTCAAACAATGTGTATTAGTTCTCATACAGTACGCAACTATATCTGTGGTATTGTTAAAAAGTTAGGTTTAAAAAATCGCACTCAAGCAGTAGTAGTTGCTGTTTGTGGTGGGTTATTAGCTGAAATTCAATAGTAAAAAAAAGACCGATTAAGGTCTTTAGATAAATGTAATAAATCGTATAATTAGCTATTGATATTTAGCTAAAATCTAAATCATCACTTTCTGATTCTTGTTGTTTGCCACTAGCTTTATCAATATCTCTCATATAGCGAAAATAAAGCTCCATAACTTCAGCTTCGCTAGTGAGCCAATAGACATTCTCTAGGATTTCAGCCAGTAACTCATCGGCAGAATATTTACCGTAGCTTTGCTCGAATCTTTTACTAAAAGCATCCCAGTTGAATTTGTTACCTTTTTCCTTATGAACTCTAGATAAAGCGCGACCGGATACTTCTTTAGCTACATAGTAAATAGCTTTAGCTCTGCGTTCGTCAGCATCGGCAAAAATTTTCTGCATTAAAGATTGAGATGTGTGTCTAGCCATGAATTAAATCTCCTTTGATTTATCAATTTTTCACACACATCAAGCCGACAGGCTCTTCAAAATTAAACTTTAATTCAATTAATTTCAATTAATATTAATTAGTTCAAAATTATGGCAACTATATATTTAATAGATGGTGAAAAAGGAGGAGTAGGCAAGAGTCTTTTTTGTCGCTGTTTACTTCACTTTTTAGAACAAAAAAAGATTGCTTATAAGTTAATCGATACCGATCCCAAACCAGATGTGGCTCAAATCTATAACGGCATCAAAGATATTCAGTTTGTCGCTTCTGATGAGGCTACGGTGATGTATTCCCAAACCGCAGGAGAGGTTGACAAAATTATCGATCTGGCAATGAAAGAAGATGTAATTGTCAATCTTCCAGGTAAAGTTCACCAACAAGTTAAGTTTTGGATTGAGGGCAATAACTTATTAGATGAGGATTTTATCAAAGAAAGTGGAGTCAGCTTTTGTAAGTTCTTCCTTTCTAATGGGAGTGATATTTCTCTAGATTTACTGGAAGATTCTTTGCAGACATATAAAGGAAAGCTGCCCCATATTTTAGTCCGCAATCAAGGTTTAAAACTAGATTGGTCGGACATTACCAATAGCGATCGCTTTTTGGAATTAAAATCCAAATATCAATTCCTCGAAATCGATTTTCCCGGGTTACGTCGTACCGATATTGATTTTATCGACCGTAAAAAACAGCCCTTTGCTCAAGTGATGGCTCAGTTACCCCTACTAGCAAGACAGAGGGTTAAAACATTCCTCAGCGACACGATGGCAGCTATCGAAGGCACGGGCAAGTTTACTACTTCCCCTACTCCAGCAACGGCGAATAAGAAATGAATCGAGAATTAACACCTAGAGAAATTGAAACCCTAGCTGAATTGGCTGAAGAAGGCACAGAAGATTTGCTCTCTAATGAAATAACTGTTAATAATTCTGAGAGTAAAACCTTTTATGGCTCGGATTATCCTACTGCTAGGAGTACCGAAGCTAAAAATCGGGCCTTTATGGCGACTGCTCTTAAAGATTTGAGCGATCGCGAGAGAGAAATCGTGCTGCGAACGGCGATGGAAACTGACATCAAGGGTGACGATCCTTTATTTATTTTCCTAATAGCTACGGGAAAAATCGAGTTACTCCTACACCAAAAACCAGCAGAAATAGCCGCACATTTCGACAAGCAATATCGGGCATGGCGTAAAGACTGGCAGAGACGCTTGAAGTATTCCCATGCCTTGTTTAAAGAGCATGCTAAAACTCTCCAAAACTATATCAACCAAACCCAAGAAACCTTAGAAATTGCTTCTGAGGCTGCTCTAGAAGCTCATAGCGACAAAATTACCGATGCAGCCAATATAGTAATTAAAAAAGCTGCCTTGACCAAGATCGGTCACGATGCGGTCGCTTTAACTAAAGCTGCATTCTATATCTTTCTCTCAGTTTCTCTTGGTACGGCATTGGGATTGGCAATTCCTCACATCTGGAAAACTTCATCACCAGAATTAGACCCCAAAGGAGCGAGACAACTAACCCTAGAAGAAGCCAAGGCTCTGGAATGGGCGATGAGTGATGTAGGGAAGTCTGCCAGAAACAACCCCGAACTCGTTCAATGGGCTACCAGCACTCAAGGGCAATATGCTAGGGAGTTAATGGGGTGGAATCAAGTTTTACTTACCAAACGGGGTGGAAAGTTTCTCTGCGAAAAAGATGCCCAGAAGTTAGGGGTAGTGTTGCGCTTGGAAGGGAGGGAAACCAAGACGGGTTTTTGTACTCTCTGGGTGCGCTTTCCTAGTGAGCGTAGGTATTTGGAGTAAGTTTATTTCGCTTCGCTCTGAGGCAGGAGGACGGGGCTGCGGGCGGACGCAGGAGAATCTCTACCCGCCCGCAGCCCCTCCAGAGCGCAGAAAGATCGATTGCAGGGCGTGCCGTTGCTCTAGCCTGGTGTTGAACCAGACGACAGGAACTTGGGATAGGATTCCGACCCGCGACTCTATCGAAGAACCACCAAGCCAAACGAGGCTGAGGGTCTTAAATCCAAATGCTCGTGCAAGACAATGGGCTTCTTCTACCGATAGCTAAAACTTCTGCCTGCTGCCATTGAGAAATTTTAAAAGTTACTAAATAACCATGATGAGATCGAGAACGACAAGACTATTAATAACAGTTTTATCTAGTGTAGCTATAGTTGCATTACCAATAAAGCAAACAAGAGCTATTGATTACTGGGACGATAAAACTATTACAGAAGATGTAATTGACGGAGAGGAGGTAGTCGGACAGGTAAGATTGCCCGATTGGGAGCGGATCGCTTTAGCAGATTTTCCTGCCGTTAACCGAGGTGGAAGCATCGGCAGTGAATTTAATTCCTATGTCGGTTATGACCTATCGCGAGAGTGGTTGAAAGGTGATTCATTGGTCGATATTCTCAAACTGGGAGATGTTGAAGAAGCCTTTGCAGCAGAGGAATTTAGTCTTGCTGAAATAGCTGCCATTACAGGAGTGGATACCGATGAGATTGCCCTGTCATCATTTGAATTGTTTAATGACCAATCTTTAGAAGAATTGGTTGAAGCAATACCGGGATTGGGTCAAAAACGAGTCGGTCAAGTAGAACCAATTGCCAAATTAATTGAAACCAAACTCGGTTATAGTTACGACAACATTCAGTTAGAGTCTCTAGTCGAATCAAATTCCATCGCAGGTAATCTCAAACTAGGAGAGGTAGACCTTTCTGAATATAGTATTAAAGATATTCCTGGGTTAGAAGCTACGCCATTAAAAGAGTTTGACCGTTGGGAGAATGCTAACATTAGTGACATTCCAGAACTAGCGAGAGTTGCACTGGCTCAAATGCCCAATCCTATCTCTAATGCATCCATGCCAGTGATGCGGATCGATGCAGTCTGGAGTGATGCCGAGAGTAACCGACAGCGAACGGTAAGTGGCAGTTACGAAGAAGGATTTAACGTACCCTGTACGGCAGGTTCTCGCTGTCCCTATCTCGAACTGGATGACATTGAAAATTCGGGGAGTAGTTGGAGATTACCAACCGAAGGAGTGCAGTGGATAGCAGGGCGCGATCCCGAAACGGGTAGTATCTGTCCTAATGCTCCTTGGGGTGTTAATGGAGGACACGGAGTATTGGGTGCGATCAACTGTGGTAAAGAGCCGACAGGGAGACATCCCTTTGGCAAGGCATTTAAATTTGCTATTTGGGGAACAGACGAAACTACTGACAGTGTAGAAACAGCGATCTTTTTCCGTATCTGTGCCAAAACTACTTTCGTCGATCTCGGTTGTACGCCCTATTTTATCGGACCCATTCCATTCTTTAGTTTCCAGCGCGATGACTGGATTTTTCTCGGAATTTGAGAAGGCGTTCATACGCCCCGTCCTCCTGCCTTCTGCCTTAAAACACCATTAACTTTTATCAATCGACCCATTCATTAGACGCATGAAATTCTTAAAACTATTCAATCTAACTTTTTATCTTCCTCTATTAGCTGCAAGTACGGCAGCTATGAGTGGAGTGCTTCAAATTCAAGCATCGGTATTGGCAGCAGAATCGAATGTAGTGGCAAATTTAAACTATCAGCAGGTCAGTCAAGCAACAGCGATCGCCAATAGTATAAAAGTTTCTATCAATCCAGGTAGAATTGCTGTAATTGATTTTTCAGCAACTGATGAAGCGATTGCCTATATTGGGTTGGGGGATGCCTCGCGAATAGTTTACAATACCGACTTTCCCATCGAGTCGGGTACGGCTCAAACTATCTTTTTATTGCCAATTGAAGAACTAGAATTTCCAGGAGCAACGACTACTAAAATAACGAATCTAGTCGCAAAAACCGTCGATGGTAGTGGAGTCAGTCGCGTCTACAATTTCCAGATCGAGCATAGTAACAGCGTTGTCGATTTGGGAATCAAAATTACCCCTCAAACTCGTAAAACAATTGCCGATATAGACCGTCAAACAATAAAAGTTAGTTCTGGTCGTGCAGCTAATTTAGATGATGTAGCTCGCGGACTGACTCTAGCAATCGGGCGCGGTTTTACCACAGCGGATGACCCAGTAGTAACTAAAATCAGACGTTTTATCGCTTTGGCAAGAAATAGCGATCTAAGTGTTATTGAATCGGCTCAAGCTGCCGAGATTGATTTGGCAGTAATTTCATCATTAGCAGAAATGGCTCTCGACCAATTTTCTCTTGTCAGGCATGATGGTAATTCTGTTTTTTCACCAATACCTAAAACGGAAGCAGATTTGAGTTTGGATGTTTCCGAAAGTAAGGCAGTAGAAATACAGCAACAACAAGAGAAAACAAGTGGTTCTTTACAGCGACTTGAGGGAGATAGAGGTAATGAAATCGAGCAGGAATTACCTAATACAGCTATTCTTAAGCAAAACTATGACCGCGATTTAGTTCGGGAAAAATTCGACAATGATAGAGAAAATTTTACTCAAACTGACAATAAAGATAAACCAGCAAAATTAATTTCAGATTCGAGTGAGGAACGAGCGGTTGAGATTGAATCTAATGTAGAAAGACAATCTTCTTCAGTGTCAGAAACGATAGAATCAACAAAACTAATAAATCGAGCAGAAGATTTATCCATCTACCTGGCCAAACAATCTCCAGTAAAAGATGTCAACTTTGACAAGCGAGTAAACAACCTTCTCAAAGCTCACGATCTTTATTTTGGCTGGCAAAAAGTAGTTCGACAGAGAATATTAGATATTGATGAAGAGACTCAAACTAAGGTCAATCGAGCTATTAGTTTGGTCAGAAGGGGTAGTCCCTTAAAGTCAGCATTATTTGAAGCAGATATTGACATGCAGGTTGCTTCTTTTCTTCTAGCTATTAGCCAGGGAGATACCGAAGCACTATCCTCGCTGTCGAAGAATGTATCGAGGGTAGGGGAATAATGCAATTCATATCGAACAGTAAAACTCCCTTTTATCCGCCAGAGATAATCGATGAGGTACGTCAGTTCGATTTAGAAGAAGTAGCGCAATGGTTGGGAATGGAACGCGATTGTCACGATAAGAAGAAGTGGCGCATTAGTGGCTGTACAATTTCAATCGATCCCGAACGGGGAGTTTTCTTCGACCATCTGGCACAAACTGGGGGTGGTGGTGCAATTAGTTTGGTGACTCACGTTCTTGGGTGCGATTTTGTTAGTGCCATGGATTTTTTATGGGGTAAACCTGTAGATTTATCACCTAGAAAACCTAACAAAAATATTCTACCCAAGGTCAAAGAACTAGAAAAACTACCCAGGTGTAATCGGCGCGCTCCTGACAAATGGAAGGATGTAAAAGAGTATCTAATCGACCGTCGGGTATTACCCAGTTATCTGGTCGATACCCTCCACCAGCAAGGAAAGATCGATGCAGACATTTGCGGTAATGTCATGTTTTTCCGATATTCGATAACCGAAGATTTTCAAATAGGTGAAGCGGTTGGGGCTAGTTTGAGGAGCATATCTGGCAATCTTAAATTACTCACCCCAGGAACTAAGAGGAATGAAGGTTGGTTTTTCTTTGGTATTGGTGAAGGCTTTGTCCACAAGATATTTTTGGTTGAATCTCCCATTGATGCGATTTCACTGGCTGCTTTGAGGGGAAATTATATCTATGGTAGAACGATTTATATTTCTGTTGACGGGGCGGGGAGTATTCCTCGAGCGATACTTACTCAAGCTACTCAAAAGGGAACAACAATTATCTTGGCGTTAGATGGAGACTGCCCTGGAGAAGAAATGTCCTGGCGAATTGCTAAACTGCTGCCAAGGGTTTTGAGATTGCGACCATTATTAGGAAAGGATTGGAACGAACAATTATTGGGAAATAGGCGTTATGCTCTAGCTAAAGAAGACTGGTTGATGTTTGTCAAAGCATTAGATAGAGATGAACTGACACGACAGCGAATTAATCGGTTGGTCGAGCAAACTACTTTTTCTACAGCAGGGCGAGAGATGTTTTTGTTGGACTGGAAAGCTTACAGAAAAAGGCAAAATCAATTATGGCAGTGGTATCGTCAAGCTCGGACTGATGGTAAATCTGCGGGATATTTACAGAGAATTGTCGATATTGCAATTTCATTTAATCAACAGCAACCAATACCCTTATCTAAAAAGGCGATTGAAGCGATGCAGAAAGACTTAACTGGGCGATAATTATAGAGTAAAGATATCTAGATATAAAGATATCCCAATCTTTAAAAAAGAGAATACCAAGTAGATCTTCCTTTACCATGTCGGATTAATTTTTTCATCCCTAGCAAATCATTAATTCTGGCTTTGATAGTACTGCGATTAGCCTGGGTATATCTTTCAATTTCCCCTGTAGTAATTCTGCCATGTTCTTTAGCCAGTTCTAGAATTTTCACCGATAATTCTGGGAGAGAACTTTGCATAATCTTTTCTCTCTCTAATTTGACTGCCAAACGGTCTTTTTGTCGCTTTAGGGAATGAAGAAAAAACAATAACCAACTATTCCAATCTGGATTTTCAGTCTTTAAACTTTGCTGTGTACGTCTTAAAGCCAGATAATAACTATCCTTGTTTTCTTCTATTACAGTTTCTAGGGAACTAAAAGGAACATAAGTATATCCACTTTTTAAGAGCAACAATGTAGTCAAAACTCTAGAAAGACGACCAACAGCGTGGTTGGACAAGCTGCTTGCGAAGCAGCGTCCCCCGCGCTCATTGCCATCTTGAAAGGGATGAATAGCTAAAAACCGAACGATGAAAATTCCTGTAATTAACAAAGGATGCAGTTGTTTGTCTGTAAAAGCTTCGCGAGTCCAGTTAACTAATTTTTCCATCAACAATGGAGTCATCATTGGAGAAGCAGTTGTAAATAAAATACCGAGACTTTTACCATCTCCATCGAATGCTTCAATATGATTATCTATTGCCTTATAATTACCACGATGTCTTTCATCCTTGTGACTGTATTGTAAAAGTATTGAATGAAGTTGTTTGATGTAGTTTTCCGTAATCGGAATCATTTCCCAACTGTCAAACAATATTTGCATCACCTCTGCATAACCCGCTACTTCCTGTTCGTCGCGAGTAGTAAAAGATAATGAGTCTAAATTACTCAGTAAAGTCTCAATTTGGCGATCGCTAAGTTTGGCGCCTTCAATACGAGTAGATGAACCAATACTTTCAATAGTCGCTACTTTTCTCAATGCTGCTAAACGTTCGGGAGCAAGCGTTCCCAAAGCTCGCCACGACCCCTTAAACTCATCTATTTCGGCAATGAGATTTAGTATTTGGGGCAACCAGCAGAACTTAAATAATTGGACATAGTTAGACAATCATAGACATAAATTTATGTTATACTTGGTCTATGTCCAACTTATTAACTGTTACTGAAGCTGCTCAATTACTTGGTGTCTCTACCAAGACAATAAGACGTTGGGAAAATGAAGGAAAAATCAAAGCAATTAGAACCGAAGGTGGTCATAGACGCTTTGAAGTATCTTCATTGCTCGGTAATAAACATGATGCTTCTTTAACAGTCGCTTACGCTAGAGTCTCTAGCTCAGACCAAAAGGAAGACTTAAAACGACAAGTGTTAGTACTAGAAGCTTATTGCGCAAAGCATGGTTGGTCTTATGAAGTCATCCAAGACTTAGGTTCAGGTCTAAACTACAGAAAGAAAGGACTAATAAAATTAATTAAACTTCTTTGCTCGTACCAAATAGAACGATTAGTTATTACACATAAAGACCGATTATTACGATTTGGCAGTGAGCTTATTTTTACTCTATGCGAGA
Source organism: Stanieria cyanosphaera PCC 7437 (assembly GCF_000317575.1). NCBI lineage: Bacteria > Bacillati > Cyanobacteriota > Cyanophyceae > Pleurocapsales > Dermocarpellaceae > Stanieria > Stanieria cyanosphaera. Next base: position 131,997 of record NC_019765.1, on the reverse strand, counting down.
TATTCGGAACAGAAGTGATAATTATCAATCGCTCCGAGGACTCTACCTATGAAGAAGATTTAGCAGCAGATGTAATTGAAATAATAACTGTGTTCTCAGCAAGGCTTTACGGGTCGAGAAGCCATAAGAATAAACAGATAGTTAATCAATTAAAGCAAGTAGCGGACGAGTTAAAGTGATTACTTGGAAGACAGAATTAGACTTTAATAATAAGCAGAAGACTTTAGCCAAGAAACACGCTGGTGTGCGCCGTCATAGCTGGAATTGGGGACTTTCTATTATAAAAGACGAGATTGAAAATAAGTCTAAATGGTCTTCAGCTATTGACCTACATAAGAAATTAGTAGCCGAAGTTAAAAGTGTTAATGATTGGTACTATGAGGTCTCTAAATGCTCTCCTCAACAAGCTTTAAGAGATTTAGTTGTCGCTAGAGATAGATGGAAGAAAAAGATAGCTAAATTCCCACGCTTTAAAAAGAAAGGAATTAAAGACTCTTTTTACTTAGAAGGTAATATCCAGATTAGTAAGAATCGGATTAAATTACCTATCTTTGGTTGGGTCAAAACCTATGAAAAGATGCCTGTTATGCGAGCTAAGAACTGTGTAATTAGTTGTAGAGCAGGTCGTTGGTTTATTGCTTTTAAGATAGAGGCTGAAAAATTACCTATCTCTAACAAACCGCAGCAAGTAGTAGGTGTAGACCTCGGTATTAAAGCACTGGCAACTTTATCAACAGGATTTCAAGTAGACTCCCCAAAACATTATAAACAGGCAGATAAGAAACTTAAACGCTTACAGAGAAAGCTTTCAAGACAAGTCAAAGGAAGTAAGAATCGTGAGAAAACTAAACTCAGAATAGCTAAACAACATTATCGTGTTGCTAGCATTCGTCAAGACATCTTACATAAGTTAACTAGCTACTTAACTAAGAACCACGGTGAAGTAGTTACAGAAGACCTAAAAGTGTCTAATATGCTGAAGAACCACAACCTAGCTAGAGCAATAGCTAACGGTGGATTCTATGAATTCAAGCGACAGGTCGCTTACAAATCGAATTGGTATCGCACAGTTCATACTACTATTGGAACTTTTTATCCCAGTAGTAAAACTTGCTCTAGTTGCGGAGCTATTAAAAAGACTCTCAAGTTATCTGAGAGAGTCTTTAACTGTCCTTGTGGATTTAGTTGTGACAGAGATTTAAACGCTAGTTATAACCTAGCGAACTTGGCGGTAAGCTCTACCGTTACAGTCTGTGGACAGAGTAGGTTACAGAAACTTAGGTTTCAGTGACTCTGATTGAAGCAGAAATAAGACATCAAGATAGTGTCTAAGTTTGTCTAACTTTATCCTATCTTGTCTAAGTTCTTAAGAGCGGTGTTATCTGAAGAGTATTTAAATCCATGACTTCTATTTTAACCAATAATTAAACCAATTAAAACCAATTAAAGCTAATTAGAGCCAATTAAACTAGTAAAAAACTATAATAGGTATCCATCAAGCTAGAAGAGGAGTAATCAACTATCGGCAGAATAATTTAACTCTTCTGACGGGCTATCTTTCCCAAATACTGAGAAGCTTCTAGATAAAACTTAAACTGCCGTTCCTGGCGACGAAATTCGGCTGTGTGAGCCAGACATCTCCCGTTGACGTATTTAACTCCAATTTCTTTGTGCAATAATTCATGGTACAAAACAAATTCCACGACAAATTGGGGGATGCGATTGCTATCTAAAGTTTTGCTAATTACCACTCTGTTTCTGGTTCGCTCGTAATGACCGAATTTTCGCCTGGTTAAAGTTTGATTCCAGGTTAAACGGGGTTTGCTCATTTTACCTGCAAAATACTCTCGATTTATGTTTTCAAACAGTTCTTCTAGGTTATAGTGGCTACCTTGAGGTATCTCTGCTGCCACCTCAGCAATAGAGTCTAGCTCGAAAATAAGGTCGCTGTATTCTTCTGTTGAGCCAAAATTTCTAATGATTTGTTGTTGCGAACTCTCTTTACCTAGTAGAACAATAGTCATTACTGCCTGAAAAACATCGTCACCAGCCCTAATAAAACCCTCGCTGAGTTGAATGGTAGCTAGTTTGTCAGTAATTTTGTATTTATACAATCCCGAAAAGTTAGTTAATTCGACGATAACGGTTTCAATTTCTGTTTTTTTGGTTTTAATAATTTCCCGAGCTATGGCTCGTGTGCGACAAATAGCATTTAGATGTAGGGTAAGATTGTCCTCGTGACTCAAAAATTTCATCCAGGCGTAAGCTTTGCGAGAAGGCTTGCTTAAAGCAGCAGGGGTTAATTGATTTTTGGCACAAATTGCTTCAATTTCTACCGTACATTGAATAATTCTCTGATGGAGAGTTTGGACTTTATCTGAATCAGAAATAGTAGTGATTTGACTGATTTTTTGACCGATAGCTTGTTGTTGTTTGAGTACGTTTCTAAGTTTTATTGTAGAAGTTGACATAGGGCTTAAAGAAAAGGATTTTTATTGTAGAATTTGAGTCAGAAAAAAAACCCGACCGCGTGATCGAGTTTAATCGAATTTATTTAACTAGATTAGTCTTCATCAAAATCATCAAGTTCATCATCATCAAAGTCTTCTAAATCTTCATCTTCGTCTTCATCGACAAAATCCAAATCCTCCTCTTCATCATCTAATTCATCGTCTTCATCGAGTAATTCCTCAATATCATTTAGATCGTCATTTTCCCGTTCTTCTCGTTCCCGTCGATTGCGCTCTTCTAAAGAACGGTCGTTATAATCGATCAGAGCTTGAACTGCTGCTTCGGGTTCGGTGGGGACATCGTGATAGATAATTGCCATTGCCCCAGCTACGATTTCGGGTGGATATTTGAGGTCAGTAGGTTCGCCGAAGATTTTGGCAAAGATTTTATTCCAAGTCTCCCAACTAAAGTCATCTTGAGCCAAGCCGAGGAGATTTTTTCCCAAGCGTTCTCTGGTAGCATAACCAACCTTTTTGGCGATCCTCTGCTCTCTGGTGTCGAGCTTGACGCCAAACTTTTTCTGTGCCGCAGCAATTAAGGTACTGGCTAACTTTTCTGGAGTAACTTTAGCCGATGTTTTAGTAGTTTTAGCGTTACTTTTGCCATTGCTACTCGCACCATTTTTATTGGCAGCTCTTGTAGTTCTACGACTAGCTGTAGCCATAATTAAACTCCTTAATTCAAATAATTTTTCTAATTACGCGCTGATAAGCGCATCAATAAATCAAAAGTGATAAATTAATTAGTCTTTTTGGGGAATAGTTAGGCTCGATTAATTCTGTTAATTTATCTATTAATTAAGATTTAAATCGTTATAAACTTTCGATAAGATGCATTTAAAATATTGGCTGAAGCAAGCCAACTTAAATAAAGTAACTACAGCTATAGAAATCAATTCAATCGATCTCGATATTTTATTTCAATATTTTGATAAATTTGCTAAAGAGTTAAATATTTCCCTTTATTATTGTAATTTGGGATATAAAAAGTTACAAAAAGTAGAATTGATAGAGCAAAAAATAGCTAACTTAACTCCCGATTTAGAAATAAATAGAACGTCAAAGTCAAATTTTATTCTTAAATTTCTCTTACAATCTGACAGTATACCTTCTGGAATATATTTGCTGGACGATCTATGTAATTTTGGAGAATTGGAGCCAGAGATAATCAGGGAAAGAGAAGCCTTAATTACTAATATTAATCGTAAATATGCAACTAGCGATCGCTTTATTTATATTGTCTTGTTGGGCGAATATCTTCAATTTGGCAGTAGACTCACTCCCTGTATACCAACATTTAAAATGCCCTTACCAGACCGCGCTGAAGTAGAAATTCTCGCAAAAACTTATTTAGGTGAAAAAACGTTAGATCGGCATAAGTTGATAACGGCTTTACAGGGTTTACCTCATGGTGAAATTGAGCTTTTATTGCAAACTTACTCTCAAGATGATGCAGATAGTTTAGTAGAAAAGATTTTAGCTCGTAAGATAAATCGCTGGCGGGGATTGGGATTGGAGTTTTTTGCTTCACCCGATGTTCAAAGTGCGGGGGGTAACGATCTATTACAAAAATACCTTTATGAGGTAGTAGTCAAGTTGAATGAATCTGGAGCAAAACAATATAACCTCAGACCGCCTAAAGGAATGTTGTTAATGGGTCCTCCTGGGACGGGAAAAAGTCTAATAGCCAAACTTGCTGCTAAAGCATTGGGTTATCCTCTGTTGGGATTATCTTGGGGTAATGTGTTGGGTGCGAATAACCCAGATCGGGCATTGGCACGGATTTTAGAAGTAGCCGACTGTTTGGATAACTGCGTTATTTTAGCCGATGATTTTGATAAAGGTTTTACTGGTTGGACGGAAGGAGGGACGAGTCGTAGGTTATCTCAACGATTGTTGACCTGGATGCAGGAACATACGAGTAATGCTTTAATGATTGCTACAGTCAACCGCATCCAATTACTGCCATCCGAGATTAAGCGCAGGTTTGATGATGGGGGAATTTGGTTTGTCGATTTGCCCCACAGGGGAGCGATTAGGGATATTTTCCTGATTCATCTGGCTAAATATTTTCCCTCTCAGTTTGCGGATGGATTAGACCCTTGGTCGGAGCGAGATTGGTATCGTCTGCTGAAGGGATATCAGGGTTCGACACCTGTGGAGATAGCTAATGCTGTAGTTCGCTGCGCTCAAGAGTTTTATTGCAGCTTGAGCGATGAAGAGAGGCGAGAAGCTGCTATTAGTCCTAGGGTAACTATCGAGAGTTTGCTGGCTCAACTTTCCCAGTTTAAGAAAGCTTCAATTCGGGATGCCGAAGATTTACAGGCAATTCGCAATAAAGCCTATTATGCTCGTCCTGCTAGTTCGGAAGATAAGAGCGAGTATGCAGTAGTGAGGCAGGAATTGTTTGAATATCAAGGGCATCATCTTGAAGTTTAAAAATTTCAAGATAATAATATTGTCTAGTCCGTCTTAATTAGATTATTAGTAATGCTCGCTTCAATCTTTTTTACCCTTGGTAAACCATTCCAAGCATTATCTAACACCACCACTGTATCGCGATGAGTCTTTTAATAACTGGTGTTCTGGAGGGGCTGTCTGCGTAGGTTTCCAAGGGGTCGTCGCCTGGGGTTGCCCCAGGCGTTTATGAACCCCGCCGCGCAGTTTATACGCCCCGTCCAGTATAAACCCCAAAATCGTTATTTATATGCTTCTATTTTGGTAATCATCTATTTAGTTGTAGTGTCGTCAAATAAAATCACTAATCCTTCTTGAGTAAAATGTTTGTCGTGACTTAAAACAGAATTTATTCCTAAATTTTTCATCGTATTCATAGAAATACAGTCTGTTAAACTATATCCCTTATCCAAACGCTGTTGATAAAGAGCAAAACCCAATAAAAAAGATTGATGACTTTGTTCGACAACTGTGACGCGCTCGTTATTTAAAATACTTTCAATTAATTTGATCGCTCGTTGTTTCATTTTTAGACCAGATTTGGAGTAAAAAGCCAAAACTTCTCCTAATACTTCTTCTGTAGTTACCAAATGAACATCTCCTAACGATTGACTAAACTTCAGAACTTTTTTATGCCAATCATCTTGAGGATTAATTAATGCAACCCAATAAAAAGTATCTACAAAAATAGTATCCATCAATCAACTTTTGGCGTTCCGTAAATATAATGATCGTGTTGGACTGCCCCATCTGTTGGTAATTGTTCTTTTTCTGACTCTGTTAGATCTGCAATTAAATCTTCTGCTATTGCCCAAATTGGTTGGCTGGATTTTTCAGCTTTTTTGGTACTAGAAACTTGAGTTAGATAATCTTCGATAGTTGCTTGAAGATTTTTAACTACCACATCTAAAGACTTAGCTGTTACTTTATAACCAGCAATTTCCGAACAAGAAGCAGCATAACCAGACTCATCTTTCTCAATTAAAATATTTAACTTAGTTTTCATTATCTTAATTTTTATCTGATGAAGATTGTAGCTTTTGGGCGATCGCGATTCTGACAAATTCCTGCCAATTATCTCTAGCTTCCAACTCTTTCTTCATGGAAGCGGAGACTCTGATTTGCAATCTTTCTCTTAAGGGTTCATTTCGATCTGTTGTAAAACAATATTTTTTTAAATCTGGATTTCCCCCTGGACGACCACTGGCTTTTGTTCCTGGCATAGTGAAATTTTAGTTTGTAGGCACAGGTTCATTATAGCAGGTAGCCATACAAATAAATTGGTATTAATCATTGATTTTTGCACGTATACACGTTAGAATAATATTAAAGACGGTTTTGAGCCTGAGAAACTTTAACCGCCTTTAAATCGAAACCACTCACGCAAAAATTGAACATGATTGATTCATACATCAGTGTAAAGCAAGAAAAACTAGAAAAACAAGGACTTGAAGTAATTAAACAGCAAGGAAAGAATTACATAGATTTATATTCAGGGGGTCGGCTCGATGGACTTAGCGGGTTAGAACCTCGATCGCCTGATATATACTGGCAGGGATACCAGTTAGGTCAACGGGAATATTGGTGCAAACTGCGTGGTTTAGAAATACCAGAAATAGAAACTTTTGAGTCCGATTGTACAGGATCGAAACCATCTGCCTAGCTTCTGTTATTAGCTACTGTAAGTTGATTTACATTTAACCTGCAAATATTCAGACGTTCAATCCCATATATAGCTGGAAACGTTCTGGCAAACTAGAGCGAGCGTCTTATTTACTTTTCGGCAGTTCGATCATGGTAGCTTTTTGGCGATAAGCCTACGGCATGGCTTCGCTACGCATTAATCAAATATAAAAAAGATTATGGTAGACTCAAGAGAACTCAAGAATACTCCAGTTGAAATAGTCGATGAAGACGAATTAAGTTTAGAAGATGAACGAGATAAATTAAAGTTAGAGCGCGAGGTAGAAAGGGCATTTTATCGGGCAGGATGTGCTTTAAAAGAACTTCGGGATAGAAGATTGTATCGCTCTACTCACAAGACTTTTAAGGAATACTGCCAAGATAGATTTGGCTTTACTCGTCGCAGAAGTGATTATTTAATCGGTGCAGCAGAAGTTGTTGATAACTTGTCTGGCGAACCAAAACCAAAACGAGAACCATTGGTTCTCATTTTACCTACCTCAGAAAGACAATGTAGACCTTTAACAAAGCTCGAACCAGAGCAACAGAGAGAAATCTGGCGTGAAGCGGTAGAAAGTTCTAAAGGAAAAGTTCCATCGGGTAAAGTTGTTGCCGATCTCGTAGCTAAAATTCAGGGAAAGTCTAACTTAAAGCAACAGCAAGTTAGTTCTGGCACCAAAAATGAGAGCCACAAACAATTAAACGAAGGAATAAATTACAAGCAAGGAATGGGTTGCGAGTTTTATGTACGAGTTAGCCAGGAGACTTGGGAGAAGTTGAATAAATATGCTGAGTACATTGGTACGGCTACTTTAAATGGTGCGGTGGCAAGATTACTAAACGAAGTCAATCATGGTGTTATCTGAATAAAGTAAAAGATAATCGAGATCATCTTCACAAATACTATAAGGAGATCGCTTTTTAAAATCGGGCATTTATCGCTCGACTCTATGAGTATAGGTATTTGGGGATTTGAAAAATTTTTACTTTTGTCCTGCAACAAAATCAAACTTTCAACCGAATAACTAATTGAGAAGATTGATTCGCTTCTACTGTAGGACAAAAGTTATGAAAACAAAGAGTCAAGAGGAATTTGGGCAAAAGTTTCAAGATAGTCAAGAACTATTGCGACTCCAAGATCTAGCCGAGAAAAAAATGTGGTTATCAGGTATTTTGGGGTCAATTTTTGGTTGTTTTGATTACTTACTCAGGTCAAAGCGATCGCTATTGAAAAGATACATATTTGAATTTTGGCTTATTAACGCCGAAGTAATTACAGAGAGTGAAGTAACACCATATTTTGAGATAAATTTCAATTGGTTCTTATGAAAAATAAAAATCGAACAATATTACTAGACCGAAATTCTATTAAGTGGCTCAGAATTATTGCAGCTTACCAGATTTGTAGAGGAATTTTCGGGCAGTCACTTTTACCATTTCCAGTAGATTTTTTGTTTAGAGTACTTCTCTGTTCTAGTGGTGTACTTGTCTTTTTAAATAAAAAGATAGGGATCGTGTTGTTATTGATTGTATTGATTGCATCTATTCCCTATATTGAAATTGTCTTAGAGTCGAGTTTTTTTTATTGGCCACCAATCGTACTAGATTCACCTATAAATATAGGTCTTTATTTTACTCCATTTAGTATGGAACGTTTCTCGCCATCTCAAGGCGATAGGACTTCTGTGATTAGTATCTCTTTCAATTGTGTCTATATTTTTCTTTGTCTTAGTTTAAAAACAATCCTTTCTGAGGAAGCTTAAATAAAAAATCTCCTGTCTCCTACTCTCTTTTTCAATTATTCAATTAATTTTGCACCATTATTTATCTGTTTTGTCGGAGTGTAGGGGCTTGGAGTGGGACAATCAAACAAATGCGATCGCATCATAAAAGCTAAAGCAACATAGTTTTTTCAAAATATTTGCAACAAAACTCAAAACCTCAACCGATAGAAAGCTAGAAGAATTAAATAAAATTTGATGTATTAGATGAAACAGTCAAACAAACATTTTTCTAACTTAGCATTAATTCAATTTAGTAAGGGGTTTCAAGCAGCAATTCCGATTATCATTGGCTATATTCCTACTGCTATATCTTTTGGTATTGTAAGTACTGAAAATAATTTATCAGAAATTTCAGCAGTTTTGATGTCAGCAGCAGTTCATGCAGCAGCAAGTCAGTTTATGGCGGTTGCGATGCTCTCAAAAGGTGTACCAATTTTAGAAATTGTAATTGCTACTTTATTTATCAACTTGCGCCATATTGTAATGAATCTTTCGTTGCTACCAAAACTTCACAATCTGTCTGGTAGTGAGAAAGCTTTGATTTCTTTGGGTATAACCGATGAAACTTTTGCCGTAGCCTCTCTGACAAAAGACAGCGATATTCGTAGTGTTTCGGGGATGGCTGGCTTGGTTATATCTGCATTTTTAGCGTGGGTTATCGGTACGGTTTTGGGAGTTTGGTTGGCAGAATTTATTCCTCAAACAGTTAGCGGAGGAGTGAGTGTCGCTCTCTATGCAATGTTTATTGCTTTGCTAGTTCCAGCTTTGAAACAAAAACCTCAATGTCTTTTGGTTGTAGGAGTGGCAATAGTAACTAAAGTTTTACTACAGAACTCGTTTTCTTTGGGATGGTCGCTAGTAATCGCAACGATTTTAGGTTCGTTTGTATTTCCGTTTGTTGAGAGGAAGGGTATTGTCTATGAACGATAAAACTATTTTATGTCTGATTGTCGGAATGTTGCTGGCAACTTGGTTTTCTCGACTACTGCCTGTAGCTATCGTGTCTAGAATAAAGTTATCGCCATTTTTTGAATCATGGTTAAAAGGAGTTCCTTATGCAGCTTTAGGTGTTTTAATCTTTCCGGGAGTAATATCTGCCGATCCAGAAAGTTCTTGGACGGGAATTATCGGAGGAATGGTTGCATTACTTTTTTCTCTTTCTAGGCTTCCTACATTCTATGCTGTTGTTGCCTCAGTCTGTGCTGCTTCGATCTTTAAGCTGATGGGAAGTTTTTGAGTTTGGTTGAATACAGGCGATCGCTTCAAATCTTTTCAGAGAAAATTTTTCTAAAAAATCCAACATTAACCAACTTCCTAACCGACTATTGATTGCATGAGTCAAAAAAGCTTAAAATCTTTGTCTTATATACCTACATCTGGTATTTTGCGTAATATGAGGAGCGGATGATGTGCAATGAACAACTAATAGACAATTTTACAAGAGAACCCCGTCTCGAACAAAATAATGAACGTTTGAGAGTTCGACGCAACAACAGCGATCTAGAAGAGTTAAAAAATGCGATAATTCCTTTGATTTCAGAATATGGTGAAGATGAAGACAATGTATTTAGACATTTATTATTCAATAGATGTTCTGATTATGAATATTTATATTTAAGACTTTTAACAATATTTTGTAAAAATATTGCATACAACTACGGAGCAGTTAGTGTAAGAAATCAAATTGACGGTTATAGAGTAAATTTTCCTCAAGAAATCGGTCAATGGTTCGAGCGAGGTGATGTTCGAGAAAGATTGTTCCAAGAATGTTTACTAAAAATTTTAGATGTAACAAACGTTAGTAATTTACATCAACTAAATTCTAGAAATCTTTCTCAAGAATTTATTAATAAATTAATCGAGAGATACGATCCTAACTATAAAAATACAGAATCTAAAATTTTACCCTATTTAAAAACCACAATCAGTGGAAAAATACAGGATTCTGTAAAAAGAGATATTAATAATCCCGATCTTATTCGGATAATGTTTCATTCGAGTTGGTGGCTATTGGAAAAGAGTTCTAGAACAGATTTAGAAGAAGCAGCAATAATAGGATGCGTACCATCAATTAGATATTCAACAATTCAAAATCTCTTTAAATTGCACTATGGAACAATGCCAAAATTAGTACCAGGTCAAAGATACAGAGAACCGACAAATCCCGAATTAGAAAATATTGCATCAGAATTTAATGAAATAATATCTAGAGGATATAATTTTGATTTGGAAGATAATTTAACAATAGATGCAAACTGGATAAGATTTGAACTTAAAGAAATAAACGAAAATTTAAGAACATATTATACTAATAGGTCAAGAAATATTCAAGTAAATGAAGACATGGCATCAATAGAATCAATAGAAGACAGTATCGATCTAAATAATAATATAAAAAATATTCATTTTCTAATATTACAAATATTAGAAAAAATGGAATCTTTAGCGAACATAAAAAACCAAAAGATTATAGTTAGAAAAAATAAAGTTTTAACATATATGTATTATGGATTTAGTTATACACAAAATAATTATACTCTAGAACAAATTGGAAAAATTGTTGGATTAGGAGGGGGTGGTGTAATCAGTAGAATAAAAACACTTGAGCAAAATATTGTTAAAAAAATAATTGCAAACTTAGTATTAGATGAAACAATGAATTCTCAAGAAGTTACGTCAGAAAGAGTTGAAACAGTACGGGAGAAGTTGAAGAAAAATTTACCAGAAACTTATAGGCAGTTTACTTTTAAATTTTTAAGTAACATTCAAAATAATAATGTAGCAGTAATAACAAGCGATCAAGATTTTCTTATTAATGAAATTGAAAACTTTTTAATGCAAGAGTTAAAATTATTCGAGTCAAAATATAATTATGAAATATTTCAAAAATATTCTTATATTGTTCGAGAAAATATGCAACACATAATTCAACAATGGCATGATCTATAAAATTTAAAATTTATTTACTGTTACTTATTCAAATCCACCACACATCAAACACACTAAAACATCAATTGAGGAAAATTTCATGTTTCATTATCAATATAGTTTAGCGAAAAACAACCAGACAAACTTAATAATTTATTTCGATAATAAAGATATAGAACAAATACCCTTTAAAAGAAATGAATATTCTAGTAATTCGACATACCGTAATGCAAAAATTAATTTTATTTGCCAAGAAGGTTTTATGACATGGTTAAGAGAAGAAATAGAAGCAAATGAGAATTTAGAAGTTTGGGATAAAAATAATTTTTATATTAATTGGGAGTTTTTAAATGGAACAAAAATAAAACTAGGAAACAAAAGTTTAGTTTTAGTTCCTCAATTAGGCTCAAATGAAGAATGTGAAATAGATGCAGAATGGATAGATATTCCCGAATGGACAGCGGATTATTATATTCCGATATATGTAGATTTGGATAATATGTTTTTGCTAGTTCAAGGATATACTACTCACAAATGTCTTAAAAACTCAAAAATAACTAAATACGATGAAATACTTCGTAAATATTATATAAATACCAAAAAAATGTTTTTGAACATAGATAATATGTTAATTGTTAGAGAATACAATGCAGAAAACAAAACAAAGGTTAATTCTCTTCAGCCTTTGAGTGAAAGCAAAGAAAAACAAATGATTACAAAGTTGGGACATCCTACAGTTTTGTCTCCTAGATATGCAGTAAAGGATTTTTCAGAATGGTGTGCATTGATAGATAGTACTGATAAACGAAAAGAATTATATGAAGAAAGATGTTTTACCCTGAGAATAAATATTAATAAATGGTACGAAGGAATTTTTGAAGAGTTTTGGCAATCCCTCAGTGATATTGTTTATCCTTCTTTACGAATGGTAACATCTGGGTCATATAAACTACAGAGTAACCCATCAGTAACTATAAATAATGAAATATCAAAAGCTCGTCTTGTGAAGCTTGGTAAAAATTCAGTGGCGTTAGAGGTAAGCACTAAAATTGATCGACAAAATAGCTTAGATTTGATATGTAAAATATACTCTTCAATTAATTCTAACTCAATAGATTTACCTATTGGACTGAAAATAATAATAATGGATCGATATAAAAACATTTTAAAAGAAGAAATAGTTACTAATTCAACTGGTTGTATCCAGTTTGATTTAATGAAAATAAAAAAAGACGAATGTTATGTATTAGAAATAAATTTGAATAAAATAACTGAAAAAATAGAATTTTATTTTTAATTGAGTTAAAAATGTCGTATTTTTTAGAATTTAGTAATGATGACGGTTTTAGAGCAGGTCATAATTATCCAGAAGGAGAAGTATTTAGAGTTAGCCTAAAAAAAATATCTCCTATTTCGGAAGAAATTAAAAAAGGAACATTAGCTAAAAATTTTCAATTGTCCTCAAATAGTAAAAGTTTTTTTGCTTACTTGCAAGAATGGAAACAAGCTATAGAAAACTTTAGAAGACACCAGGATAGTAAATGCTATGCAGCGGTAACAAGTACTCAAATTCCTTCAGATACTCTTATGAAAATGGCTGATGCCGTCAATCTAGCATCTCACAATTTAATTAATGGCATGTTAAATTGGATCAGGCATTTTGGTAATCTAAATAGTATTTTATCATATTTATATGATGATATTATTCAGGCTTATCAACAAGATCGCAATCGAAATTTTTGTATATATATACAAACTGATAGTATTGACTTGAGACAATTACCTTGGCAACAAGCAATAAAACAATTAATAAGACAGGAGGCTTACACTCAGGGACAAAATATATCTAACTTAAATTTGTCTGTAAATTTTATTTCTAGGTTCAACTCTGGATTAATAAATCAATTTCAACGAATAGAATTTAATAATACGCCAGTTCGACTTTTAACAGTTATAGGCTCTGAAATAGACCAAAGTAAAGTAAATACAACGATAGAATGTTTAAAGTCAAATAATAGAGAATGGTTAAATGTAATAGCCTATCGACCTAAAAAGATTAAAGAATTATATGATAAAATTTGCCAGGATAATTTTGATATATTAGCTTTTATTGGGCATAGTCGTACAATTAATCCCGATCCAAATAATAATTTAAATCCAATAGGAGTATTCGATTTTTCATCTAACGAAAGTTTTACTTTGAAAAAATTAGAAAACGCATTAAACACAATAAATCCGAGTAAACATAAATTAATTATTTTTAATTCTTGCCAAAGTTTAGGTTTTGCGAGAGACTTAATATCAACATTGGGAATTAATAATGTTTCCTGTATTGCTTATAAAGAAGTTGTTCCAGATATAACTGCTTTAGATATTCTCAGAGAATTGTTAACACAGTTAAGACATTATAAAAACCTTAACATGGCTCTGTTGAAGACACAATTACGGATTTTCCCAACTGAAGAAAATGATGGTGCTTATGCTGCTTGGTTTCCAGTAATTTGTCATTCTGGTGGACAGGGAATACCTTTAATTTCTATAAATATAAATAACCAAATACAACAATATAATAATCAAATACAACAATATAAAGCTTTTAAATTAACATTTATTAAATTGTTTTTCGTATATATAAATACGAGAAGAAAGCCGATTGATATAATTGTCAATCGAATAATTAACTTAACTAATACAAGTTTTCCAATTTGGATATTATTATTAATGGGAGGGTATTTTATTATTAGTTTAATGTTCGTTGATCGGTTAATTAATTTAGAAGAACAAATGTTTATAGTTAAAACTATTTTATTGTTTATAATTTTTACTGCTATACTATTTATTTCTTATTTTATTAGATCAAACTGGCGAAATATAAATAAATATTTACGTTTTCTTAATATTATTTTTTTTGTAATAATCAATATTTTTCTTGTTCACTTTTTAATAAAGCCAGATAGAGTAGAACTAATTTTATTAATATTTAAAGTTTTTATTTCAACATTATTTTTTGGTATGTTGTCAGCTATGATAAAAAATTTGAGGTCTAGAGCGATTAATTAGTTTTTAGTTTACTGAGCTTGACGATTCAATTGGAACAAAATCATAACCACTTTCGTGTTGAGCTTCATTTCCCTTATATTCTACTTTAACTAAATAAGGCTTCAATTTACGATCGCCATTCGATGAAAATGTTATTTCTCCTAAAGCTCCTTTAGCAGAGAAATTGTTTTTCAAGAAATTGTTTTTCAATTCTTTAGCAATTTGCTGACGGTCAATTTCTTTATTTTCAGCTTCAATTTTTTTAATAGCTTCAATAATTACCTTCATCGCGTCATAACACATTGCTGCTTTAAAGTTTACATCTCCGCCCCAAAGACATACTGCTTTGTTAGGAAAATCTGAACAATTTTGGTTTGCTCCGTTTGAATCGCAATCGCTTTTTTCACAACGGTCGATATTGTTATGCCAAGAAACTGCTAATACTAAACCTTCTGCATCTTTTTTAAGATCTAAAGTACTGCTCTGATATAAGTTAGCTAAATCTCCTATTATTTCTAATTTTTCATTATTATTTGCAGCATTTGCTTGGATAATTTGTCTAGCTACCTCAGCGCGAGCGTTATCAGTTGCAAGCAAAATAACTTCTGCTCCTTTATTTTTAGCTTTGGCAATAAATTCTTGTGCTACCTCGTCTGCCTTAGATTCAACATCTTCAAAAAGATGTTGATAATCAAACTCTGCTATTTTATATGTCTTATTAAAAATATTTACTCCTAAAGCTTTTTTAAATTCACTCCTAATTTCTTCACTATAACTAACACCTTTAACATAAAAAATAGCTACTTTGGTTTTTTGAAGCTTGGTTTTCATATAGTTCGCCAAATTAGCACTTCCTGATTTATTTGTAATGTTTGTTCTATAAATATAATCGCCATATCCTGAAAGTTTTATTGTGGTACTAATTGGGGAAATGTATAGAATCTTATTAGCGTTATATATTGGTACTGCTGCTAAACTTACATCAGATGTCCAGTGTCCAGTAACTGCTAAAATATTTGAATCTTCAGCAATGTAACAAGCAATTTGTTGTGCTTTTTCTCTTTTATCATTATCTATAAAAATAGCTATCTTTAAGTATTTGCCGTTAATGCCACCTGCTTCATAAAGTTCTTGTTGTGCTTGAGCAAAACCTTGTAGCATTGACTTTGAATCTATTTGTTTATACTTTCCAGGAACGATAACTGCAACAGTAAATGAATTTTGATTTTTAATAATATCATTGTTAATAAGACTATTGTAGTAATAAATAGAGGTTTCTGGAGCATTTCTTTTAACAATTAAAGCTTTTTTAAATTCGTTAAATGCTTTATTATACTCTCCTGACAAAAATAATTGGTTTCCTGTTTCTTTATGCTCTGTAAAAGTTACATTTTTATCCGATTCAGATAAATCGATATTTAAATTTTTTTCTCCATAGCTTATTGATTTTTCAAGTTCAGAATTTTTATCAAATTGACATATTAATTTGGCCTTTATGACAGAGCGATCGTTGAACAAATCTAGAATACGCGAAAGCAACGAAGAGAAAGTCAATATTAAACCAATTAAAACTAAAATAAATATTCTTCGGTTCATATATCAAAAAATACTTGAATTTTGAAATTAATGTAATTAGTCAAAATAAAATATGCGTATTATTGTAAGATGAACGAGTAATCTCTGTAAATATACTTAAAAAAAATGTGATATTAATAACTATTAAGCAATGCTTTGAATTATTCCAACATTTGAAGTAAATCGATCGATATATCTAGTAGGAAGTCCAATAAATGCGATCGCCTACTATGATTAAACCGATTAAAACGGTAATAACGACAATTTTAGAGGCAATTTTTACAATACTCAGTTCGGGTTTATTCCATACCCCCGATGATACGGCATACATCGATGTCTATAGATATCAACTTCGTCAGACATATCCAGTCAATAGCGCGAAATTCAAACAATGGCTGAAAGCCTATGCCAGAGACAAATACAACAAATTCTTAACTCCAAAAGAAGTTAATTTACTGATAGAACAATTAGAAACAGAAGCTTTATTCAAACCGAAAGCCGAAATTTACCATAATCGCGTCATTCAATACAAAGGAACTATCTATATTAACGTAGGGGATGACAAGGGAAACGCGATCGCCATAAATAAGCAAAACTGGTATATTATCAACAATCCTCCCGTTCGATTTAAAACTTCCCAATTTATCGAACCCCTACCCTTTCCAGTCAGGGGAGGCAAAATTGAAGACTTGTTAGAGTTTACCAATCTCAATCCCGAACAACTGATTTTAGTAGCAGGTTGGTTATTAGGTACGCTTAGTCCCAATCCTCCTTATCCTCTGTTAATTATTACTGGCGAACAAGGTTCTGGTAAATCTAGTTTGGCAAAAATGCTCAAACAACTAATCGATCCTGGCAAAGGAGTCTTGCGATCGCAACCCAAAGACGAACGCAGTCTGATGGTTGCAGCAATGAATGCTTGGGTATTATGCTTCGATAATTTATCAAAACTCTCTCAATCTCTTTCTGACGGTTTGTGCCGACTCAGTACGGGTAATAGTTATGTAGACCGAAAGCTTTACAGTGATAGAGAACAAACGGTAATCGAAGCAGCACGACCTGTAATTATTACTAGTATTGCAGATACAATAACTAATGGAGACTTACTAGACCGTTCGATTTGCATTCATCTCGACCCGATTCACCCACAGCAAAGACGTTCGGAAACAGAAATTAACCTTCGCTTTGAACAGTTAAAACCAAGAATTTTAGGATTATTTTGCACTGCCGTCAGTCAGGCTTTAGCCAATCGAGAAAGAGTTAATTTAGAAGAATCTCCCCGTATGGCAGATTTTGCCGAGTGGGTAACGGCAGCCGAACCAGCTTTGGGTTTTGAATCAGGTACTTTTCTCCAAGCCTATCAAACCAACCGCGAACAATCTCAACGACTGACGGTTGAAGATTCTATTGAAACACTAGCAATTCAATCTTTATTAGAAAGAGAGTCTTGCTGGCAGGGAACGGCAACCGAGTTATTGAAGTTTATTGAGGGGTATGCAGAAGAACATGAATATTCAACCCATGACTTACCCAAGGCTGCCAATAAACTTAGCCAAAAGCTACGAAAAATCAACCCAGGATTGCGTGCTGTAGGCGTAGAAGTCAATTTCGAGCGTCAGGGAAAGTCTGGTATTCGTGTAATTAAGATTGAAAAGATCGCTCCTTAATCGTCAGACCGTCAGCGAGTAGAATTATATTTTAGTCTTACTGGTACATAACTTTAATCTCTGCTGACGATACTGACAATAGCTGAATTAAAACATTTGTGAACTACTATGAATATTTACTTCTGCGATGCAAGTGAAAATCCTTATGGATGCTTTTCAAATTCTGCCTTTTATGGTGTTAGATTAGATATATTTCAATGCAGAACTAGCGAACACTATTTTCAAGCACAAAAATTCGAGGGAAACTCTTTAACAGAGCGTGAAGCAAAGCGTAATAATTTGTTATTAAAAGAAATACTAGCAGCAAAAACGCCAGAAGTAGCAATTGCTTTAGCTGAGAATTATCGGCAATTTTGGCGTAGTGACTGGGAAGAAGTAAAAGACCAAATGATGTATCAAGCGGTATTTAAAAAATTTGATTGGCATAGGGATATAAGAAAAATATTACTCAGTACGGGAAAAAAAGCGATCATTTATAATTCTCCTTCAGATTATTACTGGGGTTTTGGAGAAGATGGTACTGGTGATAATAAACTAGGTGAAATTTTGATGTCGGTTAGAGATATTTTACAAAAGAAAACAGACCGCTTAAAAAATCATTCTGGTGCTAGTTATAGGTGGTGGTTGTAGTAGTTACTACGGAAAAACATATTATTTAATTTTTCAGATAAAAATGCTTTATATTCGGCATTACTAGCTTCACCTTGCAAATTTATTTCCTTCATCTCTGCAACAATGAGCCTGAATCTACCGAAGGTACTAATAGATAGATGTAAGAGGAATTAAAAGGTGAAAAAAACTTCGACTACAGTTTTAGGCTTAATATTATTATCGATAACGCTGCGATCGCTCTCAAACTTTTTGCACAATCAAATTCAAGTTTTGAATCAGAAAAAAACACGCTATTGCAAGCATTTCCTAATTGGTCGAGAGTCTTAAACAATACAGAAAAATAAACCCTTAAGTTTTCACCGCGTCTAAGTCAATATTTAGATGTTCCTATCGAATTAGAAAAAATTCCCGTCTTCAAAGGATAGCTGCATCAATATGCCTTTTTTATCAGATTAACTAACTTATCCTCCTCAAGCAAAATGTATCGTTATGACTCCCACTAATCGTTATCAAAAGCGATCGCCTAACTCTCAAATACCAACTGCTTACAACTCGGTATTTTCCTACCGATGGCTTTGTCATCTAGTTCGAGATTTGCTGATCGTTACTGCTTCCGAACTGTACGGCGATGCTATTGTCACTAAAAAGTTAGCCCGACAGTCAGATTGGGTTGCAGGTATTTTAACCGTTACTAATTTAATCAATGCTGCTAGCAGTTTTCCCCTGCTGTTATTAACTTTGATTGACTTTGGTATCTTTGGTTGGCTATTAGCGATCGCCATAGAACTCGGTTTGATTAAATTTAGTAATTGGACGGGAGTTGTAGCGATCGCCTATGAAGCCCGACACAAAAATTGGAACGGTATCGGTTTGGCAGGGGTTGTTTTAATTAATATCGTCCAGTCTTTTGTCGGAGGAGTGGGAACGCTGATTCTGTTAGATCGACCGAGTTTGAGCGATCGCTTGAGCGAACAATTAATTCAAGAGCGAGTTATCGTTCCTCAAGAGAAAAAAATAGAGGCTTTACAAATCGAACCTCAACAACTAACTGAGGCTAAAAACCAGTGTCAAAACCTAGAAGCTCGATTGGCACGAACTCTACCCAATAGTCCCGAACGAGGTTCTTTATTTCCTCAAGCTTATGGTTCGTGGCAAGACTACAATTTACCCCTACCCCAGCGTAGTTATTCTACCTCTCCCGTTGCTCAGTGGCCCTGGTGTCCTAAAAGTAGTAGACTAACGGAAATTTATGCCGAGAATTTAACAAGAGCAGAAGAAGAGTTAGAAAAACTCAAGGCAGAAATCGCAAGCCTGGGTAATCTAAATTATCTACATTCGACTCTATTTGATGTCTATGCTCAAAACTTTAATGAAAATGACGAAATAAAATCTAGCATGAGAGCAATGGCGATCGCCCTCGATTTGTTCTTCAGTCGCTTGAAAAATGGCGAATGGGCAATGCTCGGTCTTAGTTTATATGTATTTATCCTTTCTGTGGTTACTTCTGGAATTGCTGTAGGTTTAATTGCGACACACGCTCGACGGGAAGACGTACAGATGTCTTGGAGTGAAGCAGCAGCAGAGGCTTTTATCGAATTTCTCAAACAGAAACGACAAGAACGAGCGTTTGAACTTGATAGGGTGAATAGTCAGAAAGATATCATTCTTACTTCTAGCGATCGCCATAATTACTCTTTTAATGGTAAATCCGATTCTCAACAGTAGTAAATTTTAGCGATCCGCATCAAAGTTTACAACAAGAACAATAACCAGATAAACCACTCTAAATTTATCCATGCAAACCCTCGCAGAACCAAAGCTATTACTTTTAACACCAGAAGAATCCGAACTGGTTGGCGATGACGAACCAAAATTACTCGAATACGTTCGAGAAGCTTACCTTAAGGAGCGCGATCGCCCGTTAGCTGAAGCTTTAGGTTCTGTAGAGGCTGCTTTGGAAGATATCCGCGAGGAATGCGATCGCTTGAGTTATTTGCTGTCGGAAAAAAAGTTCGATGAGATTTC
Source organism: Stanieria cyanosphaera PCC 7437 (assembly GCF_000317575.1). Taxonomy (NCBI): domain Bacteria; kingdom Bacillati; phylum Cyanobacteriota; class Cyanophyceae; order Pleurocapsales; family Dermocarpellaceae; genus Stanieria; species Stanieria cyanosphaera. Next base: position 111,717 of record NC_019765.1, on the reverse strand, counting down.
CTATTCGCAATGGCAAACGGCGATGAGTCGCCTTCTTTATGGAACTCATTATTTATTGTTTGTGACGGGAATTGATCGCCAGTATTGGCGCAAGCTAATTAAAGATTGGTTTACTGGTTCTTGGTGGCGCAAACTAGGACTCGATAGAAATTACTTTTCCGAACGAGATAGTTTGGAGGAGTGTTGGCGAAATGTTAGCTATATCTACAATTTCTGGCAACTATCGGGATTGACTTATCCGAGTGCGGAATGGACTGAAACTCATTGTCAGCGTTTGCAGCTTTATCTACAGCAATTGCCTATCTCCAGTCTGCATTTAGCTCAGTGGTTGCAAATCAAAATTCAAAACAGTTATCGCAGGGGTAAGTTACGTATCCCTCTGTATTCTCCTACTTCTCTAGATAAAAGACCGACTAACATCAATTGAAAAAACTATGTTTATCTTACCCGATACCATATACGATCTATTTCCCTCCTGGTTGAGAATTGAAATTATCGGCGATCAAGAATTTCAGCAACGCTACCGAGAAGGAGAGCGTCAGTTTGCTAAAAAGCGGTTGCTCAATATAACTATAGATGGAGCAGAATTTTTAAATATTGATTGGCAGGGGTCTGATTTACGTTATTTTGGCAGATTACCTCATAATTTGACTGGGATTAACCTGCGTCGTGCCAATCTATGCGGACAGGATTTGAGCGGTAGAGATTTACGTCAGGCAAATCTAACGGGAGCTAATTTACGTCACGCCAATCTAGCAGGGGCAAACTTAGCAGGAGCAAATTTAAGTCAAGCAAGACTGGTTAGAGTCAATCTCCATCGCGCTAATTTAATCGGAGCGCAGCTAGAGAAAACTAACTTAAATGGCGCGAATTTGAGTCAGGCAGAACTAGAAAAAACCAATTTCAGTGGAGCAAATTTATCAGGAGCAAATCTAGCCTGGGTAAATCTCCGCAATAGTAATTTAATCCATACCAAACTCAATTGGGCAAATCTAACTGGTGCAGATTTAAGCGGTTCGGATCTCGCCTATAGCCAGCTAAAAGGAACGGCATTAGCAGCAGCGCGATTACCTGTTGGATTTAAGATGGTTTATTATTGATTTTTTTGATGTGTTTTAGGCGAGTAAGATCGTCAATTTTTGGCATAAATTATTACGGCTTCACTTAATACTCTTTCGCGAAAAAAGTGACTTAATTCTGCTGGTGTTCTTAAATCTACTTCTCGCCCTAGCATTTGCGATAATTCATCTTGTAGATCTACAATTGCTAACCCTGGTGTTTTTCCTTTGGCAAACTCTACTAATAGATCTACATCACTTTCGGGGGTAAAATCCTCTCTTAATACCGAACCAAATAACGATAATTTATCGATCTCATTTCGCTGACAAAAATCTTTTAGTTTTACAATAGGTATTTTAATTGGTAATGCTAAAGGAGTTTTCATTTTTGTCGAGCTTTTTATCTTATTTACTTTCATCTATCCTACTTTTAAATGGTTTAACATTTAAAGGAATTGGCAGTGGTATTTTTGAGATTGTTACTCGATTTGACTCTGACACTTATAGAACAATTTATGCTGTACAAATAGGTAAACATATTTATGTGCTTCATGCTTTTTAGAAAAAATCTCCTAAAGGCATTAAAACAGCACAAAAAATCTAAATTTGTCGTATTGTTTTATGGTCATTTTTATTAATTTGCGGATGCTGTTAAACATGAATTAAACTCAATCTATCTCTACAGACTTTTTACATTTCAAGCATTTGCTTAACTTCTTGTAAAGAATATTCGGGACTGTCTTTATCTTCTTCTTCAGCCGATCTTAAATCTCGTAAGTCTTCTAAATCTTCTAGTATCTCTTGTAGTTTTAGAAATTCTTCATAAGGAAGTACGGCAAACTCTTTTTGACCATTTTTGGTTATAAATTCGGGATGTAATTCAATCATTGTATTTACTTGGTTTTTATTATTGGTAAGCGTCTTTTCTATGTTTGACTCGGTGAATCCTTAAAATTTCACCATCAATTTTAAATAAAATTCTATATGTTCCAACTCTTAATCTATATTCTGGAGTAAAATTAGTGAGCTTTTTAATATCTCCTTGTAGATTATTCTCCATAGCTTCAATTTTAAGTAAAATTTTTTCTCTTAAATTGGGAGATAAGGCTTTTAAATCTTTCACTGCTTGGCGTTTAAATTTAATTTGATATTTTACATCTTCCTCTTAGCTAATTTTAAAATTGAGGAATTTATATTTCTGCCTATTGTAACGAAAAAGTTTCTCTGCTTGAGGAAAAAGAAGAATTTACATTTTTCCTTAAACAGATATTTTAAAATATTTGATCTTAACAATTATTTTGGTTTGTTTTACGGTTTCAAAAATTGAATCGAGCTAGTAGGTTTTTTCTATGTTTGTTTAAGGTAATTGTTGCAATAAACTAGCTGCTTGTTCGGCTAAAACAGTGTTACCTTGAGCAATGAATAATTTTTGGGCTTTTTGAAGATTAGCTCGCGCTGCTTCAATAGCTCCTTTTTTTTGATACACCAAAGCCAAGTTACCATAAGCTTTAGCATCATCGGGATTAATCAGGATGGCTTGATTAAAGTCAGCGAGAGCTAGATCTAGTTTGTTTTGGTACAAGTAGATAGTACCCCTACCGTAGTAAGCATCACCATCATTATGATTGATGTCAATCGCTTGATTGAAGTCATTTAGAGCCAAATCTAATTGACCTTGTGTTACGTAGATAGTACCCCTACCGTAGTAAGCATCACCATCATTATGATTAAGGTCAATCGCTTGATTGAAGTCATTTAAAGCCAAATCTGGATTGCCTTGCCTGGCGTAAATACTACCCCGATCGGCGTAAACTTCAGCATAGTTAGAATTAATAGCAATCGCTTTATCGTAGTCGGAGAGGGCTAAATCTAGTTTGCCTTGCTGAGCGTAAATAGTACCTCGATTGTAATAAACCTTAGCATTGAAATAAGCCCCAGTATAGTTAGAATTAATAGCAATCGCTTTATCGTAGTCGGAGAGGGCTAAATCTAGTTTGCCTTGCTGAGCGTAAAGATTACCCCGATTGTAGTAAACTATGCCATCATCAAAATTGAGGTCGATTACTTGATTGTAATCAGCTATGGCCAAATCTAGTTTGCCTTGGTCGGCGTAAACAGCACCCCGATTAAGGTAAGCTAGAGCAAATTCACGATCAATCGAAATCGCCTTATTAAGGTCGGCTATGGCCAAATCTAGTTTGCCTTGTTGATCATAAACAACACCCCGATTGTAATAAGCTTTAGTATAATCAGAATTAATCGAAATCGCCTTATTAAGGTCGGCTATGGCCAAATCTGGTTTGTCTTGTCGAATGTAAAATAAACCTCGATTAATGTAAACTTTAGCATCGTTAGAATTAATCGAAATCGCTTTATTGAAGTCGACTATGGCCAAATCTGGTTTGTTTTGTTGATCGTAAACATTACCTCTATTGTAGTAAAAAGTAGAGCGAGGATTAAGTTTAATTGCCTGGTTATAAGCCAGTTTAGCTTCTGAATAACGTTCTAGATCGAATAAGATATTACCTTTTTGGTTGTATAAATTGGCATTGTTTGGTTGCAGTGAACTTGCTGTTTCGGTAACTGATAGTGCTTCTTCTAATCGATTTAATTGTTGTAAAAACACAACTTTAGTCAGGAAAGCTGCTGCAAAACTAGGTTCGGTTTCTGTAGCTAGTTCCAAACTTTTTAATGCTGCTTCATATTTACGTTCATACCCTAAAGCCAAACCCTTGCCATAGTAAGCCAAATGAATAAATTCAGGTTTAAGTTCAATTGCTTTATCGAACGCCTCCACTGCTTCAGAATTGCGCCTTAACCGCCATAGTTTATTTCCCCTTTCAATCCATTTTTCTGCTGTAGCATTACTTTGAGGTATTTCTGTACCTAAAATAGCATCTTGAAAAGCTTGGGTTTCTGACGTGTTTAATTTTTTCGGTTTGTTATCTTGTATCGCTAATGTGGAGTTAACCTTTAATATATTTGTTAAACCGACAAATGTATTAATGGGAATTCCTAAACTAAAACCTGACTGCACCTGCTTTTTGTCACTGCTTTGACTGTCTAAAACTTCTTCTCCTTCTGCCAACCCATGAATGCCAATAACTCTGCCATCTCGATCTAATACCGCACCACCACTCATTCCTCCATAGGTGATGCTGCTATAAACCATTTCATAACCACCAGCTAAACTACCCTGACTGCTAATCAAACCAAAATTATCGGTAGTCAAAGAACTATCTTTAACCTCTAATAATCCCTGTTCTCGCTCAAAACCATAACCCAAACTAAACAACCACGGGGCTGGTTTATTGTTATCTAGCTTGGGATACCCTGCCACAAATACCGCATCGCCTTGTGTTAAAGGATAATTAGCTAACTGAGCTACTTGATAATTTTCATCACTGGTAAATTTAACTACCGCTAAATCTACCCCCTCTTGTCTTCGAGTCTTGTCAGCTTCTATTTGGTGACGTTGACCGTCATGAGTCACTATTTCATAAACAAAGTCGCGACAGGGTTGGGTGGCGTTGTCCCTTTCGCAAATTACATGATCCGCAGTCAAAACGGCATAAGTATTGTTTTCTTTAGCTACAATCACTCCCGAACCATTACTCAAGCCATTAGTATTATCAATTTTGACGGTAAATTGCTTTGCTTCGGCTTCTAACTCGCCCAACCATTCCGTTAGAGCAGGTGTGTTGGCTTCTGCAATTTCTGGTTGAGGTAAATTGTAAGCAGTCACAATATTGGAATTTAATTCTCCCAACACCGTATCGATGGGAATGCCCCAACTTAACTGCCTCATTGCTTCAATTTCTTCTGGCTTGGGTTGTGTGCCATCTTGATAGACATAGACAGTATTGATGATAGGAAATTTTAGTTGACCGTTAATTCCCAGTAACTTCATATCCCCATCGAGAATTGGTCCACCACTCATGCCTGATTCGATCTCGTTGGTGTAGCCAATTTGATAACCTTTTTTCAGAAGTCGGTCGGAAATTTGAGTAACTTGACCACTTGTAGTGACAAATTTCCCAGTTTGGCGAGAATAACCTGCTGCAAAAGTAGGTAGTTCTGGTTCGGCAGGTAATTTACTAAGGGTAGCTATTTTGTAAGTGTGGTTACTACTAAATTGAAGCAATGCCCGATCGTAAGCGGAACTGATAGAGTTAGAAACTAGATTGGCTTGGTGAGTTTGACCGTCTTCAGTTTTAACTTCAAAAGTTTTACCACCACGAACTACATGAGCGTTAGTGAGAATCAGATAGTTATTGCCTTGCTTACCAATCAAAACCCCCGAACCACCATTGTCTTTAGTGCTGATTTTAACGGTAATGGCTCTAGCTAATTCTGTAAGATCTTTTTCTGCTTCGGGAGAAAATGCCTGAGCAACTTCGTTTGATTGTGCCAACTGTTGACCCGAACTTTGAGTAAGAACCGATTTTGCTGTCAAATCTTCAGCACCCGATGTATTGATACCTAAATACGAACAAGCACTTACCGTGAAAACCGATGTGGGTAATAGAAAAAAGCCAATTAAAGCAAAAGAACGTTTCATAAAAATTTTTATCTTAATAAAATCACTCGATAAACAAACAGAAGTGTGGAAAAGCTAACTATGTCTGAATAAACTTAATTGTTTTGTAGTGGCGTGCCTAGACTAAAATGGTAAGTTAATATTCTTGTACTGATTAACTGCCCCCAAATTTGGAGGTCGGGGGACTAAAGTTAATTTGCATTATTTGACACAACAGAATATAAAAATTACGACATTATTCAATCCTCTACTGCGGGAGCATTTAACAAAAACTCATTCATGGGAACGTAAATCTGCGATCCCGAACTTTGATATAAAGGAGGTGCATCTCCTCCTCTTCTTTCCAAAATATCCATCAAACTTTTGAGCGCATCATCCCCATCTGCTTCCCGTTTGAGTTGAAACAATTGATTTTCTGCGTTACAAGTCTCCCCATTTTGGGTTCCTACGGCACAAATCACAGGATAAGCACCGACTTTACCATGAGTTAAATAATTAAGGCGGTTATTATCAAGAAAAGTTTGAAATTTGGGGGTTACTTCTTCGCACCGTCTTTGACCATCCCAACCAGCTTCTTCAAAATGAGCAGATTTCCAATAAATAATCGGGACATTTTGATTTCGCTGGGGAACCCAGGCTATAGTGGCGGGAATCTCTGAGCCAGCAGCACTATCAAACATAGCTTTACAAAAAAAGCTTACTCGATCTTCAGAAGCAGATTGACTAAAACTAGGAATGGCAGCAGTAATAATAGCAGTTGCTAGGGCAATGCCCAAAACAGGTTTGAGTTTCATCATTTTTTTTCTTAGTATTAATTAATAAAATTTGCTTCAAAACTCCGAAGAAGTGTCATTAGAAAGGGCTTGCAAATTGTAAGTGCCGTATTCTCCGTTGTAGGGAGATTGAGCAATAATTACATAAAAACCGTCTTCTTTTAGAGTAGTTTCAATCCTGGCGTTCAAACTTCCTGGATTAAAATCATCATTTTCATCAACTTTATATTCTGGCTCTATTTCTCCTTTGGGAGATATCTGCGCTTTAACCAGCACTAAAGCCGAATTAATTTCTTCGCTAACCATATCGATAGTGACTTGTTGACCCGCACGCCCTTCAAAAATGTAATAAGAAGCTCGATTTTCTTCGGATAAACTATCTGAAATTGTTTGACCGTTCAAAGTAATTTCTCTAAAGTTTGTTTCACTTTTTCCTGTTGGTCGAGTAGATACGGGAGAAATATTGTCTTGTTTTACTGCGGTGATAAAAGAAATTAATTTATCGACGGGGATAGCAAAATTCATTCCTGTATTAAGCTTTCCAGTTTGTACTATTCCTTCAGAGTTGACACCAATGACTTCTCCTCTATCATTGAGCAAAGGTCCTCCAGAATTACCACCAAAAATAGCAGCATCGTGTTGTATATGGTCAAATTTATCTCGGTCGATCTTAGTCACGTTGCCTTGGGTAAACGAATTTTGAAATTGAGAATCTAACGGAGTACCGATCGCAAAAACAGGTTCGCCCACTCTAACAGAATTAGGCTGTGCTAGAGTAACGGTGGGTAATTTTTTTGATTGATAAACTTGCAAAGCAGCTAAATCTAATCCTCCTTTGGCAAAACCAACCACATCCGCCGAAGCTTGACTACCATCGGCAAACACTACCGTTACCACCTTCGGAGCGTCTTCGACTACGTGAGCATTGGTAAAAATCAAACCATCTTCGCTGTAAATAAATCCACTACCAATTGCCGAACCAGTTTTGATAGTCACCACAGCGGGATTGACTTCTTCAAAAATTTGACTGGCATCTTTAGATGGACTATTTTGTGCTAAGACAGATTGAGAAACATTTTCGAGCATACTTGGCAGAAACTTTGATTTTTCTACCCTGTAGTCTCCCAATAAAGTTCCAGTAGTTAAAAGTACCAAAGCTCCTAATTTAAAAATTTTAATATCTTGCATTTTCGCTCTAGTAAGTTTTTCACTTATAGATGAAATTATTATTCGGATGTATTTCTAATGAAATCTCAGTAATCGTGATAATACAGCTTTTACCATCTAATTACAATCAACTTAAATCTGACTAAATAAAGATTAAATATTGTTTCAATCTTGCCTGGGGTCTATAAATGATAGATTCGATTTGATGAATAAATTTATTGGTTTATTCATTAACTTTTTTGAAATAAGTATTAAAAAAAAATTAATATTCTTGTCTATAGCACGATAATATGAATTCCGAATATCCTTTTTTAGAAGTTACCAAACCAGATGGCTCGCAATACACAATCGAGCTAGAAAATATTATTACCAAGCAAACAACAGCCGAAATTTATATTTCTCTTGGCAGACAAAGTAACAATCATATCGTTCTACCCGACCCCCACAAAACAATATCTAGAAATCACTGTTCTTTCCAATACAAAAACAATCGCTGGTGGATCGTAGACGAAGGTAGTTCTAACGGAACTTTTCTGCAACGAGAAATAGACCGACCAGAAATCGATGTGCGTTCTGAAGACAAAATTTCCCTGAGAAGTGGCGACTATATCTTGATTTTGGGAGAACTCAGTCCGTCGGAACAACCTATTTTCTGGCGGTTGGAATTTATCGATCCTGGAGAAACCAGCCAGATATCGAGTAGGGAAACCATCCACAGTATCGAATACAGCCTCAGCCAAAAAACTTTGTTTCGTAATCTTGCCCGTCGTCGAGATTCTATATCTTTAGGGGAACAAGAACGTTGTTTAATCGATTATATGAGTCGCAAAAATCATCAGAATAGCGATCGCCCCTCAATCTGTGAGTATGATGAATTGATCGAAGCAATTTGGAATGAAGATAGTTTCGGCAGAAATAGAAGCCATATCAACCACTTGGTTTGGCGAATTAGAGACAAAATCGAACTAGATTCGGGAGAACCTCAATTCCTTAAAACCGTCAAAGGTAGGGGCTATTCTTTGGATATTAAAATTATCGAAAAAAATTGGGTTTAAGACCTCGTGCTTCAGCACGGCTTTACAGAATTTGTGATAATATGTAAGCATGACCGAACGTGCTTTCAAATACCGATTTTACCCAACTGCCGAGCAAGAAAATCTCCTGCGACGGACAATGGGTTGTGTTCGTTTGGTCTATAACAAAGCTCTGGCTGCAAGAACCGAAGCTTGGTATAGCAAACAAGAAAGGGTTGACTATAAGCAAACCTCTGGCTTGCTGACTAACTGGAAGAAAACCGAAGACTTGCAGTTTCTTAATGAAGTTAGCAGTGTACCTTTGCAGCAATGTTTGAGACATTTGCAAAAAGCTTTTTCTAACTTTTGGAGTAAAAGAGCTAATTACCCTCGGTTCAAGAAAAAACGTAACGGTGGTTCGGCAGAGTTTACCAAAGCAGCTTTTCGCTACAAGGAAGGTAAGCTTTGGTTAGCTAAATGCGAAGAACCATTGAATATAGTTTGGTCGAGGTATATTCCTCAAGGATGTGAACCTTCGACTGTTACTGTTAAACTCGAACCCTCTGGTAGATGGTTCGTATCTTTGTTGGTTGATGACTATACCGTAGAGGTACTTCCACCAACAGACAAAAAGATTGGGTTGGATGCTGGAGTTACCAGTCTTGTCAGTACCAGCGATGGTGAGAAGATAGTTAACCCAAAACATTTTAATCGGCTGTATAAAAAGCTCAAAGCAGCGCAAAAGGAACTGAGTCGGAAAACCAAAGGCTCTAGAAACCGAGAAAAAGCGCGACTTAAAGTAGCTCGAATACACGCCAAAATAAAAGATGCTCGTACTGATTTTCTGCACAAATTGACTACTCGCTTGGTTCAGTCTAATAGCCTGATAGCTATTGAAGACTTGGCAGTTAGAAACATGGTCAAAAACCGTAAGCTGGCTCGTTCGATTAGCGATGCAGCTTGGGGTGAGATGCGAGCGCAACTGGAATATAAGTGCGAGTGGTACGGACGAAAACTGGTCAAGATTGACCGCTTTTTTCCAAGCAGCAAACGATGTCAATGCGGTTTCGTAATTGAAAAATTGCCTTTGAATGTTCGCAGTTGGGACTGCCCTAGCTGTATGACAATAGGCATTGACAGGGACATCAACGCTGCAAAAAACATACTCGCTGCGGGACTCGCAGTGATCGTCTGTGGAGCGGACATAAGACCTGATAACCATAGTGTTAAAGGAGCGAGTGCGGTCTTGGGGGTTTCCCCCACTCGCCTTTCGCGTGGGCAGTTGCGGAAAACTCGAAAGAGAAAGAAACAGAAACCCAAATAGTGATGTTTGGGAATCACCGCACTTCTAGGGCGGTGAGGATGTCAATCCATAAGAGTTTTAAAAAAACACAGATAAAACAATGCACTCTTCTGTAAACTTACTCACTGTAGAAGAATACTTCAAATTAGAGCAAAATGCTGAAATTCGTCATGAATACGTAGCGGGACAAATCTTTGCAATGGCTGGTGCTAGCGAAGAACATAATTTGATTGTTACAAATTTTATATCCTTATTACGTCCTCACTTAAGAGGGAGTTCTTGTCGCGCCTTTGTTTCCGATATGAAAGTAAAAGTTAAATTGCCAACAGCCGACATATTTTATTATCCCGATCTCTTAGTCACCTGCGATCCCAATGATAGTGCCAAGTATTTTAAAACCAGTCCCAAACTAATTGTAGAAGTCCTTTCTGAGTCTACCGCTACTACAGATCGCAGAGAAAAAAGAATCAATTATCAAACTCTGGAGAGTTTAGAAGAATATGTCTTAATTGCTCAAGATGAGATGAAAGTCGAAGTTTATCGTCGAGACAACCAGGATAACTGGACAGTAGAAACTTTAGGCAAAAGCGACAATTTACACCTAACTTCAGTTGGATTGAGTTTAACAATGGCAAATCTTTACGAAGATGTGTTTTAAATTAAAATCCACAAGCATCGAACCGCGACAATAACATTTCCCGTTCGCGAATACGTAAATCTTGTTTGTTATCGGCTACTTTACCTGGAGTAGGAAGAAAACCCGATGGGGTTATGGTCGTATCGATCTGATTGAAATTAAAGTCGTTGTATCTTTTCCAAGTACCAAAAATTCTCCAACCAACTTCATTGCCAAATGTTTCATAAGTAGATTCGATATAGCGATCGAATTCATTTCCTGTTTCTAAATAAGCTTTTTTTTGGGGAGTATAACCAAAGCGTCCATTACTATTCTGCATCCACAATTCATCGATTTTTTGCAGTGAGTTACAAGGGAATTTTTGAATTGATTCGGCATCTAAAGTACTCTGTTCTCCTGCAATTTTGAGAATAAGGTTATCTGTTTCTGTATTAGCTTGTTGCCATTGCTCGTTTTGTAAATATGTTGCCAAGCCAGTATAGTTAGGCTTATTCATAAAAGTCAAAACAGAAATCCCCGCACCAGTCAGTCCTATAGCTCCTAATAAAAGCGATAGTAGTTTTACTTTTGATGGGATTTTTTGAATTAGATTGAGTGCCTCTAAAGCTTCATCAGCATCGGAAAATCTTTGTTTGTATTGAAAACTAACCATCCTATTTAAAAGACTCTTGAATCGTGGATTGATTTTGAGGTTAAGTTTATTCCACATTGTTTCCAACTCTTCGGAATTTTGAGGTATTTTTGTAGGCGATAAACCAGTGACAGCCTGAATACCCAATAATCCTACTGCATAGATGTCACTATACTTTCCAGGTTTTCCCATTGCTTGTTCTGGTGGCATATAAGCAGGGGTACCAATACCATCCGATAGTAAAGATATATTAGTACTTCCGTGTTGATTTACGGTTAAAATTTCTTTTACCGCACCGAAATCAATGAGAACTAATTTGCCATCCTTTTGACGACGCATGATATTGGCGGGTTTAATATCGCGGTGTATCGTATTTTCTTGATGGACTAAAGACAAAATTGCTAAAAGTTCTCGAAGAAACTCAATCGTTTCGGTTTCACCCCATCTTTTACCTAACTTAAATTCAGAAGTTAAATTTCGACCTTCAATTAATTCCTGCACTAAAAAAAACTCTCCATCTTCCTCAAAATGAGAAAAAAGACGGGGAATGCGATCGTGTTCTCCTAAGCGAGATAAAACGATTGCTTCAATTTCAAATAATTTTTTAGCTTTGGCTAAACTCGCAGCATCTCTATTTATGGGATATAAATGTTTGAGAAGCCGACGGGGTTTGCCAGGAAAGGCAAGATCGATAACGATATAGGTATGACCAAAACCACCTTTATCGATTTGTTCAATAACCTTGTATTGTTTAAATAAAACTTTACCGACTAGCATTAAATTATTCAAAAACTAAGAGATTTTTGAGCGTGTAACTAAAAGTTAGTGTTTTGCAGCTTCATCATATTTTAGATTGGTCTTATAATTTTTGGAATAAAGTTTCGCGATCGCAATCGTAAAATTATTTCTGCGATTATGCAACATTTTCTTAAATCGTACCGATAAGAGAGATAGGTATTAGTAAAAAGAAATTGCCAGATGAATGAAAAAAGATTAATGCAAGTATTACGATCTTGCCGAAGGCGAGGTGCGATCGCTCTTAAATTAATTTTAGTACAGTTAATTGTAATAACAAGAGTAATGTATGAGAAAAAAAACAAAAAATCTAAATCAAAAAAGAGCTTTATAGGACATATAGTTATTATAATGCTAGTAGTTTTAGTAACGATTAATTATACTCTAGCTCAAAATTTGAATAACAGTTATCTTAAAATAAAAAGTAATTTTGAGATGGCTAATAATCAAGAAAAAACTCCTCAAGAAATCTATGAAAAAGCCAACAAAGCAATAGTTACCATCAAAACAGATAATAATATTGGTAAAGGTTTCATTGTCGAAGCAGGAAGATCTTGTGATCATTCAGAGTTTGCAGTAATTACTAACAATCATATTGTCGAAGATAACTGGAAAATCAAAGTGATTCTTGCTAATGGAGAAGAATACTCTGGATATGTTTTTAAAACAGATGAACAAGCTGATTTAGCAGCTATTTCTTTCAAACTGCCACTATTACCATCTTTTCTGGCTCAAAAAAAATCTTTACCTACTTTAGATACATTATTTTTCCCTTTTATGTTTTTCAATTATGCTAGAGTAGGCGAACCTGTATATACTATCTATTCATCTGAAAAAACGAGTAATTCTTTTGCAGCAGGAACTATTTCTAGTATCGATCCAGAATTGGGTATATTACACGATGCATTTATCACTCATCTTGATAGCTCTGGTAGTCCTTTACTAAATTTTCAAGGACGCGTAATTGGAGTAAACAGTGGCAAATCGGAAGCTGGACTCAATCACGCTGTTTCTTTGGAAAAAATAGAAATATTTGTCAATCCTTTTGTAGTTTCTAAAATATGTTTCAACTAAATCTTAGGGTAGTGATTTTTTAGTCTCGTATACTAAAAATTTACCCCTCTTGTTTTTGCAACTTCATCTTTTTTAAAATCAATGCATCGCTTACAAACACCATTTTAATTGGAGAAAACAATGGAAATGCTATTTATTATTATAATTGTGGCAATAGTAATAATACTATTATCCATCAGAATTTGTAACCAATGGGAAGATATTTTAATCTTTACTTTAGGACGGTTATCTAAAACAGCTAAACCTGGAATGTATCTCTGTTTCCCAATTATTCAGACAGCACAAAAGGTAGACAAAAGAACAATTACATACACCGTACCGCTACAAAAAGGATTAACTAGAGACAATATTCCTGTAGAAGTTGATGCCATTTTATTTTATAAAGTTCGGGATTCTAAAGTAGCAGTTTTAAATGTCGATAACTATCATCAAGCTACTCAACTAGCGGTTCGTTCTTCGATTAGAGATATGGTAGGTAAATCGAGTTTAGATGAATTACTATCCCAAAGAGATAAAATTGGCGATATCGTGATGGAACACATCGCTGAATTTGTCTGTCAGTGGGGAATCTTAATTGTCGGCGTAGAAATTAAAGATGTGATAGTTTCCAAAGAATTAGAAGAAGCTATCTCCCGTGAAGCAGCAGCAGAACGAGAAAAAAGAGCCAGAGTTAAACTAGCAGAAGCAGAAGAACTAACAGTCGATGCGATTGCCAAAGCTGCCGAAAAATATGCAAAAAACCCCGTTTCATTACAGTTACGTGCGATGAATATGCTATACGAAATGTGCATGGAGGGCAAATCAACGATGTTATTCGTTCCTACTAATAATTCTGGTACTGCTATGCCTACCCCTTTAGGAATTGAAAGTATCGATACTTGGCTAGAACGTAGTCATTCAAAGTAAATATTGCCCTTAAATAATTGCCAGCAGGTTCGGTTAAAGACCGAACTTTTTTTTAGGAAAAAATCAAGACAAAAATTACAACTTTCAAGTCTTCAACACCGAAGTAATTAAAGAGAGTCTAGCAATTCGCTTTTAGAGCGATCGCTATTACTAAAACAATAATTTACTGAAGGTGCAATGAAACATGAAAAAGCTCGGATATTTTGTCTTATTTGCCCTACTTATGATGTTATTTCCCATTCAATGCAAAGCTCCAGATGTACCGCCAGGTGCAGTAGGAATTGGATTGGGAGTTGAGTTTGGCGCGCCAAAAATTGTTCCTCTAACTGGCACTACTCAATTTATCGACTATCAAGGAGAACAGATTGTCATTTTAGAAAGAGACAATTTTAATGTTTACACGCTCTTTACCCCAGAATTTATCAATTACCAAAAAGATTGTGAAATCATGGCTAGGGTAAGTCTGTGGGCAATCATTTTTCAATTACTTCGACAAAATGATTATATTTGGTCTTACGACACAGAAGTTAGTTGTCCTTAAAATTTGCTTGCATCGATGCAACAAATTAGTTTTTTACACCGATTAATAAATTAGATGCGAATAATGGCGAGATTTCCTCGCGATTTTCGACCGAGTTGTTGAATAATTTAGTTCTTAATCGATAAATAAATGAACAAAAAACATCTTAAGATAACTCGATGGTTATTATATTTTGTAGTTACTTTATTGCTGTGTCTATCGTCTTTATGGGCTTGTAGCCCAGATACAAAGCAAGTATTACTATCGCCATCGGATACAATAACCCAAATAAACAAACTGGTCGATAATATTACGGTAAATCCCAGTCCTTTACCTGAGATACTTCCGATATCTGACACTCCAGCAATTACCGAACCGATTCCTAACCTAGAAAATTATCCCGTTTATGGAGCAAAAAACACCAACAATGTTGATGTCATCCCTTTAGAAATTTATAGTTCACCAGAAAAAGCCAATCCAGACTCTTCTACTGAAGATTTCCTGATTGAAGCTGTAGATGAATTTAATGCTCAAAACCAAACTATTGATGGTCAGAAAATAGAGGTAAGCATTCGTTCAATTCCCTCTGGTGCGGGAGCGAGATTAATTGCAGCAGGAGCGACTAAACCTAACGCCTATAGTCCTTCTAATAGTCTTTGGCTATCGATGCTACAAGCCCAAGGAATTGATTTTAAGACGATCGCACCTCAACTCGTTCCTAATACTGCGGGTTTGGTACTTTCCGAATCAGCCTATCAAAAACTAGCCAAAGACGGAGAAGTAACCTTTGATCGCGTTTTAGATGGGATTTTAGCGGGTAATTTAACTGTCGGCTATGCCAACCCCTATGAAAGTTCTACGGCAATTAATTTACTCTATTCTACTTTTTGGCGTGGTGCGGGGCATCATCTCGATGGTAAACCTCTAACTAAAAGCGATCTCAATTCTCAGCCAGTTAATTCTGTCTTCGAGACGTTTCAAAATCGCGTGTTAGTAACGACTACGACAACTCTAGACTTGCTCGAAATCTATCAGCGCGAACCCGATAAATTAGATGCTTTCCCTTTGGAGTACCAAAATTACCTCAATCTCAAACAACAGCCAGAATTTAAAAACCTTCACTTTGTCAGCTTTGGTGTAGCTCACGATAATCCTCTAGTCACTTTTAGTTGGAATAGTCCCGAACAAGAAGCTGCGTTGACTAAATTTACTCAATTTGTTCTTTCCACAAAAATGCAGCAACTGGCAACTAAAGATAGCTTTGTTCCCGTACAAAATGCAGCGACAGATTCTCCTCCCCAACCTAATGGAGAAATTTTACTAGCAGCACAAAAATACTGGAAACAACGTAAGGATTTGGGTAGAACCGTTTATATGGAATTGGTCGTCGATGTATCTGGCTCTCTAGAAGGCGAACCAATTAACTCTCTCAAAGAAGCTTTACGAGTAGCTACGACAGAAATTAATCCAGGTAACGAAATTGGATTAATTTCCTTTGCCGATACACCTACTCGCATCGTCGATTTGAATGCCTTTGACCAAAATCAACAGCAACGACTTTTAGCAGGGATCGATAGCCTTCAAGCAGTGGGTAGTACGGCAATCTATGACGGTTTGGTCGTGGGTTTGGCAGATTTACTAGCCAAAAAAGAACGCGATCCCAATGGGATCTTCTATCTACTACTTCTCAGCGACGGCGATCGCACTACGGGTTTGGAATTCGACCGAATTCGGGATGTCGTGGCTAATGCGGGAGTCAGAATCTTACCAATTGCTTACGGCGAAGTCAATTACCAAGAACTAGAAGCGATCGCAGCTTTTAGCGAAACTACTGTCAAAGACGGTAATCCAGATAACGTCAAAGAACTCATGCATCAAATTTTTCAAACTCAAATGTAGTATGAATATTTTCAATAAATCGTTGAATCGAGAGTTGTCGATGCTTATAGCTGGAAGTTGTACTGCTTTCGTTTTAACTTGGTTACTATTTAATTGGTTAATTGTTCCCCAAGTTACTATCATTATCGACCGTAGCTATTGCCAACCCCAGCAATGGCAAGAACAAGTAGTCAAGGCTTACGAACGGCTTTATAACCAACATCCTTCTCGTTTAAAAATCGAGCGCGTAGTTTCTTTTAGCGACTGGGGAATAGAAAGCTTTCCCCAAATTCCCTCACCACACAAGATCGAAACTTTAGCAACTTTTGGCAGACAAAACCAGCAATTGCGCCAACAGCTTGAAGCCAAATACGATTCCTTTCAGATTTTGAGTTGTAACTAAACTCAAAACAAACAAAAGGCAGGAGCTAACACTATTAAAATCCTGCTTTTTTGTCATCTATGCAGTGTTCAAAATGAGGCAAATAACTGATGATTTCTTTTTTTTTAGCAAATTGGCAACAAATTAAGCCTTTCAATCAAACTTATGTTTTAATTGCGGTTCTTAGTTTGAGTTATGTTATTTTTATTTTCTCTCTGGGTTTTCATCCTCTAGCTTTGATCGTAGGATTGGCGATCGCGCTATTAACTTTGGTAATCTGGAGCGTAATTATTCCAGCCAAAATTACTCGATTTAACGCACAAAACCAAGCCGATCTCTTGATTCCCAAAAACTTTGAAAATGAATTAGCACGATGCGATCGCCTACTGGGAAAAGATCGGGTTTTTTCTCAATGGCAAGCTACATTATCTTCAGTTAGAGAAATTCATGTTTTAGCTCGAGATATTCACCAAAGCGATCGCATTTTGTTACCAGAACTATTAGAAATCCTTCATTTTGTTCTTCATCTTTGTCGAGAGATAGCTAATTCTCTTGTTGCTCTAAAAAAGGTTAAAACCAGTGCTAGTTCACAACAAATTACTCAACATTTGCAATTAAAGCAGTCTCAGTTACAAGAAATTTATCAAACTCTATCTCAATTAAAAGATAAACTGTTGATTGCTGGTTTAGAAGTTAATAGTACAGTAACCACAAATAGTCTCAAACAATTGTTGGAATCAATTAATATCGACTGCGAAAATTTATAGAGGGAGCGAGTCAAATGTGGGAAATAAAAGGGTTTGCAGCGTCAACAGCACAATTGGATCGGACAAGCACCTTTAAATAGAGTAAAAATTACACATTACTGGCAGTGCAAGATAACTGAAAGTTTTGCAGGTATTTAATCTTGCTAAAGTAAGGCTGAATTTGTAATCGATAATGGCTTGATTTTTCTTTGAAAATTGAGTTTAGTACAATAATTGAGCCACTAATTTTAAGCTGAAACATCAATTTTTACCAATCCTCTACCAACTTTTTCTAGAAAATCGGAAACGCTCTTGCAGCCTAACTCTTCAATAACTGGCTGTAATCCTTCCCATCCTTCTTCAGTAACAGATACACTTCTTCTTTTTTTAGACGAATCAAAAGTTTTTGGTCTACCGCCACGGTAGTTTAAGTTCGCCAAACTATTGGGATGCTTGCCATGAGAATAGTTGTTATCTGTCATTTCAGGATTACAAACTGCCTTACTATCACACCTAATATTATCTATCAAAAACTGAAAGTGAGCTTTATTTTCTCATTATATACATATATAATGAGGATAATTAGGATTGAGCGATCGCTTTACATGGTTAATAGCCAAAGCGTGCGATTGCCTCTGGCAGCGGGCTTCGCTCAATCGCTATTTATGCTTAAGAAGATGGTTGACTTGATAAAACCAGAAAAAACTCAAATTGAAGAGGACACGGGTGCGGAGGTTGCCTTCGCACCTCGAGATGTCCGTATAGTCAGTGATGAAGAATTAAGTTTTGAAGAAGAACGAGACAGATTGAGGCTGGAGAGGCAGGTAGAACGAGCATTTTATCAAGCGGGAATTGCACTAAAAGAATTAAGAGATCGTCGTTTGTATCGTTCTACTCACGAGACGTTTGAAAAATATTGCCAAGACAGGTTTGGAATGCAACGGCGTCATCCTTATCGTTTAATTGATGCTGCTGCTGTTGTAGATAATATTCTGCAAATGTGTCCGATTCGGACACAAAATGGCTCGGATACATCTGACGCTAATAAAACCTTAGAAATAATACCTACTTCAGAATGGCAAATTAGGTCTTTAACGAAGCTCGAACCTCGCCAACAGAGAGAAATATGGGCTAGAGCAATAGAGTTAGCTGGTAATAAAGTACCATCGGGTAAAATTGTATCCGAGCTTGTGTCCGAAATCAAACCGAAAAAAGATAAGGTGTCCAAGAAATTAACGGTAGGACAGAAAGTAATTGTTTCTAGGACACATCCTCTATTTCCAGAGCGATCTGGCAGAATTAAACAGATACCGAATAAAAAGGATGCAATTGTGGAACTTAGTAATGGTAAAACTGAGTCGATCTCTCAAGAATATTTAGAAATGGAATTAGACTCGTCAATTAAAGAACTTCCGCCAGAGGGATTAGCATATACACCAGGGCTAGGCATTGAATATAACGTGCGACTATCTCAAGAGACTTGGGAAAAACTAAATAAGTATGCCCAACTCGTGGGTACGGCAACGTTAGATGGAGCGATTCAAAGGTTATTAGACGAAGTTTATGAAAGTTCTGATGTTCGGTAAATTAATGCCATAGCCTTCCCTTTTGCCTAGAGCGCGAAAATTATCTTAATAGCTTCCTGAAGCGGTTTCAAATATTGCTGTTCCAGAATTCCTTGGCGATTTTGGATGCGGGAAACATCAACTGCTCTCATCTGTTTGAGGTTGATATGTCGTTCTTTATCTAATCCGTTACTCTTGCTAGGTTTGACATTGACTGCAAAAGGCCAATTTTTATGTCCTGGAAGAATAGGAGCAATAATAATTGTCTTCGACCCCTGGTTAACAATGTCGGCTTGGATAATAACGCATGGTCTTTTTTTTTGAGTTTCAGCACCCCTTGTCGGCTCGAGATCGATCCATCTTATTTCCAATTGCCGATAAACAGGAGAACTCATCAACTTATAACTCGATTGGACAAGCTGCGGAAACCGCAGTGTCCCTCTCGTTCAATCCATCAGACAATGTTACATCCCAATTCATTAGCTCTTCTTGATAAGCAAGGTCAGAAGCTTCTTCTTGATTGGCTCTCATTATCTGTTTTGCCAATACTCGTTGTTTTTCTTCTTTAAGCAGCTTATTGATATAAGCACTACGATTATTCCCCGCTGAAGCTTCTAAAAAGGCGTAGGCATCATCATCTAGAGTAATAGTTGCACGATGGGTCATAATAGTAACCTCCTTAATCATATATTAAATCATACTATTTAGTACGATTTAAAAGGGAAATGCCTAACGACATTATTGAATTAAGTTTTAAATTTAGCGATCGCCCCAACTATCTAAAACCTTGACCTCAACTTCAACAGGAATCGGAGCGAGAATCGGTTTGGCGGCACGAATAGCACAATCGGACAAACACCTCGCTACTCTATCGGCTAAAGAGCGAGGCACTTCCAGGACAATTTCATCGTGTACCACCAGAATCAACTTAACCTGGGGGACTTTTGCCAGTAAAGTAGAATCCAATAGAGCGATCGCCCGTTTGATAATAGTGGCATTTGTACCCTGAATGGGATGATTGAGAAGTTCGTTGAGAGTCGGTCTAGTGCGCTTGCTCCAGACTCTACGCCTACCGTCGAGACTGTAACTGATTCTAGTACCTGCTTGCCATTCCCGTCGAATTCGCTGATGATAAGCAGCAACTCCTTCATACAGTAAAAAAAACTTCTGACGAAATTGACTGGCTTGAAATTTAGATAAATAGATGTCGTGCTTTTTAGCAGTAGTCAGACAAAACTTTGCCACTCCCATGCCATAAATTAAGCCAAAATTGACAATTTTACCTAATTTACGTTCCTCATCAACAATGTTTTCAATTAGCTTATCGAATAAAAATGAAGCAGTTAACCGATGCAAGTCTTCTCCGTGGCGATAGGCTGCAATCATACGGCGATCGCCACTAGCTTTAGCCATCAATCGCAGTTCGATCTGACTGTAATCGGCTTTAATGATGACATTGCCAGGAGCAGCAGTAAAACATCTTCTAGTAAAGATATCGCGAGGAATATTGGTTAGATTGGGTTCTCGACAGCTAAATCTCCCCGACCTTGCTCCCATTTGCCACCAATGACCTTGAATCCTCTCCGTTACTGGATGGATAAATTGAGGTAAACCCACACTGAAAGTATTAATTTTAGTTGTCAGACTGCGATATTCAAGCAACCATCTAATGACGGGATAATCTTGAGCTAAAGGAATTAACTCCCTAACACTAGTCGATTTCACATCAATTCCCAATCGGTTAAATGCAGCTACTACTTGCTTGGGGGAAGAGAGATTAACTCGGATACCCAACTCAGCTAGTAAAGTGTCAGTCGAGCAATTGCGAGTTACCAGATGTGCCTGCAATTTTTCTTCTAACCGAGCTTGTTGTTGCAGTAAATCCTGTTTGAGTAACTGCCACTTATCTAAATCTAACCTAACACCATTGAGTTCCATCTGTGCCACTGCTCTAAGACAGTTAAACTCAGTTTGAGCCGTAGCGGTGAGTTTGGCTTTGCTTAGGTGGCGGGTCAGTTGTCGATGCAGGGGCAATAAAACAGCAGCATCATTGGCAGCATACTGTAACTGTTCCTTGCCGAGACTGCGACTAAAATCGCTAGTCTGAGCGGATTTATTAAGCTTTACTCGCAATAGCTTTTGAACTAACGTTTCTAGGGTATTACTTCTTTTGAGTCCCGCAGTCAAAACTTTGTATTCTAGATAGGTATCGAAATAAGGAGGTTCGAGATTAAACCCCGTACTCTTCAGCATCATTAAATCGAACTTTAAGTTATGTCCGATTTTGAGACAGTTGCTAGCTAAAAGTTGTTTGAGGGGAGTCAACCCAGTTTGGTCGATGGCAGCTAAATCGATTACCAAAACAGGATGCTTCAAGACAGCAATTTGTACCAAACGGACTTTACTGGTATGGGGGTCTAAGCCAGTGGTTTCAGTATCGATGCCAAATTTTTCGATTGTATCAATTAAAGGGTCGAGTAATTTTCTAAGTTGTTCGACATTGGTAACTAAATGATATTTAGCATTAATAGATTTAACTCGTGCGGGTTGTTTTAACCGATATCGTTTGAGTAAAATCTCGGTTTCTTTCGAGCTATAAAAAGCATCAGCACTGTCTTTTTTATCGTGCGAGCGATATTTACAGATAATCTTGTTAGCAGCGATCGCTATTGGTTGACTATTCATTTAAATTAATATTCATGACAATTGGGGAAATAAGCTAGTTAAATTAAATGATTAGTTTTGACGAGGAGATTGGGTAGATAAAGCAATTGGATAAGACTTAATTGAGTTGTAATCTTTAGATAATCAATCAAGTATTAATCAGACATGAAAACTACAGACAAGAAAAACATCCCCCGACCCGAGCGAAAACTAGCTATTTTTGCTAATTGGTTCAGAGTGGGGATAATTGGATTACTGGCTCTACCTTCTCTGTTTCAACTAATAACTGGAATCATTTGGCAAATCTGGTCTTAATTACTAATACGAGAAAAATATTTTCTTGGTTGGGATAACAATTTTTAGTCGTCGAAATCATCATTGAGGTAATCATCCTCATCTAACTCAAAATCGTCTTCGTCCTCTATCTGTTCGATCTTGCGAGTTTTAGGATTGCTAGCAGGAGGTAATATTTCAACAGAAGCGTCTTCATCACCAGCAGCTAACAGTTTATCGCTAGATTCAAATCCAGTAATGGTTTCATGTATCTGCCAGACTTGCTGTTTGCGTTCGGGTTTACCCAAGAAGAGAAGGGAAAAATTACTAATAGTTGGTTCGACAATTCGATCGGTTTTACAACAGAAAGATTTGTTGCTACCTTTGCCTTCTTTAACTGCTTTAAACTTGGTGTAAAGTACCCCTAAAGAACGCCATTTATCGTTTTTATTGCTATAAGGTTGATTGGTATATTGGGCAAAGACTTTTTCTAGTTTGCGATAATGTTCTTCTTTGGCTGATTTAAACGACCATAAAGCGACATTTTTAAAGGTAACGACAATAGGAATTTCGTGTAGGGGTTGATTGTTTTTGTCGAGAAACATCATGGCATGCTTGGAGCAAACATCCTGAGTCTTCTTATTGAGTTTAGAACGATATTCTTCATAAAGAGCGACTAAAGTACCAGCCTTTTCACCCAGGTTATCTTCATCGTTTTTCCAACGCACGTATTCGGGAGTGGTTGCTAATACCAATAAACGAACTCGATCTAATAGTAACCCCGTTACTGGTTCGGTTAAATCGACTGTAGTTAAGTCGAGCTCTTTTTGATACCAATTAGCTCTTTCTAACTGGTCTTCTGGAATTAAAATTCCCGCAGGGCGGTCGTTGATGACAATGCCATAGGGTAGAGAAGGAGGACGAGCTTCATTGTATTGAGTATCTAGTAATTCTTCATCAATTTCTAACTCAGAATCAATTGCAGCTTTTTTACTTTTGTTGGTTTTAGATTCAACCATTTTTTTGTTAAAAATTAGCCTAAAATTACCAAACTAAAAAGGCGATAGCCTGCTTTAAGAATTATTTGAAGACCAGATATTTGGTGAATGCATGGTGTAGGGAACCTAGCCTTTTTAAAAAGATAGAAATGAATGATATTAATCAGCAGAATATAATTATAGCTACTACTAAAACGGCAACTACTTCTAATAGTTTTGATGAAGTTTTAACTGGATTAAATAATTCAGATACTCTGACAATGTTGGGTATTTTGGCTGGCTTATTAGTTGTATCTCTATTTTTAGGAAAGAAAACCAATAAGATAACTAGCGGTAGGTTTGCCAACAATGGTGACAAGCTACAGGCGACTAAGAAAGCTATTAAGCAGATAGAAAGCGTCAAACAAGGTCAATGTCAACCCTGTACTCTTTGGAGTGGTACTCCTAATTATTGGTTCAAAGGAAAGTTAAGGGGAATCGGTGCGAGTTGGCAGACAATCTTGGGTGCTTCTCCGACTGTTTGGTTTCCCCATGCCGAACGGGGTATTTTAGTAATTGGCGCACCTGGTTCTGGTAAAACTTTTTCAGTAATCGATCGCGTCATCGAAAGTGCCTATCAACAGGGATTGCCCGTCACGATCTATGATAAAAAGGGCGACCAGATGGAGCTACACGCAGCTTTAGCTACTCGCTACGGTTATAGCGTTCGGGTATTTGCTCCAGGGGAACCCTACAGTGGAGTAATCAATCCTCTCGACTTTATGGACAGTCCCCAAGATGCAACTATGGCAGGGGAAATCGGACAGATAATTATCCAAAATTCACCTGGGGTTAAAAATAGCAAAGGAGACTCATTTTTTCAGCTCAATGGGGCAATGCTAGCCAAAGGATTGCTACAGCTAGCTAAATCGAGTAAATATCCAGACTTAGCTATGGTTTATGCTCTAGCTCGCCTGCCTCAATTTATTCAGAGATTAGAATATGCGGTATATCGAGAAGACGAACATCGCTTAGATCCATGGATTGCTTCTACCTTCGCTACATTTCTATCGAGCAAGGATGCGGAAAAAACGGTAGCGGGTATTAAAGCTACTGCCGAGACTACCTACAGTGCTTTTATCCAGAAAGATTTGCTGCGAGCTTTTATTGGCAGGAGTACCATTCCCCTCAAACAGAAGAGAAAGCAGCTAACGATATTCAAACTGGATGATAAACGCAGGTCGATCCTCGCACCTTTATTAGCTACTAACATTCACCTGTGTATAGTTGAAAACTTATCAGAAAAAAGAGATTGTCCCTATGTCTACTCCCTCGATGAATTTCCCTCAATTTACTTAGACCGCACGGTAAACTACGTTAACGAATATCGCAGTAACGGGGGAGTACCGATAATCGGCATTCAAAGTCTCAATCAACTCTATGAAACCTACGGAAATCAAAAAGGAAAAGCGATCGCTTCCGCCCTCTCAACTCACGTATTATTTAATCCAGGGGATGTAGAAACTGCCGATAGTTATTCCAAGCGTTATGGAGAAACTGAAGTTTTAATTAAAAACCGTTCTACGGGAAGATCGATGGGCAGACATGGCTCTCGTTCGGTTAACTGGAGCGAACAAATCCATAAAAAACCCTTGATAACTGCCGATGAAATTCTCCGCTTCCCCGAAGGAAAATGTGTTATTACCTCTCCTGCCTATGGTAATGGCAGAGAAGCTTTATTTCCGAACCTGTTGAAAATACCTATTTCCAAGCAAGATAAACAGAGGGCAAAACAGTCAGAACAACTATGGGATAAATCTATTAAAGCTCAACTAATTGCGCGGTGCGAGCGACAGCAAGAAAAAATTGCTCACTCGAATACCGAGGAATTAGAAGTAACTGAAGAGCGAGATTGGATTACTAATGAGTTAAATAAAAGAATTGAAGCAGCAGCCAGGTTATTACCATTACCAGAAGAACTAACTGATTCATTGGCAGTAGCGGCACAACCTCAAACCCAGAAGTTAATCGAAGAATTGAATCAAGCGGGTAGAGCGATCGCTCTTTCTAGTCGTCGCAAGGCAAAATCAGTACAAAAGAGTTAAATTCGTGGAATTGAGGTCCCTAGTCACAGTGCATAAGCTAAACCCATACTCCAGCATTTAGCAATCACTTCCGATTTGCTTTTTGCGACTAACTTGTTTCTAATCGCATTTAAATGAGAGCGAACCGTATAGTAAGAAATTTCCAGTAGTTTGCTAATTTCAGTTTCATCTTTTCCCTGTAAAAGTAACTTGAGTACGTCTTTTTGTCTGGTTGTAAATTCTGCCAACAGATGAGTAATTTCTTCATTAGTTTCGTCAGTAACATACTTTAAACGACTAATTTGTTTTCTCAAATCGCTAACGATTCTGGCATCTAAATAAATACTATCTTCATTTTTTTGAGTAACTCGAATTGCTTCAATTAACTCATCAACTTCCATACCTTTAAGACAAAAGCCATTATAGCCATCTGCTATGAGGCAAATTAAATCTTGTTGATTGCTCAAAGTAGCTGAAAGAAATAGAATTTTTATTTCGGGAAGAACATTTTTAATTTGTTCTGCTAAAGTCAAACCTTTGCCATGATTCAAGTCCATCAAAATTAAGTCTGGTTTTAAGCTAAGTGCTTTTGATAGACCATCTTCATGATTAGTGGAAACATCAACGACTATTTCCGATTGAACTTTTTGATGGATTAATTCTGGCAAGCCTAAAGCAATAGCTGGGTCAGTTTCAATCAGAAGAACTTTTGTTTTCAACATGATTAATTCCGTATTTTATTTATTTACATCTATATAATTTTTAATTCATGGGACGCTTAATTTGGCTAGTTATTGTTAAAAATACTTACCTCGTTCTGGAACTCTTCATAATAGCTTTATCTAAAACCATTAAAGATTAAGTAAATCTAAAACCTCTATACCTCGATGTTTGACTAAAGTGCTAAAAAAACGACTGACTTCATCCTGGTTTTTACAACATATTAGTCTTTCTATTTTTCTTTCAAAGAAATAGTTGAAAGCTTGTTGAAAATATAGAGTATTCAGACAATTTTGGGGTTGAGTTGATTCAGAGATAGCTATTTCCGTCCAGCTATTTCGTTGACAATAATCTCTAGCTTTTTCTACTAAATTTCTCCTTTCTAAACTGTTTTCGGCACGAACATAAATCAAGGTAAACTTTGGATTTCGACTGCGGTAGAAAGAACTTTGTTTAAACTTTTCTATTTCTGCTAGGGAAAACTTGCGATTTTTTCCCTGTCTGAGGCAATTTATATGTCCTTGTTTGACCCATTTAATTAAGGTTTTATTACTAACCTCAAGAAGAGCGGCAGCTTTTCCAGAGTAGACGTATTTATCTTGTGGTAAATTCATTGTGGTGTTTAGCGTGGGCAATAGACGTTTCTGACGAGAAGCTCGTTCGACATAGCTTTATCGCTCGCCAAGTTACAATTCCTATCTAACTAGATCGAGTATTTGATAGCTGTGACATCGATCTAAATTGCTGTAAAAGAAAAATGCTTTTTTATATCTGCGAGTGAGAATACTCGTCTTGCCTTTAGGCGACGGGACGGGCGGTGTTAGCCTATGGAGATACCGCTGACGGGGATACGGCAATAGCTATGTCTAGTCAAGTATCGTCGAAGTAGGAAGCCTACACGGGTTTACCCTGTGGGTTTGTCACAACTTTATTTCTTCGATTTCATCGAAATTAGTTAAGTATTGGCAATATTTATCTACTTGCTGGGGAGGACTTTTTAAAGTATCTTCTGAAAGTAAGGATATTAGTTCTCGTTCGATGGTACGGTCATCTTTTTGATTCCAGCATAGTTTTTGAATATAACTATTATGTTGGGATGAAAAAGCACAAATAACCATCCATAAATCTTCGGGTTGATATTGAAGATGAAGATATCGGCAGGCTACCCAAAGCTTGACCCTGTCGCTCCAGTTGAGTTTGGCACTGCCAATTCTCCATTCATAAAGCCGAACTTTGGTCTTAACTACTCCAGCATTAATCGGAACTTCAAGCCAGTAATTGGCTTCATCTATTTTAAGTTGGGCTTTCCATCTACTGTCGAGATAAATTTTTTTACGCGACTCAAATATTCCAGGAATAAAACTTTCAAGCTGTTCGAGCCAAAGAGCAAGCTGAGGATTGAGTAAGGGTTTGATGTTTAAACCCATTCGCTTTTGTCTGACTAGTAATTGAAACTGCTGTTGTTGTATTGTTTGCTTTGAAGTTTGAAAGTTAGCTAGAGGAGAAGAATGTTGTCGATTGAGAGAAACTAGCTCTTTTAAAGTAATAACTGCCATTAATAGTTGTAAGTCTTGATTTTTTAGCTATAAATGGCGTTAGCTAAGAAATTGGAGTAAATACGAATTATTGCAACAAATAAATTTATTACTTTATTCTGTTTGAAGACTAGTTCTCATTTTCACCTCACTTTCTCCCGCTCTAACCATGATGGTACGCACGAGAGAACCAAAAATACGCCATCCCACCAAACTTAAGCTGGCATGGCGTGTCGACATCAATAAATCTTCCAGTCTTATTTGAACTAATCCATCGAAGAGTATGGCATTGGCTAAAACGGTATCCCTATCACCTGGTAATGGTGGAAGATACATTCTTTGAGTCGAAGTAAACTTAAGCATCTCCCCTAGAAGCTGCTTGGCATAAGGATTATCGACGGTAATTGGCTGTAGTCGTAGCAAGGTAGCGTACTGGCGGCGATTGGGTACGAGGTCGCAGGTAGAACTAGCAATGGCAAACTTCATACCTGTAATGCGCTCTCCCATAAAGTAAGCAGCATCAGAACTGATAATATCTCCTTGCAACAAGATAAAGGGGTCTTCTTCTGGAGAGATTAAACCTTTATCTATGAACACTTGATATTCTATGGGAGGTCGTACTAATGCACCATTGGTATTAAAAAGTTTTTGTCGTGCTTTAGTTTTACCGATTTTTTGAGCAAAAGATTGGATAATCGTGAGAGATTGAAGGTCATGGGAAAGGTTTTGAAGACTTATCTCTAATTCTTTTAAACTCTCTGGAGTTTTAGCTGCTGCATTCAATCGAATTTATCCTCCAAGATAGGAGTTGCATTGCTGAAAGGACGCTCGATTTGATTGGAATCGAGCATGACATCATCATCGTCATCAAAATCTGTATTTTCAGGCATCAAAGATTCAAAACTATCTCTGGTAGGGAGTTCTGGCAACTCTCCTAACATGGCAACCGCCTCGGCTAATACCTCCAGGTTTTCACGGTCGGGATGTTTTTGAGCAGCTTTAACGGCTACTGTAACCATTCTCAATCCACCACGAAGCCGATCTACATCACGTGCTAAACCATACATCTGTTGGAAATCGCGTTCTTCTATAATGCGGTATTGTCCTGTTTTTGTCGTCAGAGTAGCAACTGCACCATCTTTAATGGTCGATAATGCTTTTGCTCCTTCGGTGCGGAACTTTTCAAATGATTTCCAAGTTTGACCGAGGCGCAAGCTAAATAATCCAGGTTTACGGTTGGCTTGTAACATAATTTAAACCTCCTGATTCAATACTAACGAAAAACCAACGGGAAAACAACGCTCATTTGGATGGCTTACTAGAGGAGAAAGGAATTAGCGAAGAAGAACTGGTCGAGGAGTTTCGCCAGCTACGTCAACAGAAATAGTGAGGATGTCTCGTGCAGGAGTAGCGACTTGGACGAGCGATAGAGTTCACCTGTATTTATCTCGAGGTTGAAATCGTTCGCAAACCAGTAACAATTTTGACTGCAAGCAATCTGTTTTCATCCCCTGTTGACAAGCAATTTGTAGCTCGAACAAAAGAACCACAGTACGAGCCAGACTTGAGAGGGAACATTTAGCTACTTCCTGACGCAGATAGTAAACTCGATTGACATTTTCCACATTAGCCACCTTGGCAATGTCAGCATTAGTTTTAATTCCAGAAGCAATTGCCAATTTCGTCCACAACCAAGTCCTAAATTGAGTAATGAGAGTCGCAATAATCTTCAATTGAGGTTCGCCTTTAGCTAAAAGTTCTTCAGTCAGTTGGGCAACCAATAAAGCCTGTCCTGCTTTAATCGCAGCAGCCAACTGCAAGCTAGTTTGAGTATTAATTGGCACAAAATTAGCTACTTGAGATTTGTTTAATTTAGAATCGAGAGCGTAGATTCCTACCTTTTCTAACTCTTTACTCCTGCGTTCTGAATCATTGCCAATGGCATTAGCTAAATATCGAACAGCATCCTTGGTGAGCTTTAATCCAATGTCTTTGGCTTCAGTTTCTACAGCTTTGATGAGTAAATCCTCTCGCCAAGGTGGAATTAGTTTGTGTTCGACGACTTTTCCTCGTTCGAGCAGGAATTTAGCTACTTTCAGTCGCCGATCTATCGAGCTAGCAGTAAAGATTAAATCAGTAGATTCGGGTAATTTGGCAATGGATTGTAGCAGTTCTAAACCAGCGATTCCGAACTCTCTAAAGTTACAATTCTCAATCACTACTACTTTCTGACAGTCACCGAAACTGAAACTAACTGCATCCATAATCGCTTCTGACAATTGCTCGCAACCATAACGCTTGTAGTTGAGGGTTTGCCACTGTTGGGGAATTTGATGCTTGTACTTATTTATCTCCTGTTCGATACCGTGGCGGTCTTCTCCTACTAATATTAGTATCATTGCTGCTCCTCAATAATGACTTTAATAGGCTGCTGCTGCCTCAAACTGTGGGTTATGATACGAGAGAGGTGAGTAACGTTTTTCTGGAACTTAGCTACGTACTTGGATTCTACTGCTAGTACGGCAAAATTTAACTCTCGATCTAAGTCGATTAAACTGGCATGAGACAGCATTTTTTGGTTAGATAACTCGGTACTGTTAACGATCTTTGCCCACAATTGACCCAGATTGGCAGTCGATTTTTGGGTTTTGGTTCGGTGTTGTCGATTATTTAGAAGTGTTTGAGTTTCATTAATGCTGGTAGAGTCCATCATATTTAACAGACAAGTTTCCAACCAAACGGCATTGTTAATACTAAATCGAAGCTGCTGTTCTCTTTTTTGGAGTTGTTCGAGATTGCGCTCGATGTGATGCCAACTAATTTTGCTGGCTAATTGGTCCAGTTTACTATATTCGAGATTACTAGAAAGCAAGGATTTGCCATCTTTTTGAGTTGCTTTAACTAACAATAAATCTCGATGACAATTGAGTAAATCTTGGAGGATTAATTGGGGTGACTTTCCCATTTGGATGAGATTTCTGGCTATTAGTAGGACGTTGAGGACATCTTCTTTAACTAAGTTCGTCATCAATTTCCACATTTGTTGTGAACTAATGCCACCAACAGCTTCAATTACGTTGTCTAAGGTAATTTGTTGCCGTAACACTTGAAGTTGAGACAATAATTGTAGGGAATCTCTGAGACTACCCAAACCCGATTTTGAAATAGCAGCGATCGCTTCAGGAGTGAGATCGATTTCTTCAGTAGTAGCTATCTGACTTAAATAGTCTATTACAGCCGTTTGGGAGAGGGATTTAAAGTTAAATAGCTGACAGCGAGAAACGATTGTTGGCAAAATCTTATGCAGTTCTGTAGTGCATAAAATAAAAATGGTTCTCTCTGGAGGCTCTTCCAACAGCTTGAGTAAGGTATTTTGCGCTGCTGAGGTGAGCATTTGTGACTCATCCAAGATAAACACTTTGTAGCGAACTTGAGCGGGAGCGAGGTGACTTAACTCAATCAATTCTCTAGCATTGTCTACCCCATTATGGGATGCAGCATCAATTTCAGTGACATCAATAGCATTACTGCGTTCGATACTGCGACAAGAACTGCATTCTCCACAGGGTTTGATTGTAGGCTGTTCGACTGCCAAACAATTGAGGGATTTGGCTAAGATTCGGGCGGTAGAGGTTTTACCCGTTCCTCTTGGTCCTGAAAATAAATATGCTGGTGCGATTTTTTTGGCTGACAGGGCATTTTTGAGAGTGGTTTTAATAAACTCCTGTCCGATTAAGTCTTCTAGTTGTTGCGGTCTGTATTTAAGAGGGAGAGATTTCATTACTTTGTTATATGAAGTGAAACTAAATTTTGAGGTTGAGGGATGTTTTCGGAAAGACAACGCATATCCAATCGACCTGTTGAGTGCAATCCCGTTAGGGAAGAAATTTTTCCACTTTTTTTATTGCAGATCGAAAAATTGGAATCACAATTGCAAGAAAAAGAACGGCAATTAGAGCAGAAAAAACAAAAACTGGAAGAATTTAAAAACTTTTCCGTATTACTTTTAACCAATCGTTTGTTACCAGCAGGATAGCCTCTCAATGGTACGGAAGAAAGCCCGGCTATGAGAATTTTGGGAGAACCCAAAACTTTAACCGAATTAGAAGCCAACTATCGAGAGCTAATCAAGCGCGAACATCCAGATGCTCCCCTTTTCCATCAGAAGAGGCAATCGAGCGATTTGCTTACGCGCGCACCGCGAAGCGGATCTCTTCGAGATCGCTTTACTCGGATCGCCAGGGAGTATTGGCAGCAGTTAAAGCCTACGGCTGTGATTGCTCCAACAGAGTTGAATCCCCAGCTTTGTCTGTTTGCATTACTCCATCTCAAGAGATTGTTACTGATTTTTCTCAAGCCAACTTTTATTCTACTCAAGATAATACGTCAAAATGCCGTACAATAAAAATAATAAATAACTTATTTACGTTTTGCTTGGTATGGCTAAGTCAACAAACAAATCTTCAGCTAGATTAGAAGCCCGTGTCTCGCCAGAGGTAAAAGCATTGTGGCAAAAAGCAGCCGATTTAGAGGGACGGACTCTAACCGACTTTGTGATTGCTAGCGTACAAGAGGCAGCATTTGAAGTTATTCAACGCCATCAAACACTAAAACTAAATCGTGAAGACAGCGAAGCTTTTGTCGCAGCTTTGCTCGAACCACCGCAGCTATCAGAAGCTTTAAAAATAGCAGCTCTTCGTTACAAGAAGCAATGCGACTCTGCGGATTAAAAATCCGAATCGCGAACGCGCATTACGACAAAAAATACAACTTTCTCGCGAGTGTCCCTACCCTCAACGAAGTAGGGTAGGGAACGGGGCTTATAAAGGGCTGAAGTGAATTCAGCCCACAGCCCCTCGGAATAGCGAACTAATTCGACGGCTCGATGCCCGAGAATTAGTCTAAGGGAGTATCTTGTTCATCGATATACTTCCTCAGTCTTTCTATCGTTACGCCACCACAGGAAGCGACATAGTACGAGCCAGACCAAAATACAGGTTTGGAATAGGTTTTCGAGACTTCAGTTTCAAATTCTTTTCTAATTATTCTACTAGATGCGCTTTTGAGACTAGCTACCAGTTGAGAGATATTGTTGTCGGGGTGAAGATCGATTAAAAGATGCACGTGATCTGATTCTCCATCGAACTGAAGCATCAAGCTTTTTTTCTTCTTGCAGATGTTTTGAAACACTTCAGTCATTCGAGCAATCATCGCAGAAGTAATTACCTTACGACGATATTTAGTCACTAGAACTAAGTGCAAATGAATTGAATAAACCGAATGCGAACCCTTGTTAGGTCTCATGTTATACTAGCTACAGGTCAGTTGGGTAACTATGTTAACACGGCGCATTACATTTAGGCTTTATCCTTCTACTGCTCAAGAACAAAAAATGTTCTGGGCAAGAAGAATGCACGCCTACTTGTATAATGCAGCAGTAGCTAACCGCAAAACTCAATATCAAAAATTTGCTCATTCAGTAGATTACTTTGAGCAACAGGCATCATTACCAGGCTTCAAAGAAACTTGGATTGAGTACAAAGAGTTAAATGCTGGTTCTTTGCAAGCGACATTAAAGCGTGTCGATTTTGCTTTTGTTAGATTCTTTCAAGGATTAGCTAAATATCCTAAGTTTAAGCCATTTAAAGCTTATTCTGGATGGACATACCCTGATGCTCGTCAAGGTTTTAAAGTTCATAGCAGTGGCAAAAATGGTTATCTAGAATTAAGAGACTTGGGTATCATTATTCAAATGAGAGGACAAGCTCGTATTTGGGGTCAACCTACTACTTGTACGATTGTCTACCGCAATAGCAGATGGTATGCCAGCGTTACAGTTAAATGCTTGCCAACTAGAGAAACAGCAAAAGGTAGTATTGGAATAGATTTTGGTTGTAAAACGGCTGTTGCTATGAGCAACGGCATTCTGGTTGAACCATCAAAATTTTTGACTAATACCCAAAATCAAATAAACCGATTATCTAAGCAACTAAGGAGAAAACGTAAGCCCGAAAAGAAAAAGTGTAAAGCCTCTAGCAGATGGAAAAAAATACAGGCTAAAATTTCTCGACTTAAGAAAAGAGTAGCCAATCGCCGTAAAAACTGGGTACATCAAGTGGCAGTAGATATTGTTCGGAGTAATTCCCTCATTGTCACAGAGAAACTTAAAATCAAAAACATGACTAGAAAAGCGTCCTCTGGTAGCAAAAGAAAAAGACAGAAGACTGGTCTTAATCGTTCTATGCTTGATGTCGGAATAGGTATGCTTAGAGATGCCATCGCTTATAAAGTCAAAGAAGCTGGTGGAGTATTTCTCGAAGCTCCTACTCAAAGTTTAAAACCAACACAGCGATGCGTTAAATGTTGGGAATTAACCAAAAAAAGCTTAAGTGATAGACTTCACGTTTGTTCTAATCAAAGTTGTCGGCACACTGAAGATCGAGATATTAACGCAGCCCAAGTATGTTTAGCTTGGGCAAGGGGGCAGGTTATACAACATTAATTTAATATATTAAACAACAACAACAAAGGCAAGATAATTGCCTTTTTTAACGTTTTGTGTAAATATAAATCTTGATAATTACACAAAGCATATAATGAGAGTTCAGAAGGTCAATATTCGAGGTCAAACCAGTTGGGTTTTACTTAGTGATGACTATCTTCCTATCGAACCAGTCACAGATTATCTGCAACACCTGATGGCGTTAGGCAAAGCACCAAACACGCTGAAGAACTACGCCCACCACTTGAAATTATTCTTTGAGTACTTGGAAGCTTACAGTCTCGACTGGACACAATGTTGGGAGAAAGAGTTAGCGGAATTTATGCTCTGGCTACAATTACCCGATTCTATTCCTGGTGTTCCTTCTATTGCCCCACAAACGGCAAAAAGGACGGAAAAGACAGTCAATATCATGATGAGTGTGATTTATCAGTTTTACGAGTTTCACGCCCGAAATCAGAGGATAGAAAGCCGAGAACTGTATCAAACTAGCTACCCAGTCCAGAGAAGGTATAAGTCACTTCTCTATGAGATGAAGAAAGATAAGAGGGTAAAAACTAAGAGATTAAAAGTCAAAGAACCTAGAACTTTTCCTGGGTGTTTAACTAAAGAAGAAGTCCAAACTTTAGTTGATAATTGTGCCAATCTTCGGGACAAGTTTTTAATTGTACTTCTCTATCACTCAGGTATGAGAATTGGGGAAGCTTTGGGGTTACGCCATAGTGATATTCACAGTGAAATGGGATTGAATGAAATCCATGTAATTCCCCGTGATGATAATCTCAATGATGCCAGAGTCAAAGATGGTGAAACAAGAATTATTAGCGTACCAAGACAAACAATTCAAGCTTATGAAAATTACGTTTTAGATGATGATTTTCCTGATGTAGATTCTGATTATGTCTTTATCAATATGTGGCGTAATGAAATCGGTTCGCCCATGAGATATTCTACTGCTCAAAGTTTATTTAGAAGGTTGAGTGAAAAAACAGGAATTGAAGCCACAGCACATTTATTAAGACATACCCACGCTACAGAATTAATTAGAGCAGGAATGGATTTAATTTATGTTCAAGAACGCTTAGGTCATGCCAGTATCCAAACCACAATTGATACTTATGTGCATTTGTTAAACAAAGACCAAAAAGCTGCTTACAAACAGTATTTAGCTAAGTGCGAGGAAGATTAAATGCAAAAAATATCGATATCAAAGTCTAAAGACAAAGAAATAGTTTGTCCTAGATGTTGCAGTATAAAAGTAAAAACTTGGGCAAAATCGAAAGCAAGACAACAATATAAATGTGATGATTGTGGTCGTTTCTTCTATAAAAATCCAAAATTACAGTCTGCTAAAGATATATTACCTTCGGATATTACTCCCAAAGAAATGCGAATATATGATATATGGGACTTAAGAGTTTTTGGGAAAGAAGCAACTACTGGAGGTTTATATACAGCTAATTTCTCAATGATTAATCCTGAATGGTTTAAAAAAACTGTGAAAGATTATATCTGGTATAATTCTTCGCAATATAGCACCAGCGAGCTTTTAAGAAAATTAACAGAGTTTAGACGTTTTTCACGATATTTAACCGAAAAAAGAGCGACAGTAAAACCGCAGGATATAGATAGATTATTAGTGATTGAAGCAATTAATTATGCTTCTCAAGACTTAAAAGTATCTAAATCATTATCTATCTTTATCACTACATTAAAGTATTTTTTTGAATTTTGTAATTCTAACAATCTCATAGAGATTAGCAGTAAACAATTAATTTTTGAATCTGATTATCCTAAAGCTGAAAGAAAAATAATTAAAGAAATTCCTTCTGATGTCATTAAACAGATACGTCAACATCTTGATTCTCTTCCAAAACCAATAAAAATAGCAATTAGTATTCTTATTGAAACGGGAATGAGAATATCAGAAGTATGTAGTTTAAAGCTAAATTGTATTAGCCAAGATTCAGATGGAGATTGGTGGGTTAGTTTATATAGAATAAAGCTTAAAAAAGAAGACAGATTATTTATTAGTAAAGAATTAGCTCAAAGTATTTTACAACAGCAAGAGTTTATTAAAAATAACTTAGGAAGAGATTTTAGCTATTTGTTTTGCAGCACAGAAGGTAGTGGATGGTTTGCATCCTATACTAATACCCCAAAAAGAAGGGCAAGTGTAAAAAGAGAACTTTCTCATTTTATTCCTGTTAAAAAACTTATCAAACAACCTTTAATAAGAGGATATCTTCATCAATTGGCTCACGAACATAACATTACTGATATTTCTGGTGAAATATATCCTGTTTGGAAGTGCCACAGATTTCGTCATACTCATCTAACAGATTTAGCTAGAAAAGGTATGGGCATCGCTCACATTATGCAGCGTGGCGGTCATGCTTCTCCTTCGATGTCTATGCACTATATTCACCTGACTAATGACGACCAGAAAAAGAAAATGAAAGAAGTGTGGGACAATACCCACTTCAACATGGAAGGTGAAATAGTAGCACCTGTTAATCCTGATTTAGACACAGCAGAAATGCAATGGATAAAGAAAGGAATGGGAGTACAAACTACAGATAATGGTTACTGTACTTTACTCTGGACACAGACTTGTCCCCATCAAGATTTACCTTGTAAAAGCTGTGGTAGTTGGGTAACAACTTTAGACTTCTTAGATAGCCATAAACAGGAATTAAAAGAGACAGAAAAAATTATCGAAAATGCTCGTCAAAAAGGCTATCAAAGACAGATAGAAAAGAACGTTCCCAGAGCGGAAAGACTCAAGAGAATTATCTCTGGAATGGAAAAACACAAAACCATGAGAGGTCTTGGTCATAATGAATGGGAGGAGAAAGAATAATGTCTCGCCCTAGTAACAACTCTAAAGGCAATCCAGAGCTATTAGTCAAAGCAGCAGCAGCTAAGAAAAAAGATGCAGAAGAAAGACTGGAAAAAGCGATTCAACAAGTCTTAGATTCTGGAGAAACTATTACTTTTAACGCCATAGCAGAAGCAGCAGGATTATCTGTTAGCTACCTCTATAAATATCCTGAGATTAAAAATCGTCTTGCCGAACTACGCAACCAACAAAAAGCAGCTATTGGAGGAATAGTAAATAAAACTCCTCAGTTTCAACCAGCTACAGACAAGTCTAAAGCGGTAATTATTAGTAAATTACGACAAGAAAATCGTCGGTTACGTAATGAAAACGAAGACTTGAAAAAACATATTGAAATAGCTCAAGGTAAAGTTATCGAACTGCGTCAAGTAGAAGCAGAAAATAATCGCCTAAAGGCAAGAATAAAAGAGTTAGAACAATCTTTAACTAATGCCAAAGTCACGCCAATTAATCAGAAAAAACAGAGTGATATTAGCTCCAATATTCTGACTCAATTACAAGTGGTAGGAGTTAAGTTAAATCCTACCCTGACTAAGACTATTCATACAGCTTCAGATGAAATAGTATTAGATGCGATTGAAGCTTTAAAAGACCAACTTACTAAACAAGATATTCCTAATGCTGGTGGTTGGTTGAATAAGGCAATTCAAGAAGGTTGGACTAAATCTGAAACTATTCATCAACAACCAAATCAACCCGAACAAAAGATAGTTAAGGCTGGCGACAAACCACAAAAAGAACAAGTTAGTTTGACTCAACTTAAGAAACTAAGCAGTATTTTTAACAAAGATGAATGATAATCATTTACCTCCCACTAACATTGAAGCTGAAGAAGCTATCTTAGGAGGAATATTACTCGACCCAAAGGCAATTACCATTGTTGCTGATATTCTACCAGTAGAAGCTTTTTCTATTTCTACTCATCAACAGATATACAAAGCAGCACTCTTGTTACATCACAAAGATAAGCAAGTAGATTTGATGACTGTTTCTACTTGGCTATCAGACCATAAATTACTGGAAAAAGTTGGAGGTACAACTAAATTAGCACAACTGTTAAATCGTACTGTATCAGCCGTTAATATTGACCGCTACAGTCTCTTGGTTTTAGATAAGTATCAGCGTCGTCGTTTAATTGCTGCTGGTCATGAAATAGTCGATTTAGGATACGATACAGCAATAGAATTAGAAACAGTCTTTGACTTCGCTGAATCCAAGCTCTTCGCTCTAACTACTGATAAGAAAGATAAGTTTACTACTGAACCAATTAATGACTGTCTAGCTGATATCTTCAATGAATTAGAACAAGGTTCATTACCTCTTTTTTCTACTGGTTTAACCGACTTGGATTCTTTAATTGGTGGTTTAACTAAACAGGATTTAATTATTGTTGCAGCACGTCCGAGTATGGGGAAGTCTTGGTTTGCTTGTTACCTGGCTAATCACATTGCTATTAAAGAGAAAAAGCCAGTAGTCTTCTTTTCTGCTGAAATGTCCAGAAAACAGTTGACTAAGAGATTTCTAGCGATGCACACGGGCATTGACTCTCAAAGATTAATGAACAATGTCATCTATGAAGATGAGATGGATTCTTTAGTTAATGGTTTGAGTAATTTAGCTGAATTACCCATCGAGATTAATGACACTCCAGCCGAACAATTAACCCCTGCTAAAATTCGTTCTGAGTTGAGGAAAATCCAATCGAAAAGAGGAGAACTAGGATTAGTTGTACTGGACTACATTCAGAAACTAGGAGACAGAGCAGCAGGGAATAGAGCGCAAGTTATCGGCAAATATAGTGGGGCTTGTAAGGATATTGCCAAACAGTTTAACGTACCATTTGTTGTCTTAGCTCAAATTAACCGAGGTGTTGAATCTCAAAGTAATAAGCGTCCTGCTATGGCTTCCTTGAAAGACAGTGGAGATATTGAACAAGACGGCGATCTTCTTTTAATGCTTTATCGAGATGAATATTACAAGTCGGACACTGAGGATAATGGAGTGATGGAAGTAATTGTAGGGAAGAATCGCAATGGTGCTACTGGGACTTGTAAGGTTTTATTCGACCCATCAGTCGGAGCTTTTTGTGACTATACAAGCTAGAATGGTTAGCGTTATATAATTTGACTAACTACTCTAGCTTTGCATAAAATATTCACAACACTAAAGCTTATAATCAGCAAGCTTTATAGGCGTTATGGGTGTGATAAGGCAGGAACTGTCCTCTCTAGACGTAGATGGGTCTAGCTCTACTGAAAATCCCAAAGTTAAACACTGCGGAGGTTTTCAGCAACTGACTCAGTTGAAACGTCAGAAACTCATGGCTCAACGAAGTAGACATGAGTAGTTCATAGTCAATGGTATTACAGATTGAACCTTTTGATTGCAAGCAACACAATCGTTCAAAATTTAGTTGTGGAGTAGAAAGTCTAGATCGCTATATACGCTCTCAAGCCAATCAAGACTTGAAAAAAAAGATTGCAACGGTATTTGTTTTAATCGATGCTCCCGATACTAATATCATGGCATACTACACTCTCTCTTCCTATACCGTCGAAATAACAGAAATAGATAATTCCTTAGCCAAACGTTTGCCACGCTATCCCCTTCTACCTGCTACTTTGTTGGGTCGTCTGGCAGTAGATAATAGATATCGAGGTCAGCATTTAGAAGAATTAATATTGGTTGATGCTCTCAAAAAATCGTTAGAAGCAACAGAAAAAGTAGCTTCTCTTGCAGTGATTGCCGAAGCTATAGATGAAAAAGCAGTCTATTTCTATCGTAAATACGGTTTTCGTTCCTTTGTAAATAGTCCGATGAAACTCTATTTTCCCATGCAATCGATTCGAGAATTATGTCAGAGTTTAAATATTTAGTAGCTTACTCCACCAATAAAGGTGCGATAATATGTTCTACTTTGACTGGGATAGTTGATGACTCGTAAGTACCGTAAGCTTCTATCAAACAGGGACTTTGACTATCTAGCAACTTCAGGCAAACCTCATCAGATTCAATCGTGCTGACGATATCGATCAGATTTTTGATATTAAAATGAATTGATGCTGCTTCTCCCGACATGACAATCGAATGACTTTCTCGACCTTTACCGATGCCACTACGCTGCACCTTGAAATTTGCCCGCTCATCAGCTAAAGATATATGCAGTATTTTATTTTTACCTTCGCTAAGTACTGCCAATCTCTGTAAACTTTGAAGTAAAGTAAGTCTATTAAATACAGCTATTTTGTCATTTTTATCGACCATTTCCCTTACTGCTGAAAGGTCGGGATAATCACCCTGCATGACAAGGGCAACAATGCGCTTATCGTCCCAAGCGAACATTATCGCAGCACTTTTTGCTTGAGATTCTTCAGAAGATTCCAATTCATCGTAGTAAACTCTAATTTGCTGTTCGGATGAAGTGGCAGTCAAATTGTTTTTCAGTTCTTTGAGTACCTTAGCAGATAGAGTAAAACTAGTATCAGTAGTCAGTTTCACTTTATTCATAGGTTGAAGGGAAGTGGTAAAAGTCAGTCTGCTGCTATCGGTAGAAATGGTGTCAATTCTAGCCAAGTTCTTGGCATCAACAGTAAACTTAAACCGAACTCCAGTTAGCATTTTGTTATCCTGTTTGGTGGCAACGCTAATTAAGGCACTGGATATCTGTTTGAGCAAGATACTAGCAGGAATGGTCAGCAACCTGCTGGTGACTTGAGGTAGTGTGGGAAATTCATCACCCAGACAAGCTTCTAACTCGAATTGGGCATCCTCGTTATCGGGGGCTAAAATAAGTTGGCAAGAGTCCCCCTGCCAATTTGAATCCTTTTCTTTTGTGACTTCCGTTACTATTGCTGTAAGTTTAATTTG
The DNA here is from genome assembly GCF_000317575.1 of Stanieria cyanosphaera PCC 7437. Classification (NCBI taxonomy): domain Bacteria; kingdom Bacillati; phylum Cyanobacteriota; class Cyanophyceae; order Pleurocapsales; family Dermocarpellaceae; genus Stanieria; species Stanieria cyanosphaera. Next base: position 71,205 of record NC_019765.1, on the reverse strand, counting down.
ACCTTGGGGAAACTTTTTAATCAGCTTATCTAAAACTTCTAAAGAGACGGTTAATCGACCAGCTTGACTGACTTTGGCTTTAATTTTGGTATTCATCCCGAAGTCGAGACTGTTAGTAGTTAATTCCAAAGTATTACTCTCTGAATCGGCAACTAAAGATACATGATGGAGTAGAGGATGGTGGGGATTTTGAGGTACGCCTTTTCTAACATAGGTTAGTGCAGTTTCCAAGTCTGTGCGAGCGCAAGATAATTCTATTTCGGTTCTAGTCGATTCACTACTTTCGGATCTAGCTGGCTCGGTTTTGCTGGCTTTAGTTGTAGAGTTTGTCGTTTTTTTTCTAGAACTTATTGTAGAGGTTGTTCTACGTTTTCTTTCTTTAGTAATGATAGTTTCGGTCATAATTTTTATTAGTCGATCTTATTGCTAATAAGGCGATAGCGTTAAAGTTAAAATAGACAAAGGTACTTAAATCTATCCAACTCTTCCTAAAGGATTAACCTTTAGTGGTTGAACGCCACAACTCACTATCTCCTCGACAGTAAATGCCTCTGGGGAATACATTCTAATGATGTTCAAACTGCCATTAATGTCTGAGTTAATAACCTGACCATTGGCAGTTTTGAATAGACCGCGTTTTACTCTACGTCACGCTGAGAATGAAAACATAATGAATATCAAATCTTTTACTAATTCGTTTTCATAACTTTTGGGTAAAGATTCTTTGACCCATTCAATCTCTACTCCATGACTTTTAAAGAATACTAGTTGGGCATATTATTTATGGGTTTTATTTTACTTGTATCACATGTATTAGAGAATATTCAGCAATGTTTAAAAAGTTAAGTAAACAACAATTTATTCTGCATTCTCGAACTTCCTACATACCATAGACGATGATATTCCTTGAGCTTTTTTTGTTCCGATTCATCACCGACATACAAGCGTTTGATTAAATCTTTACTATCAATTACCCCCTGCTCAAAGGTACTACCTTGAGAATTGTGTACTGTAAGAGAGTAACAGTTATCAACTCCAGCAAATATTTTATCTCTAAACTGATAGTATCTATGCCAAAAAAAAGGTTTTTCCTTAGCAAGATTTAGTTTAGCTTCTAAGTCAATTTGAAATCTTTTTTGTTCCGATTCGTGTAAAACATATATTTGTTCGATCGATTTACCATCACTAATTTTCAAACGATAAGCCCGATAGTTAAAGTATTTGGTTTCAACTGCATCGAGAACAATAAATTCAGTAGAAGTAGAAATTGTAATAACTTTACCTTCTGGATTAAAGATAGCTTTTTTAGCAATCAAGCGTTCGCCAATAGTATAGCGAGGGCTATCTACGCCATAAATTTCTTGACGAATAATTTGATTGTAATAGTTAACTTGCTTATTGGTATAGCAGAGGATTCTAAAACAATCAGGGTCACGCTCAAAGTTAGCTTGAATTTGTTTTAAAGCATAGTTAATTAATGTTTTTCTGCTAACTTTAAACGCACCGTTAGTCTTATCGCCAAAATTAAAACAAGATTGGGGATAAAATATTTGCGATTTGAATTTAATTGCAGCTCTAGTAGCAGTAACAAAATCCAGTAGGGGACTATCTCCAGTCTGTCTGACTACTTCTTTCATTACTATTTTATTCTTGATTTTAAAAGTAGGAGACAAACCTTCACCGACTGGGTATAGTTGTGCGGGGTCGCCCATGAGGATTAATTTACGATTAGATAGTAAAAGATTGCGGTCAAAAAATTGGTCGGTAATCGAATTCCACAACTTTTTTCCCACCATCGAACATTCGTCGAGAAATACCAGATCGTAGAAAAATACTTTGTTGGGAGTAATTTGTTCTAGACTGCGCTTACCTAGATTATCCACGATAGATAAACCCAGCAACTGGTGAATAGTAAAACAATCTACTGCAAGACCTTGTTTGATGGCGATATTTCTGATTACTTCTACTGCTTTATTAGTAGGAGCAGTAAGAGCAACTCTTTTACCCAAGCGGATTAATTCTTTGATGACGGCAAAAACAATGGTAGATTTACCCGTACCTGCATAACCAGCTAAGAGAAAAAAATGGTCGGGAGAATGAATAAACTGCCATAGTTTAGTTATTGCTTTTTGTTGACTTGCTGTTAGGTCGAGTTCAAAAGATGAAATTAGAGATTGTAATCGCTCTTGAAGTTGAAAACTTAAGTTATTTGATTTTAGATTGTCGAGGTTGGATACAGTAGGTACTTCAGTTAAATTAATATTATGCATACGCTTTTAGTGCTAAGAAATAATTTTCGATCTAAAAGCGTTAGCCAAATATTATTTTTTAGATATGATTTTTAAGGTGGTTTTTCTAAGTCTAGACGAGCGATTATTTCTAAATCTTGCAAACGTCTCGATATCTTTTTGTGACGAAATTTTTCAACAGAATATTGCCATCTTTTTTCTAAAAAATGACGTTTTTCTTCTCTACGACAATCTTTTAAATTACTCAATCTTCCTACAATCTGTTTTAACAGTTTGAGCCATGCTTGTGCTAACTTTTTAGTTCTAAAGCCAATATAAGCTTTTAATAATTCTCGCTCGCTACTAATTTCGTAAGCTACGCGATCTGAAAGTTTTACTAAGCTTACCAGAGAAATAGCAAGTGCCTTCATTTCCAAGTACGAAAGACTAATTTTTTCGCCATCATCCCACTGAAGTAAAAAGCTAGATTGATAAAAATCGATATCGCTAATATGTCCAAATACAAATTGATTATCGACAGTTTGTTTGAGTATTTTCGTACTTATTTTTAGTCCGTATAAACCTACTTTTTCAGCTTGAGTTTGCAAAAACTGACTAAATGATATCTGCCAAGCAGCATCTAATTCATCTGGATTAAAAGGGCGATCTAGATTTTGTAACCATTTTTGTTTTTGTTGTTGCTCGATCGTCGGTGTTAAATTATTGAGTAAGAGACAATTGAATTCCAATAATAGCCAAATCTCAGCTTTGTATTTGAGTTCATGTTGAGTTAGCGGCAAATTTTCAAGAGGAGTTACTGTTGCAGGTTCGATAAAGTGGACAAATACTTGACCTGGAAAATAATCTAATTGAAATTGATAGGTTTCTTTTGTATCTATATTTTGAATTATGATTAGGCGATCGCTGTTATTTTCAACTAAAAACTTTTGTCGGTAATCAAATTTAATTTGCTCTCCATTTTCTAAAAGAACTGTGGTACCAGGAGGCATAGATACGATAGTTTCCTGGGGTAATAATTGTTCGACAATTTTAATTTTTAATACTCTTATTTCGTCTTCGGTGTAGGCAAATGGTTCATTTTTATCCCAGTTAATAGTAATCGGTCTATAACTATCAGAGTTGATATTTGTAACTATGCCGTAATGGTTGCGCTGGCGGGCGATCGCATTGAGAGAAAATTCTGCTATTGATTCAGGTTTAGTAATAATTGGATAGATAACTTTTTCTACAATTTTCATCACTAATAAAAAAGCCATTTTCTACTGAGTAAAAAATGGCAAAGACCATGTTCTGATTATGATGAGTTTGACAATTCATCCAACTAAAAGGGCGTTAGCTTATGAATAGAAAAAGTTTGAATCTATTTTTAATTAGAAGGAGAATTACTTGAAGAAGAATTGGTAAAATCAAAATTGGTAATCTTGACTTCACCATCAGGAAAACGAGCTACTATATCTAACTGACCTCCCATAGCCTCAATAATTTGACGTAGGTGAGAAACATACATATCAGTACGTTGTTCGAGACGAGAAATCGCTGGTTGTTTGACGTTAAGCTTTGAAGCTAATTCTGATTGAGAGAGTTGGAAAGCTTGACGCAATTCGTTTAAAGCCATTTCCGTTTTCAATTTTGATGCTCTATTAGCTATTTCTGCTCTGCGTTCGGCAGTAAATTCAGCCGTTAGTTTATTGAAAGAGTGATGTCCGCTCATATTAAACCCTCCCGTTTAATTTCTTCTAAATAAATGTCGTAAAGTTTATCTGCTATTGGAATAAAACTTTCATAGAAACGATTATCTCCAGTCTTGTCACCACCGATTAGTAAAATTGCAGTACGTCTGGGGTCAAACATATAGAAAATTCTAATTGGGTTTCCTTGAGATTGAATTCGTAGCTCTCGCATCCCCGAATGCCGAGAACCATTAATTTTAGAAGAATAAGGAAACCCCAAACTAACTCCTCTTTCTTCTAAAAGCATTATTACAACAGCAACATCATTTTGTTGGCTAACGGTTAAATCCGACCACCATTGACCAAATTCATCGGTATATTCAATATTTATTGCCATAGCTTTATTATTACATCGATGTAATAATAAATGTAAAAGGAAGCGATAATTTTTAACTGCGATGACTGTTTAAAGCAGAAATTCTTTCTAACTTAAGCTTAACGGCTATCAAATCCTGCCAAGTCTGCCATTTAGGACTGTCTTTTTGAAGAGAAGGATTGCGTAATAGATAAGCAGGGTGAAAGATAGGTATAACAGAAATACCTTCCCAATCGAGCCATTTACCACGTAATGAAGTGATACTTTCTCTTTTACCTGTCAATCCAGCTACGGCAGTTGCTCCAGCACAGATAATTATTTTCGGTTCGATCAGTCTGAGTTCATCGATTAAGTAGGGTTTACAAGCTTTAATCTCTTCTGCACTGGGTTTGCGGTTATCTGGAGGACGGCAACGAACTACATTAGTAAAGTAAACATTAGAATCGAGTTGTACCGCTTGAAGCATTTTTAATAAAAATTTACCCGAATCACCAACAAAAGGTTGTCCTACCTTATCTTCTAGTTTGCCTGGAGCTTCACCAATAACTGCCAGATCGGGTCTAATCTTGCCTCTTCCAATTACTACTCGTTTGCGTTGTTGACTTAAAGGACAGCGATCGCATTTTAGACAGACTCGATTTAGTTTTTCTAAGGAAGAATAAAAAGTTAATTTTTGAGTTGATTTTTCTGACTGTAATTCAAACAATTGAGTTTGTTTAATCATATAAAACCATTAATATTTTAAAATTTATAGCTTTTTGCAGTTACTATAAATCGTTAGGTTTTTATATAATTTTGTTTAATATTTTTTTAAATAAAATGATTTTTATACTAGTTATTAATAAGTAATAAAAAGTTTTGAATAATATTTAAATATATATTTAAATAGGTATATTTTTACAAAAACTAATTTTAAAATAATTATTTTTTGCTTATAGCGAAAAATAAAAAAAATAATTATTCTTTAAAAAGAGGTATTTTAAATCCAAAATGGAGAATTATTAATTCTTAATTATTAATTGGTAATTATCATTTTTTCAACAACTAGAAGACTGGCAAGAATTCGTCCGTCAAGAGATCACAGAAAAGCTATAATCGGCATAAGTAAAATTACTACATATCGGGAGCACTTTTATTGTCAAGATTTAATGACTATGCGAACTGCGATCGCTCATTGAAAAGATGAATAATGAGAAAGCACCAGTTGAAGAGATACTACAAATTTTGAGAGAGAGAAAAAAGTAATGGATTTAAAATATGTAGGGATTAAAATGAATCTTCAGGTAGTCAAGACAGAAATAGACGAGCTACTGAATTATATAGAATCCAATCAAGAGCGGGAAGACAGCGGATTTATCGACATAGAGAGCTATTCGCGACTGGCAGAGATTTCAACCCATGTTCTTCAGAGCGATTGTAAGACATTAAAAGAGTAAATCTCATTCAAGCTAGTAGGTTGGGTAGAACGTAGTGAAACCCAACATAATACCAATGAGTCGATAAAGTCAAAATATCTACGACAGCAGAAACCGCTTGATTGCAGAAGGGATGATGTTGGGTTGCGCTTGGCTTCACCAAACCTAGGCGAACGGCGATCACGCTCCGACTCCTGTCTTCTCTGAGTTGGGTTTGGGGGTTTGTTGACCTACAGTACCAGCATTATTTATGGTGGGCAAGCCCTATCTAATTCAAATCCTTTCTCGATCTTGGTAATTTGCCCACCCTACGATGCGATCGTACTACAGGAGAGCGATCGTGCTTTTTTAAAAGTTTGTTATCCAAATATCCAAATATTTTACTCATATTGGATATCTTCCCATTCTCCATATATGTCTTTATGCCAACCTAAGCTAATCCAATTTCCGTGGCCATTAGAATGCTTCTTATAAACAAATTCAATAATGCTTTCTCCAGTATCAAGACGAATACGTTCTTTATTTATAGAATCAAAAAGAAATAGCGTAAGACTTACTGAAAAAATTTCTTGAGTTTTGTCATTTTCTTTGCTTCCAATCATATCACCACCCATTACACCAGACCAGGTTATTGAAGGCAAAAGAAATTTTTTGTTATTGGTTTCAATTGAACTATCGATAATGTTTGATTTCCCTTCGTATAAGTTCTCTCCATCTTTCCAAATCCATATTCCAAATGAAGGAGAAAATGGATTATTAATATCCATATTTATTTCTTCATCTTTTTCAAAACTTTGTCCAATGAATTTCTGAAAATCACTTAACAAAGAATATACAATTTTCAACCATATTTCTTTCTTGTATATCTGGTCTGTTTGACCTGCATTCCACAATTTCTGCTCAAGATCGTAATCCATTGTTTACTCTCCCAAAATGATAGGTCTTGATTCTGATGTATTTTGGTTGCCCTTTATTTCAACATAGTTACTGTTATTTGACCATTTGCTTAGGTCTACGGGCTTTCCAGGAACTGGCTGGCCTTTAGCATTTCTGCCTATTCCATCTTTTCCATAAGCAGTAATAACACGTGTATGGTCATTGTTTTGTGTTATTACTACATTATGATCTTTATAAAAGACGGTAACTTGCCGACCATTATCATTGATTCCAGCAAATATACGATCTGGATTATTAATTATCTCGGCTTGAAGATCTTTAGAAAAATTATGCTTACTTCTTGCGTGTCCTGCTGAACCTCCTGGAGGAGGAAACGCACCTTTAATATCATCACTAGATATTTGTTGTCTATTGAAAATATCTAAACCTTGAGATAATGCTTCTTCTTGAGTTAGAGGACGTGCTGAATCATGAAAATCTCCAGGAGCATCATTATTCTGACTCCCCTGTGGATCAGGATTGTTGTCATCATTATCATTATTCTGACTACTGTTAGTTGGAGGTAAATATTTATCCCTATCACCCCAACCGCAACTATCGGAATTATTATCTCTATTTTGCTCTTTCTCCTTCTTCTTGTTTTCTTCATTTATTTCTTCAGTCAGTTCTTTTTGTTTGTCAAACCAACTATCAGGCTCGTCGGGATTGAAGAAATCATCATTATCTGGTTCGGGATTAATTTTGAGAGGGTCTGAATCGAAATCTTCATCATCGTTGCCAAAGATATCTTGAAGAAGTTCTTTTGCTGCTTCAAATAAATTGGGAATCAAAGGAAAATTATTAGGCTGAACACTAGGAGTGGAATTAGGAGTCGGAACAGTATTAGGCAATCCTCCATTTTGAAGACCTACACCTTTATAACCAGCACTACCAATTGTTCCACTACCTCTTGCTCCGCCAAGATTGAAACCACCACTTCCTGCTCCCGCTCCGTAAAGAGGTCCGTCAGCTACATACTTATTAGCTCCACTGTAGCCTCTCAATCCAAAAGGATCGATATAGTTAACTGGACTATTAACTACATAACGATATAAGTTACTATCCCCACCAGCAAAACCAATGGTATCCTCATTAATAAATCGACCCGTGTTCGGATCGTAGGGTCGAGTTCGATAGTAATAATTACCAGTTTCAGGGTCTAATTCCCTTCCCGTATAGAAGAAGCGGAAATTAGTACCAGCATTAGTCTGGAGGGTAATATTTCCAAAACTGTCATAAGTAATATGATTGACAACATTGCCATCATTATCTAAGATCGGATCGCCCTGACCGAACCCTGATTATCGGTCAATGCCCAAAGCACCTTACCCGAAGCATTCTCCTGTGCGATAACCGAATCTACCCCAGTACCGTGGAAGAATCTTTCGATTTGATTCCCCTCGCCATCAAAGACTAACGCAATATGGTCGCCGTCATAAACAAACTTCTCTACCTTCTCCGCTACACCATCCCCATTACTATCTACTGATTTACCTATCCTTCTATCAAAGACATCATAGGTATAGTCAGCTTGTTTAATAACATTACCACCACTATCTTTCGTTACAACTCCAGTTAGACGATTACGATAATCCCAAGAATAGTTCGTTACCTCACCAGTAGCAATAGATGTCCTCTTAGTTCTGTTACCTTCGGAGTCATATTCATAGTTATACTTACCATCCGAGAGTAATTGATTATTCTCACCAGTTACATAACCATAACCCTTACGATTACCATTCTCGTCATAAGTATACGATTCATCCTCTTGATAACTATGCTCCGCATCAGTTAACTGGTCAGTCTTATCATAGTTATAATCAGAAGTCCCATCAGGTGAAGTAGCCTGAGTAATCCGATTAGCCTGGTCATAAGCCCATTCGTAGGCAGAAATAGTTTCTCCATCGCTATTGTGAGTTAACTCAGTAAGACTTCCAGCTTCATCAAACTTATAATTAGATTCAGCTACAGGTTGAGTACCCGCTAAATCCTTATAACGAGATACTTGCGTCATCTGAGAAGCAGCATCATAGGTATAATCAACTCGTTTATCTTCTACCCCATTTCCAGACTGAGTAATAGAAGTAACGCGGTCTAGTTCGTCGTAGGCGAAAGTTTCAATTCCTCGCTCGACTCCATCGATGCTGTCCGTAACTTGAGTCAGATTATCAACGGGGTCATAGGTGTAGTTAAACACTACATTAGGAACATTAGTCGTACTTACATTATCAACCTGAGTTAATCTTCCAGCGAGATCGTACTGATAACTATAAGCCGAATCAGGGTCAAATGCAGACTTTAACTGACTCGCCCCGTCGTATTGATAATTAACATCTTGATTATTGGCATCGATTTCAGATATTAAACGATTTAATTTATCGTATTCGTAGCTGGTGGTATTGCCTCTCGCATCGGTGACGGAGATTAGATTACCTGCCGAATCATATTCGGATTTGGTAGTATATCCCAAGGCGTTTGTTACTGAAGTTTGCTCATTGCGCTCGTTATAACCAAATTCAGTAGTACGTCCCAACTCATCAGTTACACCAACAACATTACCCATTCCATCATATTCAGTCGTTACTGTATTTCCTTCTGCATTGGTTACCGCATTAACTCGATTCAAAGCATCGTAACTGTAGGTAGTAGTATTGTTTAAGGGATCGGTAATCGTCGTAACGTTGCCTACACTATCATAATTGGTAGTGGTAACGTGATTTAGAGGGTCTTTTACAGAAACCTGACGGTTGAGGGCATCATAAGTATAGGTAGTAGTACGATTCAACTCATCGGAAAAAGCGAGTAGATTACCAGCATCATCGTATTGGAAGATAGCTACTCCATTTTCAGCATTGGTAGTAGTTGTTAATCTGTTTCGCCCATCGTAATCGAAACTGGTAACTCTACCTAATTCATCGGTAGTGGAGATGACATTGCTGACCTCATCGTAATTAGTCTTAAACTTATCTCCATTGGGATTTTAATTTCATTATTGTAGTCTATAAAAGCTATTTGGTTAATGGCTTACTTAAAATAAATTCTCCACGACCTAATGATTCCAAAATTTCTGAAATAGACATATCCAAATCCTCTGATAGCTCTTGACATCCTTTCCATCCTTCATCGGTGACGCTTAAACGTCTATGTTTTTTTGTCGAACCACGTTTCAATGGACGACCTTCGTGTTTGAGGTTCGCCAAAGAATTGGGATTTGTCATATACTCTTAGATTTTTTCTGGTTTTTACTTATATAGTCTATCAAAAAGACTCGTGGTATTCTATTATATAGTCTATAATATAGAAATAAAAGAGCGGTTGCTATGCCTGGAAAAGCCACAACCGCTACTCGTAAACCAAAGAATTGATTCACTATGAATATTTTAAAACAACGAAGTTATCAATCAGATTTAACCGTAGATACGGTTTTTGTGTATCTGTGCCAACAACAAAGTTGGATTAGTGAGGTTGAAGTTGCTGCACAGTTGGATTCCCCGATGCCAGTTATTAGGAAATTATTAGTTGAGTTGAGCGATGTAGTTGAAAGTGACGGGGATGGAAACTGGAGAGTTGTTCAAACAGTAACAACAGAAGTAGTCTCTAATAGCTCTCGCTGCTTAACTGCCTCACAAACAAAAGAACTACTCAGGTTAGAAAAAACAATAGAAACCAGCTTTTATTTGGCTGGACTTGCTTTGAGGCAAATTCAGAGCAAACGTTTATATCGAGAAAATTACCGCACTTTTGAAGCTTATTGCCGTAATCGTTTTGATTTTACTAGAGCATCCGCTTACTATTTGATCAAAGCAGCATCCGTTGTTGATAATTTAAAATGTCAACAATTTGTTGACATTCTTCCAACTAAAGAATCACAGTGCCGTCCTTTAATGAGTTTACCACCTGAGAAACAAACACAAGTCTGGCTTGAAGCAATTTCTCAAGCTAAGGGAAAAGTACCTTCTGCACGTCTTGTTAAAAATATTGTGGCTGAGATTGAAGAAAATCATCTGCCACGCCAAATAGGGAACACATCATCTTCTCAAAAGCAAGAAGGATTAAACTATAAACCAGGAAATAATGGATGCGAGTGGTATGTCAAAGTCGAGCAATCTACTTATGAGCAGTTGAAAAATTATCAGGAACAGAATGGTTTGCCTACTTTAAATAGTGCTATTTTTTCCCTGCTATCTTTGCTTAATCATCAGATTTGATAATTAATTAGAGATTAAAAACGGTGGGCAATTATTCAGACTGAAACGTTTTTTTTTATTTTAATCATTTGCCCACCCTACGGGAGAGCGATCATACTTATGTGTTTTTACGAACTACCCTAGGTCGGCGCGATCGCACTTGACATCCAAGACAATCGCTACGGGAGAGCGATCGCGCTGTTATTTCATTAAATCACAAACATCTAGATTAAATTCCTGTTTAAGTTCATGTTTTAGTTTTGTTATGTAATTTGTTGCTGCTGTTAAAAGTTCATTGAAATCAACGTATTCATCATTTTTAAATTCTTCCCATACAGATTGTAAATTCCATTTTTTCTCGTCAATTTTAACAAACTCTAAGATGGGCTGTTCTTCATAATTCATTGATTCATAATAGAAATTTTTGATTTCGTGATTTTGAATATTTTGTAGCCATCTATTTAAAATAATTGCGAACTCTAGCAATAAAATATCTTCCTCTTTAAGAAATATTCTTTTTTTTATGTATACAATCAAGTTCCCTTCAATATCTGCTACTGTTTTTGCGCCTTCTAAGCAAAAAGGCACACTAACAATATTAAAAACTATTTCTAATTTGTGTTTACTGGAAAAGCGTTCCATATCTCACCATCATTCCCTATAATTACGCGAACTTTAGTTTGCCCTTTAGTTCCAATTGGTCTTTTTAAGTCAGTAACAACTCTGACAGAACCATCAGTATTGTTTGGAAAAAACTGAGCATCTGGAGAACGTAAGGCTTCTTGAACAATATCTCTAACATCGTTTACATCATCTGTGTTAAATTTTGCAGCACGCTTAGCTGTAGTACTTTGTAGGTGTTTATTTTTGGGAGTCCAATTATCAACATTATCTGCTGCTTGATTTGCTGCATCAGAAGCTTCCGCTAATGTACTTGTACTTTCTATTATACTTTCATCATTATTATCTCCATTCTGACTACTATTTTGAGGAGGTAAATATTTATCCCGATCGCCCCAACCGCAACTATCGGAATTATTATCTCTATCTTGCTCTTTCTCCTTCTCGTCGTTTTCTTCTCTAATGTCTTCAATAAATTCCCTCATTCTCTTAAACCAATCATTAGGTTTCTCGAATAAATCGCTAAAATTAGGAAAAAAGGGATTGCTCTTTTGGTCGGGATTAATTTGCAGGGGATCGAAAGGATTTTCTCTAGACGGATTTACAACTGGTGGAAGACTATTAGGTAAACCACTTGGAGGAGGGGTTGGAATAGTGTTACGTAACCCTCCACCACCTACTGGCATTGGAACATAGGTTGGATTTGAATTATCAGGGGTAAGCAGGAATAGTCCCAAAGGATCGACATAGTTAACAGGACTATTATTGACATACCTGTAAAGATTACTATCCCCACCTGCAAAACCAATTGGGTCTTCGGAAATAAACCTATCTCCCTCGACATATCTTTTCCCATTACGTCGTAAACCAGTCTCAGGGTCTAACTCTTTGCCGACATACCCAAACCTGAAATCAACATTACTATCAGTCTCCGAAGTTACCTTGCCAAAGGAATCATAAGTAATGTGATTAACAACAGTACCATCACCATCAACCACATCTCTAACACTTCCCTGATTATCGCTTATCGCCCAAAGCACTTCACCGTCTTGATTCTCCTGCGCTAATATTTCATCAATGCCGACACCGTGGAAGAATCTCTCTTTCTGATTACCCTCACCATCAAAAGTCAGGGCAATATTATCGCCATCATAGACAAACCTTTCTACCTTCTCTGCTACACCATTACCATCAACATCAACAGATTTAGCAATCCTTCTATCAAAGACATCATAGGTATAGTCAGCTTGTTTAATAACATTACCACTACCATCTTTGGTTACAACTCCAGTTAATCTATTACGATAATCCCATTCATATTCAGTTACTTCACCAGTAACAATAGATGTCTTTTTAGTTCTGTTACCTTCTCCGTCATACTCATAGTTATACTTGCCATCAGAAAGAAGCTGATTATTCTCACCTGTTACATAACCTGGATTAGTTCTATTGCCATTCTCGTCATAAGTATAATTAGTTGTATTCTCTTCAGGGTCAGTTAGAGATAATAAATTACCCAAAGGGTCATAACTATAATTCGTAGTACGATTCTGGGCATCAGTTTGAGATGTTAAGCGGTATAGTGGATCGTAAGCATAGTTCGTTTTATTACCCAGAGGATCGAGTAGGGCTATTGCATTTCCTACCCCGTCATACTCTGTAGTAGAAGTATGTCCTAGAGGATCGCTAATCGATGTTTGTAGATTACGTTCGTCGTAAGTAAAATTAGTAGTTCTATCTAACTCATCAGTTACCGCAGTTACATTACCCACAGAATCATATTCAGTCGTTACCGTATTTCCTTCTGCATTAGTTACTTGCTTCAACCTATTCAAAGAATCATAACCATATTCAGTAGTATGATGATTGTCATCACTTACGGCGATTAAATTACCAACAGAATCATATCGAGAAGTAGTAACGTGGTTTAAAGGGTCTTTTACAGATACCTGACGGTTGAGGGCATCATAAGTGTAATTAGTAGTACGATTCAACTCATCGGAAAAAGCAAGTAGATTGCCAGCATCATCGTATTGGAAGATAGCTACTCCATTTTCAGCATTGGTAGTAGTTGTTAATCTGTTTCGCCCATCGTAATCGAAACTGGTAACTCTACCTAATTCATCGGTAGTGGAGATAACATTGCTTACCTTATCGTAATTGGTCTTAAACTTATCTCCATTGGGATTTATTCTGGCAATCTCTCGATTAAGCTCATCGTAGGTGTATTTGGTTTTATTACCATTTTTATCGACTACTTCAACTAAATTATCTGCCCTGTCATAAGAATAAGTAGTAGAATTGCCAAGAGCATCGATTTGTTTAATCAAGCGACCTCTGGCATCATAAACGTACTGAGTTTTATTACCCAAAGGGTCGATAGTTGCAATTAAATTATCATCCAAATCGTATTGATACTGAGTCTTATTACCTAGAGGATCGATAACTGCAATCAGGCGGTTTCTGCTGTCGTAGATATTCTGACTTTCTCTAGCTTCTGCATCGGTTACTTGAGTTAAATTACCTGCCGAGTCGTATTCAAACTCGGTTTCTTTTCCTTCGGCATCTGTTATCTTACTCAGGCGATTAAGCTCATCGTATTCATTTTCAGTAACATTGTTATTAGCATCAATAGTTTTAACTAGATTACCCGAAGAGTCGTAGGTATAAGTAGTAACGGGATTGGTTAATTCGCCATTGCCATCGATGTTACTCCTTTTGCAATGGAATCTGGAGAGCAGTTTCGTCCTCCCACTCCCGAACCTTTTTTATTGGTAGATGGACGGGGCGGCGTACAAGTCTCGCCCTTCGAGGGCGAGGTCAGCCCCTCACGAGTTAATCTCGACGCTAAAACCATTACCCTAGCGGATGGTTCGGTACTGGAGGTTGACCGCAGTTTAATTGGCACGATTATCAATCCCAAATTTATCAAACAGGCAGAAGAAATTATCGATTACAGTGCTAATTTGACCGACCGACAAAAACTAATCGCTGAATTTTGGGAAGACGGACGCGGTACTTCTTTTCCTCCCGGTACCTGGATGAGCTTTGGTGAGTATGTTTCCGATCGCGATAACCATAGTCTCGACCAAGATGCCAAGATGTTTTTTACCCTCAGTAACGCTTTATTCGATACGGGAATTGCTACTTGGGAGTGCAAAACTTATTACGATTACACCCGTCCCGTCGCCGCGATTCGACAATTGGGAGAATTGGGTCTGATTGGAGAATACAATCGAGATTTGGGCGGTTATGCCATTGAAGCTTGGCAACCAGGTCTGGGGAAGACTACGATTTTAGCGAAAGATTTTATTACCTATCAAACTCCCAACTCTCATCCTTCACCACCTTTTGCTGAATATACTTCCGGACATAGTGCTTTTAGTGCTGCTGGAGCAGAAATTTTACAATTGTTTACCGGTAGTGATGAGTTTGGTGCCAAGGTGACTTTTGACCCCGGACAATCTCGTTTTGAACCGGGATTGACTCCTGAGAAGACGGTTACTTTGGGTTGGGATACTTTTTCGCAGGCAGCACGAGAGGCTGGAACTTCTCGCCTCTACGGAGGAATTCATTTTAGCGATGGCAATCATTATGGCAGTATTTTGGGGACAGAAGTGGCTGAGGCGGTTTTTGCTCAAGCTCAATTCTATATTAATGATTAAAATCTTACAGACATAACTGTATTTAAACTATAGCTTTTGATTAACAAGTGTAAAAAACTCATTCGTTTGACTAAAATTCTTTGCTTTTGGCTAACGTCAAAGAACAGAACCTTGTCTCCCAAAAAGATAAAAATTTCTTATCCATTTTGAAGTTGAAATGCTCTCTAAGAAGTAATCTAATCAATAATAAAAGAATCATTAGCGATAAGGGACACTTCAGTCCCTACTTCTAATACAGCAATATTAGGCAGTTGTTCTAATTCTGTTTCTTGGCGTAGAGAGCGATCGCTAATTCTTTCAGCTAAAGGATTGAAAAACCCATCGAGTAAGGCAGACCAAACTTCTCGGTTGCGATTGTCCACGATAGTGGTGACATTAGAACCGAAACTACTACTGACAACTGAAGAAGTAGTATTGGGTTGAGTAAAAACTTCTCCTACTTTACCCAGTCCCGCTAGGGAACTGACCAATAAATCTGTTTTAGCATAGTCTCCACCGCGATCGAAGTGTCCCTTAGCAATTAATGGTTGCTGCTGTTTGCCGAGAATAGTGAGCTTTTGCGGTGAAAGCGATCGCTGTTGGATACTACCCTGTCTATCGGTGTAGACAATCGCTATTGCACTGGCATTAACCAATCTGTTATCGGGGTTGACAGAATGACTTTCAGCAACGACTACCGAGCCTTTTGATAAAGCTACTTTACCGTTGCTTGCCAACAAATCATTGGTAAGAATGAGAGCAAAGCGTTTGTTAGGTTGAGAGGAACTATCGACCGATTCATCCCAAAGTAGAGGAATAGAAACTTCTGCGGTAACAGTAGTACCGTAAGCTATTTGGTAATTGTTTTTAGCAGTTGATTCTACAGGCTGACGATTGAGTATGCCTAAACTACCTGGAGAAGGAGTATTGGTAACATTAGCGGTTAATGTTGTTGACTTATCAGCAACATTATTCACAAAAGTAGTTTTAGTAGTAGGAGTTTGATTCTTGGCAAGTTGGCTTGAAACAATCGGTACACCTCGACCAAAATTAGATAGTTGCGCCCATCGTTGCTGGGGGTCGATCTTTGGTTTAGATTCTACTCTAACCGCTTGCGGTCTGGGGGTTGGTTGAGTACGAGGACGGGATATTGGTGCAGTGCGAACTACTCTCGATTGTGGGGTCGAGCGAGTTTGGGGTTGGGTCGGTTGCTTGATAGGAGCAGGAGTAACGGGTTCTGTAGGTTTAGTAACTTCAGCAGAAGTTGGTTGTTGTTGTTCCAGTTGATGCTTTTGATCTCTCAGTGCCAGTTTACCTCGATAATCGACTTCAGGAGTCCCCACTGGTTCCTGTTTTTCTGAAGGAGATTCCACAACTTTAATTGGTGCTTGCTGAGGAGTCATTAGCTGCCAAATACCGATTAAAAACAGTAACCCCAAGCCAGTCATACCGTAAATAAATAAACTACGTACCAAGGGTTTTTCTTCTACAGGAATTTGTTCTGGAGCATCTTCTTTAATTCGATACTGTTGTTCTATTTCTAAGGGCTGTTCTGCTTCAGTGTCCAAACCAGCTAGGTCGATTTGATCTTCTCTAGTGAGGGTTTCTTGAGATTGAGTGTAGATATTAGTCATTTTAATTAAGCTTCAAATTCTTCAAGGTTAATAATTTCCAATCCGTAGGCTCTAATACTTTCAATTAGTTGCTGCAAACTATTAGTTTTTTCGGTAAAGGGTTTAGGAGGAATAGCAGCCGCTTTAATGGTCAAAACCTTGTTAAAAGTAACGGTTTTTATTTCAGTATTAGTTGCCAAATCAAACAGAATCCAGTCGGCGACGACATTAATCGACCAAGTATTTTCATTTATTGGCACGGGTTCGGATACATAACGAACTCTAGCAGAGGATTTGATTTGGTTATCTCTTGTAAATACACCAGAGGGAACGAGTTGGCTAAATTCAGAGAGAAAAACCTTTTGCAAGCTAGTATCCATCATTTGTGCTGCTGCATAGGAATTAGCAGGGACAGTAAGTTTGCCATCCAGCTTGACTGCTGTTTCTTCTCCCGACCAACCGAGCATGAGCGTGTACCATTTTTTGGTAAATTCAGTAATCGATTCGGGAGTGCGATAATTGCCTGGCTTGACCTCGGCGACGAGTGCATCACCGTTGTTGAGTTGTACGGTAGTAATCTTGCTGTTGGCTAATTGGCGATAACTGTTGGCAGTGCTACAGGAAGAAAATGCCAGCATGATAAACGCCACTGCCAACGATAGCTGTGCTAAAACTATTTTTTCTTTACCTGCTGGAGCAATTTGACTGAGTTTAGTTTGAGTTTTTGGTTGAAACATTTTCTGAGAGCTAAATATAGTTATAAGACTAATAAGACTGCTTTACTTACTACTTCCGTACCGAAGCTGATGGTTTTATCGACGCTACTGTTAATCGCCTGATATAGGGCTACACCGCCACCCTTACTCATGGCATAAGCCAAACCAGGACCGAAGAATGCAGCTAGAACTAGGAAGGTAACATCGCTAAACAGTTGGGCGTTACTCAAAACAATTGCAGTAGCAGCAAGACCGATAATGATGGTATAGCAAACCTGAATTGCTGCGATCGCCGCAAACCAAGTCAACCAGATAGAGATATAACGTTGCCCTGTGGGAATCAGAGTCAAAATAACGGCAATGGGGGCTAGTACCGAATGCAGCAGCAGAGCAATTTCAATAATCATGTTGAAAGCCAACTGTACGGCAATTAGCAGGGCATGAACTAAGGTGGTGAGAACAATTTTTTGCGGTGCTAAGATGATTTGTCCCACTTCAGCAATATTGAGAATCGCTCCTTTAATTTTGTCTTTGTAGTTGGCTAAAACAGCTAGAGGGTTACCATTATTTTGGGCTTCGGCTTCGGCGACAATGCGATCGATTTCGGGGATGGTTGCATTCAAACAATCGGAATACTCGGTACCGTTATAGCTATTACACTGGTTAATTAATGAATCGATTTGTTCTCTAGCAGCATTAGTCAGTTGAATATCTTGAAGGGCATTTTGAATGTTAGTCGAGGCAATCTGGGTGGTACTCATGGCTCGAACAAATTCGCGATCAATAGTTCTCAACGCACCTATGCCTTGGGAAATTAAATAGCCGTTGTTACCGAGCATCAAAGCGACAATAACGGGCCATACGATCAGTAATACCAATCCATGCCAATCTCTTTTTTGGACTACTTCCGAACCCTGAGTGATAGCCAGATAAATTAGGATTAGTAAGGCAATATCGGCAGCAAAACGCATTACTGTCACCCAAATCGGCGAACTGGTATCTAATATGACTTGCTGCCAGACATTTTCAAAACCCTGAAAGATTAATTCCCCCGTGCTGAGTGCTTCTTTGAGTACCAATAGGCTTTCAAAGTCGGCAAAAGAATCCATTGCTAGATATGAATTGTAGATAGACAAGCTCATATATCCTATTCCTCGCTGGTATCAGAAGGATTTCCAGGCAATCTAATCAGCCCCCACTGTCGAACCGTAAGATTGGTAGTACCGATGTCTTCTCTACGCTTGGCAGCGTTAATTCCTGCCAACTCTTCTGCTTGCTGGGCGTTAAGCATATTACTAATGGCGCGGTCTACCTGTGCCTGTTGGTTCTGCTGCACGATAATCCCCTGCCTGGTAGCCGAAATAGCTTCTTGTTGGGAAAGATTCTGTAGGATTTGCTGGGTGACATCTCGATTCTGGGAATCTTCTCCTAATTTGACGCTTTCATCGACACTTTTTTGAACTCGTACCGCAGTTTGTTTTAAATTAGTTTGAGCTGATTCATTGAGGGTAGTTGACTCGACAGTTTCGACTAAAATTTCTCGCACCACTGCATCGGTTTCTGATTCTGAGACCGCATAATTATCTGGAGTCCCCTCTAAAGTCTCGCTTTGCTGTCTGCTGGGGAGATCGGATTCTCCCTCGGATAATTCACTGTTAAAAACAATGTCAACGATTTTGCCGATATCGGGAATTTTAGTGCTGACAAAATCACTTACAGTATCTTCTAATCCACCTAAAAAACCTTGAATGCTATCGGGAAGATGGTCAAATATCTTGTCAATTATGTTATCCACCGTGCGATCGAGTTCTTTATCAATTCTGTCGCGGATCGCGTTGTCATCGTTGGATTGTATATCGGCATTTTCAAGAAATTGACTTATTTCTGCGCTGTTGTTGTTAGATTTAGTAGGTTGAACTAGTTCAATTTCGTTGGCAAAAACTTTTGGTTGTCGGGTTAATGTCAACCCGATGGCTAATAACAACCAAGCATGAATGGCAAATGTAATTTTAAGACTGTTTAAGTTTGAAAACATAATTTGTTGAGACTTTTTATAAAAGTCAGGACAAAGATTAAGGGGAAAAAAGAAGAGATATTTTATCTATGCAAATTGGCTATTTTTTTGGGAGCAGAAGCTATAGAATTTTCGGTACATCCAATACCTGACATCCCCACTCCCCCACAAATAGCACTGACATATCGTTCGGAAAAATCCCTCAAGCCCAGCATCTGCCCGCGCAGATTATCGGGATAGTTTGCCATTTCTCGATTCCTGGCTTCAAGTTCGCTCGGACTGTTGGCAACGGCAGCTAGGGTCATGGCGGAAGGATAGTACTCTGCTTGCCAGAAGCGGTTATCTTTTTCAATCAGCCATTTGGAACAGAGTCGCGTTTTATCTGGTAGAAATAGCTCGGTAGAATTTTGATTGATTAGTTCGGGATTGTAGCCGAGATGATAGGTTAGAGATTTAGCACCGCTTGAGGTAATCCTGCCGATAAGGCGGTAGTTGATATTTTGCAGAATTTGATCCCTAGCACTACAGTTTTGGATGGCATCGAGGTCTTGAGAGATCAGGATAATCGAAATACCGCTCTTACGCCCGACGGCACACCAGTTACCAAAGCCATTAGCAAATCCCTGTTTTTTAAATAGCACCGATACTTCATCCCCTACTATCAGACTGCGGGGATATGCCAGGGCATTACGCAAACAGGCAGCTTGAGTAGTGAGGGCAATAATGTTTTGTTCGGCTTCGCTGTCGAGTCCAGAGAGGGCAAAAAATTTGATTTTGGGATTGGGAGAAAAGGAACTGGGTCTACCAATCGCTTTACCCAAGGGGGATTCTAACAGTGCCGATACCTGTACCTGAATCTGATTGATGGCAGCTTGGTCGATTGCTTCAAAACTCGAGAGGTTAAGCTGTTCTCTGGTACAGAATTTGAGCCAGTCATGAAGTACGGGCATCTCCTGCCAGGCGGAAGATTTCCAACCTTTCTCAAATGCCAAATTATAGCGTTCGATAATTTCGGGGTCGCTGAGGAAGATATTCAGGGTTTTAGCAGCGATCGCTTCTACTCTTTGTGTTAATCTGGGGTCGTTAACCTTACCTATGGCAATCTCGACAATGGCTGTCCGCACGGAATCGAGCCACTGATTTTTCCTTTCCTCTCGCTGTTGCCCGTCAAAGCGTCTCAGGTCGGGAGGTTCGACGAGATTATTGGAGTGATGGCGCAGGTCGTGATAAGCTCCCTCATCTCCTAAAAGCTCGATCGCGGTTTTGAAACTGTTACCCTGTCCGGAAGAGATATCCATACCAATCACGGGGATACCCGCTCGTAGGTGGTCGAGCATAAACTGCCATGCCAGGACGGTTTTACCCGAACCAGAAGTACCCAAGATTAGAGCCCGACTGGTTTGTTGGTGGCAGAGATCGACATAAATAGGTTTGCCACCTTTCCCAATCAGTTCTACTCCCTGACGGTCTAAATCTCTGGTCATGGTGAGGGGGAAGAAACGCCAGACGGTATGGTTGCTAAAGACGTGGCGGCGGTCTTCTAGGACAGAATTGTTTTGCAGTAACCGATTGATGTTAATCGGCAGACTGTCCGACCACAGCGACCAGGCGATGTTACGCTCCCGCTTGACCTTTGCCGTACCAAAACTGCGACTCAGTTTGAGACAGGCTAAATCCAACTCTTTGGGGTTGGAACGATAGACGAAGAAGGTAACGGCAGTGTGAAAGGATTTGGCTCCTTTACGCAGTTGTTTTTGAGCCTCGAAACTTTCTTCGGCCTTGAGTTCTGCTCCCACATCCCTACCCTGCCCTTTAAGAACGGCGTGTTTTTGAGCCGAACGGGACTGTTTGGCAATTTTAGCCAGACTGTCTTCAATCAGAAGATCGTTTGCCAGACTAATTTCGATTACGGCTTCGGTATCTTTGACGTAATCTTGAGAGAGAACATCAAAGAGCCAACGTAACTGTTCTCGCTGAGACATAGATGTTTTGGGTCGCTCGGTTAGGGTCAGCACCGCACATTTTTGCTGTCTGCCTGGCAACCAAATGGTATCTTGACTGCCTCGATGTTCTGGACAGGCGGGTTCGTCAATGCCTTCGGTGAGGACGGTAACGATATGCTTATCGTTGTTGACCACCTCCTCTAGAACAAAATCATTTTGTGATTCCCTTAGAGAGAACAGTTGGGGTTTTGGGGGTATGGGCGTTATAGGGGAATGAAATTTGTACCACAACCAACTCCACAATTCGTCACTCGATAGTGGTCGTGCTGCTAGTCCCAATTTGTTATTAAGTAGAGTTTCCCAGTTAACGAACCCTTGGTTAAAAGCCTGTAAAAATAACTGTTGGTAGAATCGTTCTTGATAGACGCGAGCGTTACCAGAAAACCAAGTTAGAGCCTGTTTGAATTTGGTAGTCACCAATTTAATCGAGCGACTGGTCAGGTCGCTAGCAGTCGCTCCTGCATTTTCATCGTAAGTCCAGGTACAAAACAAGGTACTATTCCACCACTGCCTGGCTCCTTCATCGTGGAGTTCTCTAACTCGCTTTTGTTCGTTACGAGTCAAAATCGCTACTGGTAGTAAATCGCACTCATCGGCGATCGCGGTTAATTCCTGCTGACGGGTCAGATCGTTACCGAATTTTTGGGTGTGAATGGTCAATCTTTCTCCTGGCAAGACTTCTTTCAAACCTTCTTCTAAAGCAACTGCATAATTACTGACTTCAGTGCTTTCGAGGTTATCGTGATAGCCAGGAGTTTTGAAGGGGAAGACAATCTGGAAAGTAGTACCTCGATTGAGGAGGAATCCAGATACCTGGTAGCCATCCTTCTCAATCGAGATGAGGCAAACTAAATCTTGAAAATTCTGAAAGGGCATAAACCTATACTGTTGACCTTTTTGGTTGGTTAAGTGCAGAGGTTGGAGACGAGCGGTAAGGGTGTTATCGGGAACTTGCGATCTTAGGTAAGCAGGGCGGTTTTTAATCAGGGGAGAAATGTAAGGTAAATTAGCCGAGTACCAATCTTTGCCTGGAGGGAATACAAAGCGATCGATAAATTGGTGGGGATGTTTTCCCGTAAGAATCCACCAGCCAATACAGAACCACAGCGAAACTGTTCCAAAGGCTGCCAATCCAAAATCGAAGAACCCCATGGTGAGGACGTAACTGATAATAATTAATACCGACCAAGGAATCAGTTGATTGGCAGGAATGAATAGAATGGTCGGTTGTTCCCCCAGAAGTTGATTGATGCTAATCAAATCTTTATCGGGATCTTTGAGCATAGTGAAAGTGGAGTGTAGTAAATTTTATTGTTTAACTCAGTCCGCCTATGCTCCTGCACCTGCTATCAAAACCGTTAGTACGTCAATACCCATAATCGTGCCAAAAGCAATGACAATCGTGCCGATAATCGGTCTGGGGTCGTTTCCCTGTTGTGCTTGAATGAAGGCAAAAATACCAGCAGCTACTACAAATAAGACAAAAGCAACTCGGAGGAAATTGAAGATCAATGCTACACTTTCGGGTGGTAGACCGCTAGAGGTACCGCCAATAACGTCAGTGACTCGGTTTTCTAAATCTTGGAGGAATAGAGCGTTAGCTGGTTCGAGCATTCCAACTACCATCGTTAATCCTAGTACCAATACTCCTACGTGCCAGATACTGATGCGATGTCCGATAGTTTTTTCTAAAAAAGGGATGACTTTGGCACAGTAGTACATCGCGCCAAAAACTAGGGCAAAACTGGCAAGAACGAAAACAAAGAAAGCATCGTTAATCGCTAAATAAACTACTCCTGCTGTTACTCCTACGGCGTAGGGTAAATCGCTAGGACGAATTTTGAGGTATTTCATTAGCGAATTGACGGGTTTTTGCGTAGCTATTTTGTTTTGTTTGGATGCGGGGGGTAAATCTAATCTTGTTTGCATCTTTCTAATTTTTTATTTGACTGAAGAAGCGGACAAGATAAATATAGGTTTGGTTTTATAGCTGCGTCTTATGACAAATTAACCTAGATTTTTAGTTTTTTTGTATGATGTTTAATCGTCATCAAATACCTATATGCTAGATGCTTCGCAAAAAAATGTAAGATGAATGCCAGAAAAACTAAACAACTATCGAACGGGAAAATTTGTCTCTATGTCATATTGTTGGCATATTTCAATCAATTCCTGTCGAAAATAATTACGTAAACCTGACGGAGCAATAATTTGACAATTTCTACCATATCCTTTGATTTCTCTGACCAACCAAAAAGGATTAAACACTTGTCTGGTTATTTTTCTAACTCCTCCACGGACGACTCGCGCACCTGAACTTGGTTCAGGTATCGCGTCCTCATCAATTACATCGTCAATATCTTCTTCTCTGGGTTTGTAGGCTTTGACCATCCAGCCTGTAAATTGTAAGTGTACTTGGATATGATCCAAACTTTCGCGCCATTCTCCAGATTTGGGAATTATTCCCTGAATGCGCTCGAAGCTCAAACAGCGATTGTGGATGAGTGAAGGAAAATATTTCTTATTGTCTTCAGAGACATCTTCAGTTTCTTCGCACCAAATGTTTAAGTAAAAACGCTTTTCATGAAAGTCTATTTGGGCAAAGTGTACGTTAAAAATTAATTCTTGTCCTTGACTATTGGTATATAGTATCTCAAATGGTTGTTTATTGCTGATATATTCATCAATGACTAACCGCCATTTGTCTAGATGAGTATTAACGATCCTCAGCAATTCTTGGCGTAGTGTAGGTTCGAGTTGCGCTTTATCCAATACAAGTCTGGCAATGGTTTCTGCTTCTGTGACATAACCAGTATCGATTAAAACTTTTATTGCTTGTCTTAGAGCTTTAATGCGATCGCTACTTAAATAAAAAGGTTCTCCAGTGGCTATTTCTCTATTGGCGATCGCGGTTACTAACGCCGAAGGAGAAGGGCTTTTACCCCAAAAAAAGCCTAGTTCGTGGGCTATTTCTTCTAACTTAGCTTTTGTTCCCGCTGCAAGTGAAAGTGTAAGAGTCTCTTTTTTTGTTGACATTTATATTTTATAAGTATAAATTTGTATTTATCGTCTCTAAGTTACTATTGTAAATGTAAAATTTAAATATTGGTATTTAATGAAATAAGTATCTTAAAGTCGAGGGACGCGCGGGTTTCCCGCGCTTGTCCAATCGACTTGTTGAAAGTAGCCTAGTTAAATAAAGAATTGAAAGTTATGAGTAGTAAAAATTTGTTATCGAGAATTGCGATCTCGGCGAAGCCGAGGCGCGCGCGCGATCGCGATGAAAGAGCGAACTCTCGATCTCAATATCTGTTCGGGAAAACCCTTTATAAAAGGACATCGTATTTGGGTTTCACTGATTTTAGATTTACTAGCTGCGGGTGAAACCATAGAAGAAATACTCTCTGCTTATCCCAGTATTAGTAGAGAAGATGTTTTGGCTTGTATTGCTTGTGTGCAGAAATTGCCAGAGATAGTTATGTGGAGATTCCTTTGCATGGAAACAAAGAGGAAGTAACAGCTAAATAATGAAAATCTATTCGATTAAATTAAAACCTATATATTCTTGTTCCGCATTAAATATACCAAAAGAGATTAAACTCCCTGATGGTTGGCTCTTATCTTGGCATCAACGAGAAACTTATTTAGCACTTAACGATCCAGAAGTTAATGTTGTCATTAATACAGGTATGACTGGAGATGGTAAAACTCTGGCAGGAGATTTAGATGTCATTTTTGGTGATTCTCTAGCTTTGAAAATGTATCCTACTAATGAATTAGCAAGAGATCAAGAAGTTTCTGCCAGAGAATATCTCAAGCAATTTGAACTAGAAAATAAGCTAAGGATTAATCGACTTAGCGGACAAGATTTGGAACTTTATGCCGAACAAGAGGGCATTAAAAAAAAGACTGCTATTAAAACTCGTGCCGATCAATCAGAAATTATTCTAACTAATCCCGATATCCTTCATTATCTGCATCGAGGAGCTTATCTAACAACTTACGACAATCCCGATTTATTGTGGAACAAAATCGACAAAAGATTCGACCTGTTTGTCTTCGATGAATTTCACGTATTCAGTGCGCCTCAGATAGCATGCATAATCAATACTATGTTGTTGATTCGTCATACTAATTATAGGAAAAAATTTCTCTTTCTTTCTGCTACTCCCGATCGCGATTTTATAGATCGCCTTGTCCAAGCAGGTTTTAAGGTTAAAGTAATCGATCCTGTTGCAGAAAACAAATATCGATTTCCCACAACTCAAGCTGAAGCTTCGGAATTAAAAAAATATAACTGGCGCGAAGTATCTCGGCAAATAACTTTAAATTTTATTGCCTTGGAATCTGGTTCGACAAGCTCAGAAACTTGGCTTAAAGAAAATAGCGATCGCATTATTGATTTGTTTATCAAATACCCTGGTAGTAAAGGGGCAATAATTCTTAATTCAATTGCTGCGGTAAAACGATTAGTTTCTTATTTTGCTGAATTATTACAACCTTTGGGGGTTAATGTTGGCGAAAATACGGGATTGTCGGGGCAATACGCGAAAAATCAATCTTTAGCAGCAGATTTAGTTATTGGTACGAGTACTATTGATGTTGGAGTTGACTTTAAAATTAACTTCCTTTTTTTTGAGTCTGCGGATGCGGGTAATTTTATTCAAAGATTGGGTAGATTGGGTAGACATGATGGTTATGAAAAAGATGGAGAATTTATTAAGTTTAATAACTATATAGCTTATGCTTTAGTTCCTAACTTTTTAGTAGAAAGATTATTTTTAAAAGAGTCTGCACCATTAGAAGTAGAACAAGAATATAATCGTCCTTTTTTCCATCAAGTAATTAGAGATGAATACCGTCATATAAATGATTTTCGCGGTTACTATTCTCGATGGGGTGGAGTTCAATCTGTGAAACTATGCTTTCAATTGGGACATCCTAATATCAAAGCGAGATATAAAAGCGATTTAAAAAGATTACAGCAAGATTGCGAGACAGTCTTTAATACTAGCCTCAAGAAAACTATTGGTAAAATCAAAGGATGGGAAAAAGAATGGAAAGAGTTATCTGGTAATAGATCGGGTAATCCTATAGCTGAAGATGCTAGTAGTTTTCGTGGTGTGAGTTGTTTGCAATGTGGCTTATACGATCTTACAGAAACTAACGAGGCGGATCGTTATAAAACCTATGGTTTGCCAGGAATTTTAAGTAATTTAGAAATTGAAACTATTACCAAAGCTGAATTCGATAGGTTACTCGCAGCAACTAGCAAAAAGATAAATACACCGATTCCTAAAAGTAGATTTAATTACTGTTTGGGATTTATGAAACTGCATCGCTATCGAGAGGAAAGATTAAACTGGCAATTTACCTATCACGGCGATCTAAAAGATATTTCTGAAGCTTACAAAGTAATGGTTTTAACCCAAATTCAAGTATGGCAACCTGAAAACTATTGGATAAGTCAGATTAACAAGCAATTAAAAAAACAAGCTTTAGTTAGTTACGTTTTACCTTTTGCTGTTGCAGAAATTAAAAACCGTCTTAGATTACCCATGCACTTTCAAATTTATCCCATCAGCGATCGCACTAGCATTCACGATCCATCACCACTTTATTCTATTGCTTTCGGGCAATCGGCATTATTAATCGATACTTTGGCACATTGGCTTAAAAGCAAAGGGGGTAAATCATGGTTTATTTAACAATAGCTTCCCAAACTTTGGGAAATTTAGGAAGGCAACATAGTTTATTTTGCCCCCGAACCCCCAACACTGGAAACTTAAATATAAAATTTGTTTTTCAATTCCTCATAGGAATTAATCATCTGAAGTGGAGGAAAACAGCTTTCGGCATTAAGTTCTGACGTAGGAAATCTCAACTCCCAATATTGGCTAGTTAAGTTATTTACAACAGACTAAACCTGTAGCTATCTACTAGATTACTGCTTTCATCTCTTTCCTAAACGAAAATTATTATCGATATATTTTTTGGCAAAATGGTAAACCAACAAAAATTACTAGAAAGAATTACTGTTAATCCGAAAATATTTAGAGGTAAACCAATTATTAGAAATCGATGTTTAGCAGTCGAATATATCTTAGGAATGTTAGCAGCAGGAGATACTAAAAATATATTACTTAATGCTTATCCCTGGCTAGAAATAGAAGATATTTAAGCTTATCTAGTTTATCAGCAGCAATATATGTAGAGAAAAAAATATTATGAATATAAAACAAGATAAAAATATATCGCAACAGCTATCTTTATTTGATGAAACAGAAATCGATCTAAATGATAGTAACTTATTTGATGATGATTTTGATTTGAATTTTGAATCGAGCGATCGCACTATTGAAATAGATTCAGAATTATTAACGCTGAAATTATTACGAAAAGCGATTACCGCCGAACATCCAGAAGATTTGGTAATGGCGTATTTTGCTGAATATGTTTTACCTAATCTTTTAAAATTTGCTATTGGGGTTACGGCTAAAGGTGGTAAATTCTTTGATCGCATTGACAGTGAAAGACAGGCAGCTAATAAAAGTAGAGTACGGCGAGATAATGCGGGAGATCAATCTTTAAATACTCATTTATTAAATGGTTTGTTTCCTGCTTATTTAATTAGCAGAATTTTAGAACAAGCCGATACAACTGTTAAAAGAGAATTTAAGAAGTTTCGAGATATTAAACAAAGAATTTTAGTTAGCAGCTTCATACTCCATGATTTTGAAAAATTTGATTATAATTTATTTGCTTGTATACCAAATAAATACAAAGACAATAATTTAGATATTCGTAAGCTATCTATCGAAGAACATCGAGAAATTCTCAGTATAATCGTTACTGAACTTAGTTTAGATAAGTTTCTTACTGCGGATTTAGAAGAAGACGAACAATGGCAAGATTATTTAGATGACTTGTTATTTATTGCTTATAATACTCAAGTTCGTTACGATACAAATCTCAATCTTTCAGAATATGGATTAAACCCAAAGTTAAAAGATCGTACTTTAATTTGTCTTGCCGATTTATGTTGCTTGGCAGATTCTTTAGCATCAATTATTAAACATCCTCAAGATGCCGAACACGATCGTCTTAAAGGATTAATTCATAATCTTAGTGATGGGCAATTAAAGTTTACTTATCATCGTCTGGCAGAAAATCGCGGAGTATTAACTAATGTAGTAAATAATGCCTTAATTCAGGCGCATACAGATTTAAATACTGAAGACAATAATTATTATCAACCTCTTCTATATTTGCCTACAGGAGTTATTTATTTAGCTGCTAAAGATGCACCGAGTATTTCTATTGCAGATATCCCCAATAGAGTTATTTCTAGTATCAAACAATTGTGCGCTGACAGATTAATGCAAAGTCAGACTGGTTTTGGTAGAGATGGAAAAGGGATGAAATATGCAGACTATTACGAACAGTTTTTTAATATTGTTGGCTTGATGCAGGTAGCTTTAAGGGCTACATTACGGATTTTAAATGATAAAAAATCTTCTGTGGCTAAAAGTCGCAGTAATAATTTAGTCAAGTTTCAGCAACAGGGTGTTTTACCGACAGATTATGACTTTACCTTTGAAGATGATATCAGATGCGATCGCTTGGCGGAATTCGGCGATGTTGTCAGTCGTAAGATATGGGGAGAAAAGGTTAATCAGATTGAAGCTGTCATTAAAGCACTTACAGACAAGGAAGCTGAAAAGTTACCCGATATAGATTTAATAATTGAAATAGCTGAATACTGGAACTTAAAACAATATATTCCGCAAATTAGAGAAATACAGAATATCAACCAAAGTCTTAAGGAATTAAAGCTCAAGGGAAATACTGGAGGTGTACCTTATGAATGGTATTATCTTGCAGCTAAATATTTACAACACAACCCTGGTATTGAAGATGTTCGGGAAACAGGAGAAAAGTTAATTGAATTTATCGCGGGGTTGATTCAACCTATTGTTGACAAGTATGAGTTACCTGATGGTTGGGATGATTTGAGATTGTGGGTAAATCGTATTGTCATGTTACCTCTCCCCCAACCCCTCTCCTATAAGGAGAGGGGAGAAAGACAAGGAGAGGGGAGTCATACCACAGCACAAGTATTTCTTGATGAATTAAATAATTACCAACTAGCTAAAAAACCAGGGAGGGGAAGACAGTTAATTTGTTCGATTTCCCATTCTGCTTACACCGTCACCGAACAAATGGAGTCGGCGGTATTGTTTACCCCCCAGGTATATACCAACAAGCAAATGTTAGGAGGTTCAAACGCCAAACGCAACATCTCTAGTATTGCTGGCGTGGAGATGATGCTGAGGCAAATCTTGATGAACAATACTCAAGCAGTGGGTAAACGCTTTGAAGATGGTAAGTATCGTTATCTTTACTTTTACCCTACCTATTACTTTACCCCAGAAACCAATAAATTCTTAACCTATGCCTATGCTAATATCGCCCAAACTCGCTTTAGTAGTGGAGTACGCAACCATTTTATTAACAATGAGTTGCAAGCGAACTTTAGTAAACAACGCTATCAAAGTGTGGATGCTTTTTTGATTGATGAGGATTTACAAGTCAAGCAAAATTTACCAGAAGATGACCCCAATTATAAGAAAGATTATAGCTTTAAACTGTCCTATCCCGATGACTTACCC
Organism: Stanieria cyanosphaera PCC 7437; assembly: GCF_000317575.1. Taxonomy (NCBI): domain Bacteria; kingdom Bacillati; phylum Cyanobacteriota; class Cyanophyceae; order Pleurocapsales; family Dermocarpellaceae; genus Stanieria; species Stanieria cyanosphaera. Next base: position 41,089 of record NC_019765.1, on the reverse strand, counting down.
CTGACTTTTTATTTCATGGCATTACCCCCAGGTAGAGATAGTACCGATACCGAATCTTGGGTGATGCCCGCTTGGTTAGCTTTTGCCTTCCCCATGATTCTCGATGTCAAAACAGTTGTTTCTGAATCTCCCATTCCTCCTTTTACCGATGGTACGGAATTTGAAGAAACAGTATTTCTCGATAGTGCGCCTCAAGCTTTTAAAGTTCTTACCAAACGCGATCGCTTTAGGCTCGACTATATCTTAGAGGGTTGGGAAGAAGGAGATAAAAATTATCCCGCACCTTTGAATGTTTTAACTGCTGCTTATGCCATTCATTTAGATGTTAATGCCAAACAAGGAAAGTCTGGTTATAACTCTAACTGGGGTAAATTAACCGAACTAGCTAAAGATTTAGAAACTAGCCCTTTGTATGTTTTTAATTATCTCAATCAATGGGTACGCAGACAAAATGTTGACACAGCCAGAATAGAAAAGATTAAGCTTTATGCCTATCATTTTTATCCCTGTTTTGATCCCTATGCTCAATATAATTTCACCAAACAAGAATGGAATATGGAAAAATTAGCAAAATCACCTTTAAATCATCCACTACAATTGACAGAACTTTATCGTAAGTTTTATCGAGCAAATAAACTATATAATCCTAAAGCTAATGCTGTTTTAAAGCCAATTGAGATTGCAGCAGACACAATTTTGAAAGCCGAATCAACTGTTTTTCATGGTGAAACATTAGTTCATGCTGTAGCTGCTGAAGTTACTAAATTAATGGATCGTGTTCATGCTTCTACTGCTGACGGAAGATGGGTATTTACTAACCAAGAAAGAGATAAAGAAAGACAAGCAATCTTAGAATTTTCCCGTTATTTTGTCGAGGAAGTATTTGAAAAATCTTTTGCAGGCGATCGCGCTCGTTTAGCTGGCAAACAAATCAATTTAATTCGCGATACTTGCGAGTTTTTATATCGCTTAGAAAATGATAAAGATATAGAAGAAAAGAAGAAGAATAATCCAGATGACTCTGAAGAATAAATACAGAATCAAAGTTCCCTATTATTGAGAGATTTAGGGGCGACAATTGCCAAACAATCTATTAACATACCAGGAGTAAATTATGACATTTTTAAAATCTATCGACGCTAAATACTTTCATGCTGAAATTCCCTACAAACCAATGGGAAAATACGCTCATTTCTTAACCATTCGTGTTACCGAATCTTACCCTTTATTTCAAACTGATGGTGAATTAAATAAAGCTAGAGTAAGAGCGGGTATTACCAATCAAAATCCTATCAGTCGCTTAACTATGTTCAAGCGCAAACAATCAACCCCAGAAAGATTAATTGGTAGAGAATTATTACGCAATTATGGTTTAGTAAAACCAGATGAATGTGAATACAATGTTGACTTTGCTAAAAACAATGCTGACTGTATTATTTATGGATTTGCGATCGGTGATGGAGGTTCGGAAAAATCTAAAGTAGTAGTAGATTCTGCCTATTCTATTACTTCTTTTGATGAATCCCACGAAACATTTACTCTTAATGCTCCTTATGAACATGGCACAATGAGTAAAAATGGGGAAGTTACTAGCAGAATTAATCAACAAGATCACATTCGCCCTCAAGTGTTTTTTCCTAGTATTGTTACCCTAAAAGATCCCACAGAAGCTAGTTTTCTTTATGTATTTAATAACATTCTTCGTACCCGTCATTATGGCGCACAAACTACTAGAACAGGAAGGATTAGAAATGAATTAATTGGCGTTATTTTTGCCGACGGAGAAATAGTTAGCAACTTACGTTGGACTCAAGCAATTTATGATAAATTAGGAGGAAAAATTAACTCTCTCGATCCTTTAAATGAAGACGAAGTCGATCGAGCAGCAAAAGAAGCAATTGAACAACTAATGTCACAAGAATTTATCGTTCATCAAGATTTTATTGGCGATAATTTTACTCCTATTTTAAATGACGTAAAAACTTTGACTGGTAGTGAAGAAAATATCAAAGCAATCTTAACCAAGGCTAATCAAGAAGCACAAAATTACTTTGACAATTACATTACAAAGTCAAAAGATAAAGATAAAGATAAAAAAACCGCTAAATCAAAATAATTCTTAAGGTGGGGATTGCCCACCTTATTATTCGATTCTCCCTAATCCTTAGAAAAGTAAACTTTCTCTATCCCTTCATGACTACTATCTATCGCTGTCAATTAGAACTTCACGACAGTCTCTATTTTGCTACCCGTGAAATAGGCAGACTATACGAAACAGAACCAATTTTACATAATTATGCCCTTTGCTATGCTTTGGGTTTAATAGATAGCAAAAAATACGCTACTAATGTTGCTGAAGAACATTCTTATCGCTACTTTTCTGCCGAACAAATGCCCCAATACAAGCAACATTTAACACCTTTAAATCAACAAAAAATTTACGTTACTCCAGCAAAATCTTTAAATCACACTTCTGTTTTAAATACTTGGAAGTATGCTAACAATAACTATCATGTAGAAATGGAAAAGACGCAAAAAAATATTCCTAGCTTTGGCAGAGCAAAAGAAATAGCAGTAGAAAGCCAATTTGAGTTTTTTATTATTTCTGAAAGTCCCTTAAATTTTCCTCAATGGAAATGGATACGTCTTGGCAAATGGATGAGTAAAGCACAAGTAATATTTGAACAATTAACATCTATCAAAGCACATCAAGGTTTATTTACTTGTATTCATCCTTTAAACCCTTTAGATGTCATGTTCACCAATCAAGTTTTTAGCTACGACGTGATTAATATGCCTCCTGTTAGTTTAATTCAAAATGCTCAAATACAGGGGCAATTTTATCAAATCGATAATAACTTAAAAATTCCCGTCAATATGCAATATCGTTTTAGTTAAAAGTTTTTAGTTTATCATGCCCTACAGTCTCGTTTTAAACCTACTGCCACTATCTCCCATATCCCCAGGTTACTCTCAAGGAAAACACCTACACGCTTTATTCCTCAATATCGTCAGCCATTGCGATCGCTCTTTGGGAGACTATTTACACGAACAAAAAACTAACAAAGCTTTTACTATTTCTCCCTTACAAATTGTGGGAAATAAAAACCAGAAAATACAATACCAACACAACAAACCGATACCCGTCAACACTCCCTGTTGGTGGCGTATATCTTTATTAGATGAAAGTCTCTTTGGTAAACTAACTCAACTTTGGCTAAATATAAATCCCGAAAAACCATGGCATTTGGGGAATGCAGATTTAAAGATTTCCAGTATTCTCGGAACATCTCAACCTAACCAACCTTGGTCTAATGCTATTCCCTACGCTCGGCTTTACGAAGAAGCATCCGCTAATAACAATAAATTTACCTTTTCCTTTGCCACTCCCACGACTTTTGGTAAGGGAAAACAAAATGACTCTTTACCAACTCCCGAAAATATCTTCAAAAGTTTATGCAAACGTTGGAATAAATACAGCAATATTGAAATTCCAGAAACAGAATTATCGCTATTATCTTTATTTCCCAGCTATTTCAACATTCATACCGAAATGGTCAGTGACTACAGCAAAAGTAAACTAATTGGTTGCGTCGGTGAGATAAGCTATCAGGCTTTTGGCAATATCGATCTCCAACAAATTAAATATCTTAATACTTTAGCTGACTTTGCCCTCTATTGTGGCATGGGAAAAAAGACCACTATGGGTATGGGAATGGTCAGGAGAATCAATAATTAAACATTATGGATCGAGAAGAAAATTATGTCCCGATAGCAGCACTCAACCATTACGCCTATTGCCCCCATCGCTGCGGTCGAATGTTTTGCCTGGGCGATTTTATCGATAATCATTACACTATTGAAGGAACGAGTTTACATGAAAGAGTTCATACAATTAGCCAAGAAAATCGAGAATATACCTGGCAAATAAGAGCGATTTGGCTAAAGAGCGAACAATACGGACTTATTGGTAAATCCGATTTAATTGAAAGTGAAAAGGGCGAACTTTATCCAGTCGAATACAAGCGGGGTAAAAGAGATGACTGGAGTAATGATGCGCTGCAAGTCTGCGGACAAGCATTATGCCTAGAAGAAATGACAGGGTTATCCGTTACTACGGGTTATGTTTATTACGCTCATTCCCATCAACGTCAGGAAATAAATATAGACCGAAATTTACGAGAAAAAGCGATCGCGACAATCGCAGAGATTCAAGCCATGATGATAACTGGCAAGATACCATCTCCAGTTTACAAGCCTCGCTGTAAGGGCTGTAGTCTTTACTCTTGCTGTTTGCCTCAAGCTGCGAATAAGGTAAAGCGTTATCAAGAATAAACAGCAAATTTTATATAAAAACTAATTAGGAGCAAGATGAGATGGGAACAGTCTATATTACTCAAGAATACAATTCATTTATCGGCAAAACCGATGAAAGACTAACGGTGAAAGCAGACAAGAAAAAATTACTAGACGTTCCATTAATCAAAATTGATGGATTGGTAATTATGGGACAGGCTACCATCTCTCCCGCCATCATTAAAGAACTGTTAGAAAGAAAAATTCCTCTTAGTTTTGTCAGTGCTACGGGAAAATATGAAGGATGTCTGCAACCAGAATTAACTAAAAACATTTTTATTAGAAAAGCACAGTGGTTAGCTGCGGGAGAAACAGCAACCGCTATCCATTTAGTACGTGGCTTTGTGAGAGGAAAATTGAAAAACTATCGCCACCTATTAATGCGTCGTCGTCGCGAATATCCCGAACTAAATTTAGATACAGCAATCACTAAATTAGAACAAGCGATCGCGCCAATAGATTTAAGTAATAATATAGACTCTCTCAGAGGATTAGAAGGTGCGGGAAGTGCTGCATATTTTGGTTGTTTTGACCGATTAATTCAAAACCCTAATTTTAACTTTAAATCCCGCGTGCGTCGTCCACCAACCGATCCAGTTAATTCTTTACTGAGTCTCGGTTACTCATTACTCAGACACGATCTTCAAAGTGCAGTCAACATAGTCGGATTCGATCCTTATTTGGGTTATCTCCATTATCAAAGATACGGTAGACCATCCTTGGCGTTAGATTTGATGGAAGAATTTCGACCTTTAGTAGTCGATGCAATAGTTTTGAATGCTATTAATAAAGAAAAGCTAACTCCCAATGACTTTACTAGCGAACCAATTAGTAATGCGGTTTCTCTAACCAAAGAAGGATTAAAAGTATTTCTCCGTCTTTACGAACAAAAGAAACAATCTGTATTTAAACATCCTGTCTTAAAACGTCAGTGTACCTACCAAGAGGCTTTTGAAATTCAAGCCAGACTGATAGCTAAATACTTGATGGAAGAAACCGATAAATATCCTCCACTGATTTTGAAGTAATCTATGTTTGTGATAGTTAGTTACGATATATCTGAAGATAAGCGACGCACTAAAATTCACGATATTTTATCTTCTTATGGTCAATGGATGCAGTATAGTTTGTTTGAATGTAATTTAACCAAAACTGAGTATGCTAAACTGCGATCGCGTCTCAAAAAAATAATCAACTCTGATACCGATAGTATTCGTTTTTATTTTTTATGTAGTTGTTGTCAAAATAAGATTGAGCGCATTGGTGGTGAACTAGTTCGAGACGATACAATTTTCTTTGTTGAGTAAGATATATGCGCGGTAGGGTAGGTGTATAAAATGAGTAAAGTTATAAGTTCCTGTAAATTCTTACCCAGTATAGCTTTGCAAGCAATTGAGTTTGGCATAGTTCCGCGCACTATACAGTATAAAGGTTTCAGCAATTTTGGCTCTGTTTTTCTTGTCCTTTGTGCTATCATCAACCCAATACCGCGCAAACGAACCTTGAAAACTAAATATATCAATGTTTTTGAACTACCGCGGTTTAAACTATTAATAATTCCTATGAGGAATTGAAACTTGGGAACTACAACTAATCTTTATTTACAACTTGATTAGTTTAAACTATTAATAATTCCTATGAGGAATTGAAACAAAATTGCTCCCCATAATTCTGCTAAAGTTTCAGCTAGTTTAAACTATTAATAATTCCTATGAGGAATTGAAACACTTCCAATGATACGGCAACGGTTGAATTACCATGTGTTTAAACTATTAATAATTCCTATGAGGAATTGAAACATTTCTGGTGGAGTAGTGCGCCCATTGAATGAAATAGTTTAAACTATTAATAATTCCTATGAGGAATTGAAACCTCAAAAAGCTACAGCCAGCCATTGAAAAAATCGTTTAAACTATTAATAATTCCTATGAGGAATTGAAACAAAAGTAAAATCAATTTCTAAATAATCAACTACTTTGTGTTTAAACTATTAATAATTCCTATGAGGAATTGAAACCTGCGGATACGGCTCAAGCTGCTGTGGTAAGACTTGAGTTTAAACTATTAATAATTCCTATGAGGAATTGAAACGGCCGCAATTAAAACAGTTCAAAATTTAATCGATCTGTCTAGTTTAAACTATTAATAATTCCTATGAGGAATTGAAACAGAAGCTTGTAGTTCTACTGGTGCTGTAGTTTCCAGTTTAAACTATTAATAATTCCTATGAGGAATTGAAACGATCTATTGCTCTTGCTCTCTCTAATTCTCAAATGGTTTAAACTATTAATAATTCCTATGAGGAATTGAAACACTAAATATACAATAGCAAATCTAGCTTATTTTTCTGGGTTTAAACTATTAATAATTCCTATGAGGAATTGAAACATTGATTGGTTTGATCAAAAAGATAACTGGGATAGGTTTAAACTATTAATAATTCCTATGAGGAATTGAAACAAAATTGGGAAGAAGGAGAAAATATATATTTTCAAGTTTAAACTATTAATAATTCCTATGAGGAATTGAAACGTAGTTAAACCCTTTAATATTTTTCCAGTTATTAAGTTTAAACTATTAATAATTCCTATGAGGAATTGAAACTATACCGCCGATGATGGTACTACTGAGTATGTACTACGTTTAAACTATTAATAATTCCTATGAGGAATTGAAACAGCATACCAAGCTACTTTAGTTTCATTCTCCACTGTTTAAACTATTAATAATTCCTATGAGGAATTGAAACTTAGAATCAGTAACATCTTCAAATAAATCTTGAAGTTTAAACTATTAATAATTCCTATGAGGAATTGAAACAAAGAAGAACTAAGTAAAATGTTCGCTCAGTACTTACGTTTAAACTATTAATAATTCCTATGAGGAATTGAAACAAATAAAGTATTCTGAGGTATTTACTTTTGAATCGGTTTAAACTATTAATAATTCCTATGAGGAATTGAAACAGCCAGGAGTGCTGCACCTGCATTAGATGCAGCCGATGTTTAAACTATTAATAATTCCTATGAGGAATTGAAACCAAAAGAACTCAAATCGCGATCGACGGAAGATAGTTTAAACTATTAATAATTCCTATGAGGAATTGAAACTAAAAGATTGCGATTGTAATCTAAATTCTCTCTAAGTTTAAACTATTAATAATTCCTATGAGGAATTGAAACTATCAACGCCAACCCCGAAGTCGATCAAATCTTGCTACCTACGTTTAAACTATTAATAATTCCTATGAGGAATTGAAACAGTACATTTAAATCATCTTGATCTAGATTTTTATTAGTTTAAACTATTAATAATTCCTATGAGGAATTGAAACTAGCCTGTGACCAATTATGGAAAGCAATACGACCAGCAGTGTTTAAACTATTAATAATTCCTATGAGGAATTGAAACAAATTCAAAAAATCGAAGCAGAAGCGAGAACTATGTTTAAACTATTAATAATTCCTATGAGGAATTGAAACTGGATTGGACAGACGCTCGAACACGGGCAAATTTGTTTAAACTATTAATAATTCCTATGAGGAATTGAAACATCAGAAAAAATTCGACTCCGAACCATTCCATCAAGTTTAAACTATTAATAATTCCTATGAGGAATTGAAACTCTTCAGCTACTTTTTATCGAGCGATCGCCAAATTTGTTTAAACTATTAATAATTCCTATGAGGAATTGAAACAAGGACAGGTCAACTTTTACGGGGTCGGATTCGTTTAAGTGTTTAAACTATTAATAATTCCTATGAGGAATTGAAACCTTTACCTACGCCATATTGCAAACAATCGTTATAAATGTTTAAACTATTAATAATTCCTATGAGGAATTGAAACATAAAGAGCAAATTGATGAAACTATTGAAGAGCTTAAAACGTTTAAACTATTAATAATTCCTATGAGGAATTGAAACGTCTTCGTGGTTTGAATTGGTTTGCTGCTAATGGGTTTAAACTATTAATAATTCCTATGAGGAATTGAAACAATTCCATTATTTCTGCACCTTAGTTGCACGACGAACTGTTTAAACTATTAATAATTCCTATGAGGAATTGAAACTTATTTATCCTCAATAACATAATACCCAGAATAGTTGCCATGTTCCTGCGACACCCGTTTGAATTGAAACTTATTTATCCTCAATAACATAATACCTTATCAAAAGTTTAAACTATTAATAATTCCTATGAGGAATTGAAACCTAACTCTGTATTGCTCCTCGACGAAGGGGGGATTGGTTTAAACTATTAATAATTCCTATGAGGAATTGAAACATCACCTTTACGAGCAAACATATCAATTCCCTCACGTTTAAACTATTAATAATTCCTATGAGGAATTGAAACAGGGACTTTTGAAACGCAAGTTTACGAACGTAGCACGTTTAAACTATTAATAATTCCTATGAGGAATTGAAACATGACTGGCAACCAATTACGTTTGCTGAGAAACAATGTTTAAACTATTAATAATTCCTATGAGGAATTGAAACTCGATAATTTTTTCCGAAGAAAGAGGAATTTCCATCTATGTTTAAACTATTAATAATTCCTATGAGGAATTGAAACCAAACTTGCGCCATAAGCAAATCTTTAAACTCATTGTTTAAACTATTAATAATTCCTATGAGGAATTGAAACTACGACCTTTATCAATTGATTGAGAAAAGATAAAAGTTTAAACTATTAATAATTCCTATGAGGAATTGAAACTATTACGATTCTCAGCTTCTACGAAAGTTTCAAGTTTAAACTAAATCTAATTTTATGGTTAGCGAATAAGTTTCAAAATTTACTAATCAATTATCGCTATTTCTTTCTGTTTTTTTTCTTGTTTAACATTTGACTGACTTTGTTTTTGCTGTTTATCCAAATAATCATTAATTTCTTCTAGCTTCTGGCTAAAACTTTCCACAATAGCCTGCTTTTCCTCTTCATCTAATTCATCCTTGTCGATTACAAACTCATCTTTATTTATCGTCGCCTTAAAAATTTCTAAAACTTCATCATTATCTCGTTCTTCAATAGTAATAATTTTCTTCTCGTCAGCGCGATCGCAACACAACCTACAGCGATCGCCAATAAGAATTTCTGACTTTGAATTGGGGTTAATTTGCTTGTATTTCTCGCTAACATCCAGCAAGACATTAACTAGCTGAGTATCCAAATCTTCTGCTTTTTCATCCACTTGATTTTGTTCGTCTTCATCCCAAAGATCGGAAACTAAATCGGCTTCTGAATCTAATTCAACATCATCTTTTTCTTCCTGCTTGTCTAGCAATTGTTCCAGATGTTCGATTCTCTTTTCTAATAAATCTAATTTCTGTTCTAATCGATCTAAAGCAGCATTAATTTGTTCTAACTGTTGGTAAAAATCAGCAGCGCGATCGATGACGATTGGTTCGGCGGAGATATCTGGATCGACATCCATTAACTGGCGATCAATAGTTTTAACCGCCTTGCCTAATTGCTCGGTAATATCGCTTTCTAAATCCAATTCATCATCCAAGTCGAGATCTTCATCTACATCCAATTCATTATTTGATTCAATCTTGACATCTTCATCTAAATCCAGTTCGCTCTCTACTTCTGGTTTATCTGCTTGCTGTTTGAGAGACTGGGATCGCTCGACAAGTTGACTGGTTCTTTCTTGGACAGCTAAAATCTTGTCAATAGTCGCTTTTAACTTTCTCTCTTCGCGTTTTTCTAGCAATTTATTGGCAAAAGCTATCCCCACAGCACCCATTTTTAAACTAGCTGCCATTACTGTCATCCCATCGGTATCTTGGGTGTAAGTATCGGCTTTGCTGCCTAAAGCCATTAAAGTTTTACTAGCACGGTCGGCAATTGACGATTTGGATTGGCTTTTTTTAGTCTTTTTAATAACTACATCTGGTTGAATTTGTTTAGTTTTTGATTGCTGTTTTTGTTTCTTATCATCTGATAAACTCTTATCATTACTCTGAGTTTTTATATCTTCACTCGAATCATTTAAAAGTTCATTTACAGGATCGTGAGGGCGCGTCCCCTGGGTCAAACCCAGGGGCTTGTGTCGCCCGTCTATCCCCTCTAGTTTACTTCTTGATTCTGCTGTTTCAAATAATAAATCATCTGGAACTTCTGTAGAAGCTGAAGTAGATCGATCTTCAATTAAATCGACAACATCTAAACGACTATTCTTTTTACCTCTTTCAATTAATTCAGTTTCATTAGCAAAAGAATTTGAAAAATCTGACAACTCCTGCGAATTTAATCGATCGCTTTCTTTAGCTTCTTTTTTCTGTAATAATTCTTCAACAGTCGAGCGGGTAAATTGATATTTTTCTTCACTGCCTAAATGCTCTAGCATTTTAATTGATTTAGTAGTACCCAACTGCGGTCGATTCGCCAAACTTAGTACTAGATCGTTTTCTTTAATTCCCACTCTAATTGCTAAATGCTCGCCCTTTGCTTCGGCATTTTTATCGCCAATTATTTTGATTGTCCGAGCAAAGTCTTCATAGGATTGAAGATTATTTTTTTGACAATAATTAAGAGCCTGCTGACAAGTTTTATTGAGGTATTTTAAAATCACCTCTCCTTGGCGATCGCTTGCAGTAATAAACTTAACTTTATTTGAAGAATTCATAATTTAATAAGAGGTAATAAAATGAATGAAAAGCTAGGAGTTGGTAAAAGGAAAAAGCTAATTGAAAGTCCTTTTACCTTTAGTTGGGATTTTTGAAAAAACTTGGCAATCTGAAATTAAATAGATAATTGTTCTTGCTTATTTTTACGTTTAATTCGATTACTTTTTTGGGGATTTAAACTCTCCTTTTTAGTTTCCTGTTCGCACATCTTGAAAAATCGCTCGGCATTGGCTTCTGATAGAGGTTTATCGATTTTGTCTGTAGCTAAATTAGACTGAAAAACTATTTTTTTATGACGGTCGCAAACCTTACAATTATGACCTCGAATAGTGGCAGTCCATTCTCCCTTACTATCAATTTTGAGTTGGTTTTCACCCGTTTTTTGATGCTGACTTTTAATACTTTGATGCAGAACAATCGAAGCATCTTGAGATAATAATTGTTTGATAGTTGGTTGAGTAAGAGTTCGATTTGGCTCTGGTTCTCGTTCTGTTTCTGCTGTTGATTTGGGTATTTCGATATTTAAACAAAAATTCCGTTTTTTCTTGGCTTGAGTATTGCCATTTACTTCTTTATCCATTGGTAATTGTGAGGGAGTATCTAAATAAAATTTACGCTTGAGTCTTTTCTGTTGAGCTTTTGTTGTCTTCTTCCCCTGCTTTTGCAGTTCACTTTCAGGAAGCCGAACCGATTCGGGTTTGACATGAAGAATCAACGCACCTTTACTCTGTTCGATACTGGCAGTAAAAGTAGAACCGACAGGTAATCTGGGAGATTGAGGCTCAAACATGGCTAAATCCTTGCTCTTTAACTGCACCATCGGCTGTCCGTGGCGGTAATCATTGGGATTGTTATATTTGCCAACGACAAACTCAAACTCTTTATTCTGTAAACGCTTATCGCTAAAATCAACTTGACTGTAATCGTTATGTTTCGCGCCAATTAACTTAAATGAGGTAAATTGATATTCCTCTAATCTCTGACAAATTTCCGCAGCAAATAAATTCAGTATCAAGCTGCCTTTGGCAAGATTTTCTTCATTCATTTCTACCCAAGTATAATCTTTGGGCGGAACGATCTGAAGAGGAACGGTATCTCCTTTATAGGTAGTTAAATTGTGTTCTTGCCAAACAAAGCGATCGTTATCATTATTACCCAACTTAGCCTGTAGATTTTTAATTAGTTCGGGTTGGGGATCGATGAGGGCAAAATCAATCAAGGGTAAATCCGAGTTGACGGTTGCCTCATAGCTTGCTCCTTGTTTGTCGAGATATGCCTTAAACTCTGCTGCGAGTGGTCTGTAGGAGTTATTTTTGCTATTGTTGACTACATCGCTATTATTATGGGAATTATCCCGACGGACAAAAGGAACGCTGACAACCCAAGTGTTTTGAGGTTCTAACGAGCTATTAAATCGATGTTCTTTAACTAACTCAATCGTAGAATTCAAACGACAGGCAAGTTTCTTACATTCAGCGATATGATTCTTTAAACTTTTATTGTTTGTCTCCAGCTTCCACATGGCACTAGCAGCCAACATCCGCTCCTCGGCATTGGGAAACTCTTCATCAACTATAGCTCTCAAGTCTTCATACAGTTGAGCGAATTCCTGTTTTTTCCGTTCTGGATCGTCCTTATTTGCCTGATGTATTTCCCTGGAGCGATCGCGATATCGCTGTTTGATTTCTTCCGCTTTAGGCAGACATACCTGCTCCCAATACTTCAAATCTTGTTTATCATTTGGCTCATCAAAGAGAAAGCTAAAGCGGTCTAGTTCCAAACTCTTAATCCTGGTTCGACTCCACTGGGGATTGACAGCACGCTCGGCAATACAATCGATATTGTTGTCGGTTGAAGTGGGCAAGCAGCTTGTTTTGTAGACTCGTTCGTCTTTCTTATAATCGAATAAGGGACTGGGGAAATTTTCGACCCAGTTTTTAGTACGGGCAATGATATCCCCATGACGATCTTGATAGCGAGCTGCACTTTTAGGAGAATCCACTTCTATTTGCAGCGCGTCGAATAGTTTACCTAACAGTTTGACTTTGGCAGATTCAAATTTTTCCCGTCGCGACTGCTTTTGATAGGGGTTAGATGAAGATTGTACTCTGCCTATTAGAGTAGCCACATAACCAATACTGTTTTGTTTGATAGCTGCCGCTATTTGTTTGAGATTAGTATATTTGGGCTTGCCGTAATTGGTTTTCTCTCGTTTAACTACTGATGGATACTCGGAAGGTTCGTTAGCTCGACGAATTTCCTGGGAAATTTGGGGAAAACGAGAAGTTGGAGTTACGATCAATTGGTCGCCATCAAAGTCGCATTGATGGTGCTGCATTGCCTGATCCGAGCGAATAAATACGCAACTGCGATAGTTTAATAACGACTGGGCAGCAGGTTGATGATTGTCTACTGTGTAGCGACGGATGTTATCTTTACTGACTATGGGATAGCGGGTAACGATTACTTCCGTACCGTTTTCTAAGTGGGGAGCGACAATCGTTCCTGGTTTGAGGTTATCGCATGGTTGAGCCATGGCACTGTCGTGGTGTAATGCCCCTTTAATTGCCAGATTGAGCCAAATCTTCCTCAATTGAGAGCGTTGAAACTCAACTAGCTTGGGATAACCCGTTAGTAATCCTTTATTATCTTGGCGCAATAGGGAAACCAATCTCGATTCTTTGGCTTCTCGCTCGTCTTCACTCCCCTCCACACTCACCGCATCATCATCGGTTTGAATAAAACTAGCTTTTTTATCATGTTGTTCGACTATGTAGCGATTGAGTTTGAGGGGGTTAGATTGAATTTGCGCCAATCTTTGAGCCTCGGCTTTGGTAGCGGGTACGAGGTCAGAAGCGATCGCACTTTTTGAAAACCAAATGCTAAATTGCCAGGAATTATCGTATTTCTGTAGTTCGGCATTAGCTCGATTACCCAGTGCCATTTTGGGAAGTTGATAATCTCCGCAGGGAATGAGTTCGCTCAGTTTATCTTTAGCAATGCCTTTAATCGAACTGCGGTCTAAAATGATATCATACCCGCGAGCTTCTGTTAGAGTGCGATTGGGCAGAAATGTTCCTTTAGCCAAAAAACTGGTTTTAGGGGTAGAGTTTTTGGTTTCATTTTGATTCCATCCAGTCATCCACGCCATTCTAAACTGAAACGGTCGTTTGCTTTTAGCACCAACCTCTTCAGCCAAGTGGGGGGATATCTTACCGTGACAGTCGCCCGTAAAGAAATCTGCTGCTGCTTCTCTTTCTTTTGGGTTGTTGCTTTGAGAATCAACTATTTTAAGTTTAATAGGAGAATTATCCTTGCTACTATCAAATAAAACCGCTCCTTGTAAGCAAGAACTGACCAATAATGAACCATAGCGACAGCAGTGGTCTGGTTGAGTTTTGAAAAATTGCTCGCGAATGTTGTCAATTAATTCTTTATTGCCGAAGTAGACGCTTTTACCAGAACTAAAAATAATACCGCGTTTAATATTGTCACCAAAATCAACTTTATCTAACTGATTTAAGTAGATTTGTTCGGCTAATTTCGGGTCTTCAAATTGTAATTGTTTGCCCCGGTCTCGCTCGAGTTTGACAATGACTAAAGAAGATAAATCATTTGATTCACCGAGTAATTCCAATAGAGAATCAGTAATATTTTCTGGCTCGGATAAATATCTACCCGACTCGGCTAAACTCAGATCGATTACTGGTATTTTTAGTCCTGTTTCTGTCACCGAGCTATTTTGGTTATTTTGATTATGGCTCATCCTTTTACAACTCCTGCGCCAATCATAATTTTTTTTCTCCTAAAAAAAAATCCGATAGGATGACTTCTGAGTTAGTCTTTTTGAATGAGTCAAAGTAACTAATAAAATTATCTAAATGGATTAAATACAGCTAACCCTAAATCCCGTATAATCTGCCAAATAAAAGTAAATAGAAAAACTAAAATAGAGCTTATGAAAGAGAAAGTAACTAACACCAATTGTGGCAATTCATTGAATGATAAACAGCTCCTTAAAAAACAATCGAGGGAGAAAATTAAAGTTCATCATAGTTTGATGGAATTTTATACAGATACGGGATTGATAGACGAATATGACATCGAAGTAGACTATTCAAATGAAGAGAAAAATAGCACTTATGGAGTAACGAAAGAGGATTTGGACGAGCCTAATTTTTGGCAAGAGCTTTAGCATGATTAATTATTTTGGCTATTGCTTCTTCGGTAATGAAAGTAGAAGTAGTGAAACCACTATTTAAATCTAGATAAGTTGCCAGGCGATTTAATTTACCAGTTATCAACTGAATTAGATAACTAGCTGCTTCTGCTGCCATTCGTTGATTGATCGTTAGACTTTGAGTATTGAGTAGCTCGAGTTCGGCACAAGAAATATTAGTCTGAGATAATTCTTCTGGTTTGGGTTCTAATAGTTCGGGGTGTTGCAAGCAGGGTGCGGGTAATTTAATACATCCCAACTGATGAAATTGGTAGGTATCGAGTTCTGGCGATAGATGAGAGCCAATTAATACTTGTCCGCTATGGGAATGGTTGCCACAATCAAGCCACCAAAGTTCGCTAGCGACATTTCTGGTATGCCAAGATTGATACTGAGATAAAGCACGAGCAATTGATTGACGAGCATTAGCATTATCTACGCAACCGATTATAATTTTGAGTTTGTGTTCTCTTTGATAGTAGTCTCTAGCAACTATTTCGGGATTAAATGAATCGGGCAAGCCTTCAATGTCGACCCCCCAACTCAAGCTATATCTTAATGCCAGAGTTTGAGCTTTACTCAACCCAATTTCAGCATCGCAGAAGTTTTGGCGCAGGACGTTTTTCTCTTCTACAGTATCGGGATCGATAAATATTAAGGTGGTGTTTTTACCTCGTTGAGTTAGATATCTGGCTAGGCGACAAAGGCTGGGTGCAAGCCAACTACCAGTTCCCCCACAGCCGACTAGGTAAAATTCTATCTGTTGGTAAACGGGAAGTATGATGTGCCTGGCATTGAGAATCGAACGAGCGAGGTGCATATGAATGAATGTGACGAATAGTTTAGAAGCAAATAAAGCCTTTGAGAAAAAGACTGCTTCATTCACAAATCCCGATAGGGATAAGTATTAAATCCTAAAACATAAATAGAAAGCTTATTTTTTATATCTAGATATCAATTATTTATTTTTGGAAAAAAAATAGAGCCTCGAAAGTATAGAATTATTGATACTTTTGATTAATGAAGTATAGATATCAGGATGTCAAGATATCTACTTGTCAAAACATTTAGATTCACTAATGTCAGTAGCTATTACAAAGCAAGGTTTCTCGATATCAAGATACTTTTGTTTCTAAAAATCAATAAGTCTAGATATCTTTATATCTAGATACCCAGTATTCAATGTATCTAGAAACTTTGAAACACCGACATCTTTGTATATAGATATCTACATATATTAATTTCTGTATATTTAGTTATCGAGAAAACAAAACCAATAGACATCTAGAAATCATGAGGCTATAAAGAAGGCTGAAGCGGGACTTGCTCTTGCGGAGTGCCTGTCTGATTGGGTTTCCTCATCAGTTTATACGGCGTTCTTTTAGAGAGGCGAGCTTCCCTATGGAAAATATACTTCAAGTACGCAAATGCAAACAATAGCAGCAGTTAGTTTAGCAGGGGGACAAGGGAAGACTACAACTTGTTATTTCCTTGCCAAAATGTTAGCCCAGGCTGGAAAAAAAGTTTTAGCGATCGACTGCGATCCTCAAGCCAATTTAACTTTTTTCTTAAATCATGAAGTAGCACCAGATCGACCTACTTTGCTTGAAGTATTAAAGGGTACGGTATCAACTGAAGATGGAATTTATCCTACTAATGATGAAAATTTATTTTTAGTTCCTGCCGATAGCGGACTGGCAAAGGTAACTGAGTATTTAAGTGGTAGTGGTACTGGCGCACTAATCTTACAGATCCGACTTCAAGCAGTTAAAGAGCTATTTGACTATGTAATCATCGACGTACAACCGACGCGATCGCAAATTTGTTTGACCGCAGTTGGTGCAGCAGACTGGGTGTTAATTCCTGCTGAGTCGGCAACTAAAGGAGTAAACTCCTTGCTCGATACACAAAAGTTTCTCGCCGAACAAGCTCAAGTAATGGCATTTAGAGGACAAATATTGGGAATTATTCCCTTTCGCGATCGCTGGGTAGGAAGAACTCAAACCTTAGAAAGTAGAGATAATATTGCTGCGATGAGAGAATTTGCTGACGATGCCCCCGTGCTTCCCACGATAAGAGAATCAGAAAAATTCAAACAGGCAACTCGTCAGGGTCAACTTTTGAGCGAATTGGGCGCAAAAGATTTAGAGTACCCCTTTGAAAAAATCATTGAATTATTAGAAGACTGCAAACAGCTAAATCAATCAATAGTGGTAGCAGTATAAGATTTTAAAAAAACAGAAGTAGTCAACTACCCACCGCTAATTGCTAAGAGCAATTTAGCGTGGGCTTGCAAAGAACTAAATGCCAATTAGTTCCAGCGAGACGAAGCAGTTGTCTAGCCTGTGCGGAAAACGTAACCTGAGCTAACTGAACATGGCAGTTCAAAACACATTACGGATGCTTCTCTAGTCTGTAATTCCTGTGTAAGCCAGAGGCGAAGAGATGTATATACAATTAGGGCTTATCGCCATGTACGTACCTGTAGTAGACAAAAACCAAATCCCGTTAATGCCTACAACCTCGACGAGAGCCAAAAGGTGGATTAAGTCTGGTAAAGCTACAGGGTTTTGGAAAAGAGGTGTTTTCTGTGTACGGCTAAATATCGAGCCTAGCAACAGAAACTACCAACCAATAGCTTGCGGTGTAGACCCCGGCAGCAAGCGTGAAGGCTATACGGTTAAATCCAAAGCTCATCAGTACTTAAACATTCAAGCTACTACTGTTGACTGGGTTAACGAACACCTTAAGACTAGACGAGAAATGCGGAGGGCGAGAAGGTTTAGGAAAACCCCTTGTAGGCAACCGAGAGCTAATCGTTTGATTAACAAGTTTTGCCTACCACCCTCAACAAAGTCGCGCTGGCAGTGGAAACTTCGCTTGTGTTCTTGGCTTTCTAAGATGTTCCCGATAACTACTTTTGTAATAGAAGACATTAAAGCTAAGACTTGGGGTGGTAAGTGGGGTAAAAGCTTCTCTCCACTGCAAGTAGGCAAAGATTGGTTTTACTCGGAACTAGCAAAGTTAGCTGAAGTCCACACCTTGCAAGGTATGGAAACTAAGCAAATCCGAGACGAGCTTGGGTTGAAGAAAACCAAAAACAAACTAGCCGAAACCTTTGAAGCCCATTGCGTAGATAGTTTTGCCTTAGCTTATTCAGTAGTCGGTGGTAATTCTTTACCAAAGAATACTAACTTACTGATTGTTGTTCCCTTAAGGTTTCACCGAAGGCAACTTCACAGGTTAGAACACGCACCTGGAGCAATTCGTTCTCCTTATGGTGGAACAATGTCTGCTGGGTTTAAAAGAGGTTCTTTAGTCAAGCACCCAAAATACAATCTTTGTTTTGTGGGAGGTTCAAGCAAAGGTAGAGTCTCACTTCACTCTGTCGAGACAGGTAAGCGACTTTGCCAAAATGCTAAACCTCAAGATATTAAATTCTTAACGTACAACACTTGGAGGACAAAATATGCCAACTAAACCCTGCCCTCCGTTTCCTGAGTGCCTGTCGCCTGGGGTCTCCCCAGGCGTTTATAAGGCACGTCCCTGCGCCAAGCTGAGTACAGCTATGGCGAGGGTCTCCACGGAGGCGGAAAGATGAATCAAGATGCTTTAGAAAGACTGCGTAATAGAGCTAAACCGACTGTACAAAGTCGAGACTTATCGACAATTCCATCGGTCAATAAGAACGAAGAATCATCTCAAAAGCCTGAAGTTTCAGTAATTCAAGAAGAGAGGGTAGCTAAGGAAGCAGAATCCTTAGCTTACGATCGCCATAATCTTAAAGATATCTCAAATTCTAGCAATCAAGATGTAGAGATATCTTCAACTACAGATGCTCTCAATGCTATACCTGCTCTAGATGAACTGTCTTCACCGAGCATGGATATTAAAACCAAGCAAAGCACGATTAGGTTAGAACAAAAACTCAGCCAAAAATTAAGTCAAAAGTGTCAGGAAGAAGAAATTAGTCGGGAAGTTTTTTTAGAAGCCTTGTTTGTATATTTTGAAAATCACAAATCCATACAATCTAAAGTGTTAGCTGAAGCTCGCCAAAGAGATCGACAAAGACAAAAAATAGCTAACTATCGTCGAGCTAAGTCAATGATCGAACGCTTTGGTAATGAATAATACTAAGTAAACTACCCAACGCTTCCGCTACGCGGTAGGTGCCGATCTTTGCGCAAAGACAGATGAAGTGTAGATATCTAGATACCTTGAAATCTGTGCTGAGTATAAAGCTTACGGGGATGAATAAACGTTAACACCCCGTATTTTTTTTTATTAACCACAGTCGACATTTTTAATAATCGCTTTCACAGCTTGCGCTACTGTCAATTTATTCCGAACGGGAACGAGGTCAGAAACTGGATACCTACAGCGAGAAGAAATTTTTTCTTTTCGGTTTAAAATCTTTAACTGCTCGATAATATTATTTTTGTATTTCCTCGATTTCCCCTGAGTATAATCCCGATTAAATACACTACCGATAAATTTAGACCAAACAGCTTCTACATTTGACAGCCCAACAGAGGTAGGATAAACATTGCCCCAACAGATTCTGCCATCAGCCATAATATTGGGTAAAGGAGCATGATAAACAATTAAATTTGGCTCGAACTGATTCTTTTTTACTGCCCAAAGAAAGTAGCTACTACCGATTCCCATAAAGACGAAACTCGGCAGAGGTAAATAAAATTGTTCTTGCCCGACTTGTAGGCTGTAACGCTGTTGGGGAAAGAAACAGACTATCCAATTACCCGAAACACCACTGCCATGACGAATCACACTTTTAGACAGCCAATCTGTATCGGTAGGCTCGTTAGCAAAAGCATTTCGCAAAACCTCTGGAGTCAGACTTTTGTAAACGTGCCTATTACCCTCTAAATAATGGAAAATATAATTGCGCTCGATAAATAGCAGTTCGGCATCTAAATTATCGAGATTTCTCGGTGCTTTGGCAATCACTTCTCTGAGTACATCGCCAGAAATTAATGGGGAGTCGAACATTGATTCCAAAGCCTCAAAACAGATTGAAAATTATTATTTAAATCGGCTTCTAACCAGCCAATGAAAGAACCCGCAGCATCTAAGATTCTTTGGGCTTTAAGGTATTCTCTATGGAGGTAAATAACATTCTCTTTTGACCAATCTAACGTCGTTCCCTTCATGCCCTGCAACCATCCACCCTCTTCGTCAAGCCAAATATTATTGGTATTTAAATCTAGCAATCTCAAAGTTAAAGGCAGATAGCAAATGGGTTTCTTGGCTTGAAAACACATACGTCTGAGCTTTTTAAAATCGATACTGTGAGGATGGGCAATTTTAGCCATAGTGGGAGGAGAAGATAACTCTGCTTCAAACCATTCCCCATAGCAATCCTCACCCAGATGATTCTGCCAATGTTCTAAGTTTTCTCTACCAACTGAAGTCATGGGCAACAAAATTTTATCTCCTAATGCCAGGTCGCAATAGGACATTTCATAATCCTCTAGCTGCCCCAGACCCAAAGACGTTACTAGAATCAATCTCGGTTCGATAAAATCAATTTGCTCTTCAAGAAGGTAATCCAAATAATTTAGAGGAAATAAATCCCGATGAACAAGCTGAAGAAATTCAATTTCTCGTTCCGTGTATTGAATTAAACCGTCATCTTCGTCTAACCCAGGATAAACCGCAGCCTTACTTTGTGAGTATTGTTGGGGAAAAAAGTGACTGTAGAGAAATAGTAATTGGTATCTTAATTCTCTTTGTTCGAGATATTCAACGGCATTACCGAGAGTAGAAAGATCGAGACATTGATAGAGCAAATCTACTGCTTGTTCGACAGTCGCAATTTTTGGTACTGAGGTATTGGCATTCATTTACTGGAAAGTATGTAAATTATTCCTAACCCCCAGCGTTAGCTTTCTAATATCTTAAAAATGTTAACAATTTTTAGAAGCTAAAAAAGAGATCGTATTAATATTCAAAGAGCGAGATTCTAAAAACAGTGCCGTGTTGAGTTATCAATTAGAAAAGTATCTATGTTCTTCTTGGCAAAAAGAGACGCGCTATTACGTTATCGAACTGTGCCAGGACTTATGGGGCAACTGGCTGCTCAAAAGAACCTGGGGTTCGGCTGCAAAAAGAGATTTTGGTCGCTCGAGTTCTACAGTTTGTTCGGATTACGAAACAGGTGTCAAGCTCTACAATAGAGCCGAGAAACGTCGCTTGTCGAGAGGCTACAATCTTCTTGCAACCTTCGATTAATGTGCTTTGAGCTTCTCACTAATTGCTGTGAACCTATCCCACTATTGCTCAAATATGATACTTTACTCTTGATGATATGGAGACTAAAGTGGCAGGACGTTTTGAAGGGCTAAATGATTTGGAGTGGAAATTGTTTGAAGATATTTTGCGAACGTCTCAAAGGAGATCGAGAGGAATGCCTCCTGTTCCGTTTCGTTATGTGTTAAACAGCTTGCTATATATTTTAATTACTGGATGTCGATGGTGTGATTTACCGACAGGAAAACAGTGGGCATCAAAAAGTTCAGCACATCGTTGGTTGAAAAGGTGGCAAGAAGATGGAACAATGGAGCAACTTCAAAGTCGAATTTTGGGCATAGCGCAAAATCAAGGCATGATTAATTGGAATTACGGGGCTATTGATGGCTCTTTTTCCCCCTGGAAAAGGTGGCGGTGAAGAAGTCGCTTATGGCTACAAGGGAAAAGGAATTTTAATTCATACCATCACAGAAGGAAATGGGATGCCATTAGCAAGTCGAACCACAACAGCTAATGGTAGCGAAAGGGAGCAGGTATTGCCTTTATTAGATAGCATCAAAATTCAAACAGGGAAACCAGGTCGTCCCAGACAAAGATTTTCTGTGTTAGCTGCTGATAAAGGTTATGATAGCTGCGAAAAGCGATCGCAATTAAGAAAAAGAGGTATTAGACCCCAATTTCCCAAACGAGTCTATAAATCCAAAAAACATCGTGGAAGACCAATTAAAAATGATACACCGCGATTTCATTCAACAAGAGCGTTGTTTTGCTTGGTATCAACGCAAGTATCGTCGTCTTGTTGTTCGATGGGAGCGTATCAAAGCTAATTTCGATGCCTTTTTATCTATAGCTACCATTCACATCTGGATTAACAGAATATTATTAGTGGGATAGGTTCTCTCTATGTCTTCGTTTCCCCCTCATTTTTCCAACGATATTTACCAACACTAGTTCTAACCCAACCTTGTTTGCCAGCCCCTTTGCTCAAGCCGTTACTAAAAGCAGCGTAAGCTTTTTTTCTATCCTCTCCTGCTAAACCTTCTGGATAATAGTATTTAATCACATCTTCAGCACTAACTACTTGAGGATAAAACTCTTGCAAACAAACCGCTACGGCATTAACGGTAGTTTCGTAAAAAGCTAACTTTTCAGAATAGGGCAATTTCAACGAATTGGTTGAAGTCGAGCTTTTAGTTTTAGCCGGATTTTTTTGGGTAGTGGGTTTCTTGGTTTTGGCAGTTTTAGTACTGCTACTTTTGGTCTTACTATTGTTTTTTAGAGATTGGCGATCGCTTAGTTGAGAGGTTTTTGAGTTAGATTTTTCAACCTCAGTGGCTTTCTTTTCTGGCTTTGATTCTTCTGAAGCTAGAGTAGCTGAATCTTTTTCTGCGATCTTTTCCTGAGCTTTTTCTTCCGATAAGCGGATTTTCCCAGTGCCATTAACCTGTTGACCATTAGCGCGATCGCTAATTTCTTGAGGAACCAATTTAGGTGTTTGAGGAGAAGAAGATTTTGTTTGTAAGGGGTGTAAGATTGCTTCGATACTTGCTAACTGTTTTTCGGCAGCTTCAGCCTCTAAAACGTGTTGTTCTAGTAATTGTTGATGATAATCAACTGAAGAACGGTGATATCGTGCTAACTCCCGATAATAATTGACTAGTTCGCTCAAGGCTTGTTGAGCCACCACTGGGGGAGAAGGTGCTTGTGGCGGTTGCATGGATGGGGAGACTGTGTTTATCATTAATTCAATTCTATTTTAAACTTTCAACTAGTACGCTATCCAAAAAAAAAACGCACTCCTTAATATTTTATTAAACTTTAAACGAAGTAGCATTAGTTAGGTTGTAGAGTTTAAACTTCATCCGCAGTCGAATCAAACAATTGCCAAAATTGTTCTTGAGCTTTAAGATCTAATCCTCTTTCGCTATATCTTTGATAGCTGGTTTCACTCCGATGGCGAGTAATCCTGC
This sequence comes from Stanieria cyanosphaera PCC 7437, assembly GCF_000317575.1. Classification (NCBI taxonomy): domain Bacteria; kingdom Bacillati; phylum Cyanobacteriota; class Cyanophyceae; order Pleurocapsales; family Dermocarpellaceae; genus Stanieria; species Stanieria cyanosphaera. The sequence goes on along the minus strand of NC_019765.1, from coordinate 17,633 downwards.
GAGCAAGCATCGAATCCATTCCAGACAATGCCAAATTAGTAGCCAGAGTATGACGCAGACGATGAGGGTAACATTTTTCTAACCCTGCTATTTCCACTAAATCCTTAACGATGCCATACAAACCATCGTAAGTTAATCTCTTGCCCTTACTTTTATTAGAATGGGATAAGAATAAAGCAGAATTTGCTTCAGTACCCATGCTTTCAACTTCCCGCCACTTTAGATAGGCATCAATTGCTTTTCTAGCCTCAGATAAAAGGGGTACCATACCTACGCTATCGCGTTTAGCTTCCAAGATCTGTAAGCGTTTGCCATCATAGTCTTTAATGTTTAACGCCGTAACCTCACTGGCTCTCAAACCGTGTTCTAAAACTCGCAACAGGGCGGTATCTCGAAGGCGATGCCAACCCCGTTTTTTTAAGGCATTAAATAAAGATTGTACTTCTTCATCACTTAATTCTTGAGGTGTTGGTGGCTTGAGTTTGGGTTTGGTTAGAGTCAGAGTGGGATCTTTGCTGATGTAATCTTTGATAGTCAGCCAATTAAAAAAACTCTTGAGAGCAGCGAGTTCCTGACAGATAGTAGCATTACTCAGTTCTAATTCCTTGAGATGTTGTTTGTAGCGGTCTAAATCTTGATGTTTGAGAAGATGCCAGGTTCGATCCGTCCACGCCAGGAAGCGAGTTAATGCCCGTTTGTAGGCACGAATCGAATTAGTAGATAATTCCATGCTGCGAAAATATTCATCTACTCGAGTCACACGAAAATCGGTAATTATTTCGTTGGCAGGTTTATCGCTAATAAAAATTAATTTTGGTTCGGGAACTTCCATCATAATTTACAAGTTATGATACAACATTAAAGCGTATTGGTTCGATTTATTTATAAAATTTTCTCTAAATCTCTGATTGTCTAGAGCGGATTAATCGTTTAGAGGAGTTAAAAACGAATTTTTCTTGATTTGCTGTCATTTATTTCCTCATGTTAGTACTCGGAAAGTGGCAAAAAAGGGTTATTGCTGCTCGATAATAATTAAAATGCGATCAAGATCGTAAAAATCTCCATTGCTACGCTTAAGTTTAAATCCTCCCAGCAACAAAGATAACCAAACTTGACCCAATGATAATTTCGTTTCTTCTACAAGCCGAACCAGAGAACACTCTTCTCCGATATATTCGTCAAACCAAGCAAATATCTTTTCACACCAAGCAGTAACATTCTCGTCATAGCTAGTTTGAAAAACTTGTTGCCTCATCTGCTCGGAATCGAGAACTTGCAGTAATTTTTGTTTATCTACTTCTCCTGCCACTGACTCCATTTCTGGCAGCAATGACTTTACTCTCTGCCTTGGTTGTGGTGGCTCGAGTAAATCAGAGATATCTAAACTCATCGATTGCCGAACTAACCCAGCTAGCAACTCTTCATTAAATTCTGGTTCACTAGGATCGTATTTCTGCTGCCAATCATTGAGTAAAGCTTCGCTTTTAAATTGGTAAATTTCAGCGATCGCTGCTAAAATTTCTCCTGCTAACCTCAATTGCTTTTCAAGATTAAATTGAGACAGCATATCTTCAGCTTGTTCGATCAGAACCGAGACATTTGCTTTTTCTGGTATTTCCTTTGCCGTTTGAAGACTCTGCCAAAAATCACTCAAGTTATTTAATCTCTATACTTAACTTTTAATTTGAGCTAGCTAGCGGACAAGCTTCAATAGGACATTCTGTAGGATGTTTAGTTAACATTTGAGCAAAATTATCAATTCTATACTCCTCATTTAATTTAACCAAAACTCGCTCCAAATAAGTCCTCACCTGCCGAGGAGTCCAGCCCAGACAGTGCACTGGTTCGATAACAGCAAGTTGCGTATCCCCCTGCCAAACTGCTGCCGAAACTGCGTGTAAGAGTGCATCCTTACGTTCTTGCTTGTAAAAAGTCACCATTGCTACAATCGGCTGCTCTACCGTAACAGAGATTTTTCTAGAAGTGCCACCTAACTTCCTAGCCTGTCTGCGTTTAGCGTTATTTTCGACTCGATTACGGTAATGAGAGCGACGACGGCGACAAATTTTGGGATTCCAACAGCCATCACCCAATTCGCCATGAATTTCGCTGGCTGATTCAATATCCAACCCAGCACAGTGAAGACATTTTTTGTTAATTTTTCTAGCCATTACAAATCACTCTTCCACATTCGGCGGTCGAATTTAAACTTCATCGATGATTCTAATACTACTTTCAACTTAGAAGGTTGGGGATTGAGCAAATAATTATACTCTACTGGCACTATGGAGCAAGGAACTTTCAGAATTGGTATTCTGAGAGATGTTAGCCAATCTCGTCCCATCTCTTGCAAGAGAGGATAGGATGATGTGTCTTGCCAATTATCTGGCAGTTGTGATGGTTCAATCTCTTCAATTTCTACCTCATCGCTCATCCCAGCTTTGATGGCAACTAAAGAAACGCGATTGCTTTCGAGATGAACGAAGATTTCTAAAGATGCTAGTGCCAAACTTTCAGCAGTGTAAACAATCTTATGTCCTTGAGGATGCCACCTACCAGGGATATATAACCCACCTATACCAGAAAACGCTGATGCTCGATACTTTTGAGAACAGATACCCCAGACGAACACTAACTAAAAATTCCGTTACTGTCAACTGACATTATTTTAATATCATTTGACAAGAGAGTTGAATCGCAATTAGCTTCGAGATCGCTCATCTGCCTTTAAGATTTGATGTTTTTAAATGTTAGAGGAAGGGCGATTACTTAGACTTTTTTTAACTAAAATTCAACTGCTACTGAAACATCAGTTTGGTTAAAATCATTACCTTTGAACAATAAGGGCAACCAGCAGAACTTAAATAATTGGACATAGTTAGACAATCATAGACATAAATTTATGTTATACTTGGTCTATGTCCAACTTATTAACTGTTACTGAAGCTGCTCAATTACTTGGTGTCTCTACCAAGACAATAAGACGTTGGGAAAATGAAGGAAAAATCAAAGCAATTAGAACCGAAGGTGGTCATAGACGCTTTGAAGTATCTTCATTGCTCGGTAATAAACATGATGCTTCTTTAACAGTCGCTTACGCTAGAGTCTCTAGCTCAGACCAAAAGGAAGACTTAAAACGACAAGTGTTAGTACTAGAAGCTTATTGCGCAAAGCATGGTTGGTCTTATGAAGTCATCCAAGACTTAGGTTCAGGTCTAAACTACAGAAAGAAAGGACTAATAAAATTAATTAAACTTCTTTGCTCGTACCAAATAGAACGATTAGTTATTACACATAAAGACCGATTATTACGATTTGGCAGTGAGCTTATTTTTACTCTATGCGAGATATTCGGAACAGAAGTGATAATTATCAATCGCTCCGAGGACTCTACCTATGAAGAAGATTTAGCAGCAGATGTAATTGAAATAATAACTGTGTTCTCAGCAAGGCTTTACGGGTCGAGAAGCCATAAGAATAAACAGATAGTTAATCAATTAAAGCAAGTAGCGGACGAGTTAAAGTGATTACTTGGAAGACAGAATTAGACTTTAATAATAAGCAGAAGACTTTAGCCAAGAAACACGCTGGTGTGCGCCGTCATAGCTGGAATTGGGGACTTTCTATTATAAAAGACGAGATTGAAAATAAGTCTAAATGGTCTTCAGCTATTGACCTACATAAGAAATTAGTAGCCGAAGTTAAAAGTGTTAATGATTGGTACTATGAGGTCTCTAAATGCTCTCCTCAACAAGCTTTAAGAGATTTAGTTGTCGCTAGAGATAGATGGAAGAAAAAGATAGCTAAATTCCCACGCTTTAAAAAGAAAGGAATTAAAGACTCTTTTTACTTAGAAGGTAATATCCAGATTAGTAAGAATCGGATTAAATTACCTATCTTTGGTTGGGTCAAAACCTATGAAAAGATGCCTGTTATGCGAGCTAAGAACTGTGTAATTAGTTGTAGAGCAGGTCGTTGGTTTATTGCTTTTAAGATAGAGGCTGAAAAATTACCTATCTCTAACAAACCGCAGCAAGTAGTAGGTGTAGACCTCGGTATTAAAGCACTGGCAACTTTATCAACAGGATTTCAAGTAGACTCCCCAAAACATTATAAACAGGCAGATAAGAAACTTAAACGCTTACAGAGAAAGCTTTCAAGACAAGTCAAAGGAAGTAAGAATCGTGAGAAAACTAAACTCAGAATAGCTAAACAACATTATCGTGTTGCTAGCATTCGTCAAGACATCTTACATAAGTTAACTAGCTACTTAACTAAGAACCACGGTGAAGTAGTTACAGAAGACCTAAAAGTGTCTAATATGCTGAAGAACCACAACCTAGCTAGAGCAATAGCTAACGGTGGATTCTATGAATTCAAGCGACAGGTCGCTTACAAATCGAATTGGTATCGCACAGTTCATACTACTATTGGAACTTTTTATCCCAGTAGTAAAACTTGCTCTAGTTGCGGAGCTATTAAAAAGACTCTCAAGTTATCTGAGAGAGTCTTTAACTGTCCTTGTGGATTTAGTTGTGACAGAGATTTAAACGCTAGTTATAACCTAGCGAACTTGGCGGTAAGCTCTACCGTTACAGTCTGTGGACAGAGTAGGTTACAGAAACTTAGGTTTCAGTGACTCTGATTGAAGCAGAAATAAGACATCAAGATAGTGTCTAAGTTTGTCTAACTTTATCCTATCTTGTCTAAGTTCTTAAGAGCGGTTGTCCAGAAGTTTTACTAAGAGCATAAGCAAAACAATCACCAAAATTTAAACTGGCGGGATTTCTGCCTTTACCATAATTCTCAAAAGCATAACGAGCTATTTTTAGTTGATTTTCATCAAAATTGACTAAATTAATGGCTGCTTTATATAAAAAGAAATCTAATTCTCTAATTCCAGCTTCTTATTTTCTCGCCTTGACTATTATTGATAGTTCTAAGGCAGTTCCCATAGACATAAGACGAACTGAGTCCGAAGCGATTGCATCAGCTAAGATAGTTGCTTCAGGTTCAAGATTAAGAATCGCTATAATCGCACTCGTATCAATAACCATCGTTGTAACCCAAAATTTCTTCCTCTGTTCGGTTATCTAAAGTCGGCAGGGTTTGATACCGTTGAGCAATATTTAGTAGTTCTTGTTGTAAAGGCAAAGGAGTAATTTGTTTATTTTTTTCCCTTTCTAGTCTTTCAGCCAAAGATTTAATTACAGCTTCTGTGATTGTTTCTCCAGTTATTTCGCTTAATTCCCTAGCCAGTCTATCTGCTTCAACGTTTTTAATATTAATCGCCATTTCTACATTACAGAATTATTTCTTTATTGTAGAGGTTTTCTCGAACGGATCGCTTGTTTCTAATTTAGTGTAATTTTAGTGTAACAGTGATAATGGTAATTATCTGGGATTAATCTGGATAGGTATTATGTACTAGCGTCTTTGATTCCAGGTATTATTAAATTTTTCCCAGATAGCACTATCAAGCTTCAATTATCAAATTGCCCATCATACCCAAATCTTCATGGTCGAGAACATGACAATGATAGACAGTTTTACCTGTAAAATCGTTAAAAGGAATACGAATGCGCACGGTTTCTCCCCTCTTAACTAACACTGTATCTCGCCAGGCAAGTAACGATTCCGCAGCCCCGTTGCGACTGATAACCTGAAAAGCATTTCCGTGAATGTGAAAAGGATGATCCATTACTCCTGTATTGATTAGTTCCCAATCTTCTACGGTGTTGAGTTTAACTTGAGTATCGGCGCGATCGCCCTGATAGTATTCACCATTAATTAAAAAAGCCATACCCACCCCAGGAGTCATACCGTGATTAATCTCAAAGCGTCTTACTGTTTGGGGTTCGGGTAATAGGTCAATCGAATTTAGTTTTGTGGGCAAGGCTACAGACTCAACAGCAGAAGTATAATTGACTGTGGCTAAAGCGATCGCCTCATCTGGGTTGCTGCCCATCATTCCCCTACCGCCCATCATGCCACCACCCATCATGCCCATACTGCCTCGGTCATAGGGTAAATTGAGTAAGCGGTACTGTCCCGACTCTTTTTCTCCTCTGACCAAAATATCGGCTCGTTGTCCTGGTGTCAGTAGTAATTCATCGACTTCTACAGGCTCGTTCAAATTATTGCCATCGGTAGCAATGTGGTAGAAAGCATGGTCTTCTAGGGCTAACCTGTAAAAACGAGAAGGAGAAGCATTGAGAATGCGTAAGCACAGTAATCCGTTTTGAGTTAGGCTAATACTTGGATTTACTTGCCCATTCGCAGTAATTATCTCTCCCTCCCTACCCATCATTAGAGACATATGTGCCGAGTCCGAACGTCTTCCGCGATCGTCAATAGAAAAGTCCTGTAATACTAAAAATTCTTCTTGGGCTGCTTTTAATTCGGGAATTTCATCACCCTCACCCCGCACGATAAATAAACCAGCCAATCCACCAAATAGTTGTTCTGCTACTAATCCGTGTAAGTGAGGATGATACCAGAATGTACCCGATGGATGATTATTAGGGATTTGAAATTCGTAGGTTAGTTTTGCTCCTGGTTCTATTTTCAGGAAAACATTATCTGCGTTGCCCGTAATAGGAATATGTAAGCCGTGATAGTGAATATTCGTCGGCTGTTCGAGGTTATTAGTAAAATGGATGCGAACTTTATCCCCAGGCTTTGCTTCTAAACGGGGTGCGGGAATTTGCCCATTATAAGTCAAAAGATTTGCTTGGCGATCGCCCAGATTTACCAAACGTTCGCTGGCTTCTAGGTCTAGTTCGAGTAATCCATTGCTGCTTTGATATAGGGGTGCAGAATTAACTGGTGCAGAAGTTACAGATCGATCTGAAATATCTCGACGCAACCAACTACCGACTAAAGCTGCACCAGTACCAACAGCACCCAAAGCAATAAATTGGCGACGGTTGAATTTAACCATAATTAATTCGGTTAGAGAACCTTTTTAATTCAATAAGATTGGTATTCTTTAAATACCTTGACTTCTCCCTTGTCATTAAATGCCAATACTTGAAATGGTTGTTTGATATCTTTTGCTTCCATTCCTGGCGTACCGATGGGCATTCCTGGCACTGCCAATCCAATCAGATCGTCTGGTTTTTCGGCTAAGAAACGTTTGATATCATCGGCAGGGATATGTCCTTCCATGACGTAGCCATCGATGATAGTGGTGTGACAGGAGGCTAGTTCTGCTGGAACATTATGTTTTTGCTTGAGAGCTTCCATCTCTTCAGTTTTAATATCCTCAATTTTGAAACCATGTTTTTCGGCGTGTTCTACCCAGATACCACAACAACCACAGGAAGGGCTGCGATATACGGTCATTTTTCTAGTTCCAGAGAAATCTGGCTCGGTTTCTCGATCCCAAACGCTAACTAAAGTAGCGGTATTTATATTTTGAGCAACTACTGAATTGTTATCGCTCAAAGTTTGATTAACTCCCTGACTGGAAGTTAAATAATAAGCTCCGCCGAGCGCACTGGCAATCGCAATTGAAGTAATAGTTATTTTAGATAGTAGTTTTGACATTATTGATTCAATTGATAGTTATTTGTGTGTGAAATTTTTATCTTGAATTCCCCAGTCCAATAGGAGTCAAAAAGCAGATTAAGATTCTACTTTAAGATAGCTGTTTACGAGTAGAACGTTTCATCTTCCTTAATTCACTCAAACTTTGAGTAATATCATCAACAAAGGTATAAACGATGGGAATCACAATCAGAGTCAGCAGGGTAGAAACTGTTAGTCCACCTAAAACCACTGTGGCAATGGGAGAATAAGCATCCATGCCCGTTTCGGGATAAAAAGCCAGTCGCACAATCACAATCATGGTGGTTAGGGTAGTCATAAAGATGGCTTTGAGTCGCACTGGTGCAGCTTGGCGTATGGCTTCGGCTCTGGGTACTCCTTCTTCCCGCTTGGTAAGGATTAATTCCAGTAGCAGAATGGCAGCAGATACGGAAATACCAGAAAGAATGATAATTCCCAGAATGGATACGGATGAGAGGGTTTGTTGAGCTAGTAATAATGCACCAAATACCCCAATTAACTGTAGGGGAATCGAAAGCATCATTACCAGGGGTTGAATAAACGAACCGAATTGAATTACCAGAATGAGATAAATCAAGATAATAGAAACTATCAAACCTTTGAGCAGGCGATCGAATTCAATCATCATATCGGTCATATCCCCCATCGAATCCAAACCGTAACCAGGAGGGAAATCTAACTCTTCTCCCGCACGCATGGCGATCGCCATTGATAAATCCATCGAAGCGGGACTGGATTTACGATAGTAACCATTGACGTAAACTACCCGTTTACCGTTAATGTGTTCGATTAAAGTTGCTCCATATTCCCGTTTTAAAGTAGCAACGGTACTGAGAGGTACTTGCTGTCCGTTGGGAGTGGTGATGTAAGTAGCTGCCAGATTCTGACCGTAGGCGCGATCGCTTTCTGGGTAGCGGACTAAGATAGAATTTTGTCTGAGGTTGGGACGGTTATAGTATTTACGAGTAAAACCACCATTGAGAGCGTAACGGGCTTGTTCGGCTACTTCTTCGATATTTAAGCCCAATTCCTGAGCGCGACGGCGATCTATCTCTAGTTTATATTCGGGTTGAGTTAAAGCAGAACTGGTATGCGCCATCACTAACCCTGGAGTATCTTTAGCAATCTCTAGTACCTTATCTGCTAGAGGGTAAAGAATATCTAAATCTTCGCCGTAGACGGCAATCTGAATCGGTGCTGCCGAGGTAGCCATTACGTCTACCCCCATTTCCTTGATGGCAATGCGCCGTAAACCAGGGATAGTGCTACGGGCTTGTTCCTCCACCCCATCCATAATTTGCCAGATATCGCGGTTTCGTTCGTTTAAATCCTTGAGGGTGACAACAGAGGAAGCTGTGTTGACGCTACCCATGCTGTAACCACTAAAATAGGTACTGTTGCGGGTAATTTCAAAACCAACGTTAGAAGAAACTTTTTCTACTTCTGGCTGTTCTAATAAGATCGATTCAAACTGCTGTGCCACTCGATCTGTACGCTCGAAAGATGCTCCTGCTTCTAATTCGATAGTAGCGACAAACTGCCCCGAATCTCCCAGAGGCATCATCTCTTGGGGAACTAAGGGATAGAGAGCAAAGGCTAACACAACAGTGGCAGCAGCGATTGCTAGAGTAATTTCCCGATTTCTCAGGCAAATATTTAACAACCAGCCGTAACCTTTCTCTAATGCCTGAAAACCCAAACGGAAGGGAGATAGTAACCATTGCAACCATGTTTTACGATTGCCTTTTGTTTCTCCGATTGGTTTGAGGAAAAAGGCTGCCAATAGGGGAATGAGGGTAATGGAAACCACCAACGAAGCAATAAAAGCAAACACCATTGGTAAGATTAGCCCTGCAAACATCAACCCCGTCAATCCCCCTGAAAGGATGGTGGGGATTAAAGCTGCAATCATCACGCAGCTAGCAGCAGCACTGGCGAGAAATACTTCTCCCGTCCCCTGAATAGCTGCCTGTCGGGGTGTTTTTCCTTCTTTAAGCTTGCGATCTATTGAGTCAATGACAATAATCGAATCATCCACCAGTTTCCCAATTGCCATCATCATCCCCACCAAAGTTGAGGAGTTGAGGGACATGGAAAAGGGAATAAACGGCAGCATGGAAAGAGCGAGAGTTGTAGGGATGGAAATCATCACGATCGCCGTTGCCCGAAAATCCTCTAAAAACAGCAGAATTACTAACCCCGCCAGTGCCACACTAATTAATAATTCTCCTGTGGTGCTATCTTTAATTAGCTCGACTAGGAAGGAGTTATCATAAGCCTCTTCAAACTCTAAACCTGGATATTGAGACTCGATTTTTTCTAATTCCTTTCTCACCCTGGCAATTACCTGCGGTGAACTAGAGTCGGGTTTTTGAATGACGTTAACTGCTAATGCCGATTCGCCGTTATAACGATAAGCACTGCGACGTTCTTCATAGGTATCTTTTACCTCTGCCACATCTCGAACATAAACAATCTGCCCCTCCCTTTCCAAGATAGGATAATTCCTAACTACCTGAGCATTAAGAGCGCGATCGTCTGCCCTTACTAAAATTTCTTCATCTCCTTGAGTTAAAACTCCCGCCCCCTTACTAACATTATTATTATCGATCGCATCTCTGACCTGAAGAATCGATAATCCGTAGGCTGCTAGCTTCTGGCGATCGACGATTACTTGTAGCTGTCGGCGATAACCACCTGTAATAAAAACCGATTGGACATCCTGAACGTTAGTCAGGCGATCGACTAGGGTATTATCGGCAAACTCCCGCAGCTTTACCCGATCCCATCCCTCAGCCTTGAGTGCCAGAGTTAAAACGGGACGGTTTAACGGATCGATGGGTAACACCCAATAAGAACGGGTATTGATCCCATCCATCGGCAAATCACCCTCCGCCGATTTCATCACACTTTGCACATCCCGAACTGCTTTATCGATGTCCCCACCCCAGGCGAATTGCACCGTCACCAGAGATAAATCCTGTTGGGAACTAGAACGCACAAAACGCACCCCATCCAGAACAGTCATTCGCTGTTCGATGGGTTTGCTGATATAGGTTTCCACCTCCATCGGGGACGAACCAGGAGTTCTGGTAATTACTGCTACCAAGGGACTCTGAACGTAAGGCATCATTCGCACGGGAATGATTATTAAGGTAAGAACCGAGAGGATAAGAACCCCGATATAGAGGGCAACAGTAATTACAGGGTTGCGAATTGACCAACGGGTGAAAAAAGTTTTCATGGAAAAAGCACAATTGATTACAGTTAGGTTAGGTTTCCATCTCATTTAACCCAACCTACTAACAGGGAGATTTTCAATTTCCCGTTCAGATGTTTTTTCTACAGGAATGGTAAGGAAACTGATTTGCTATTAACCAAATAAATAATGGCTGACAGTTAAAAGCTGAGAGTTTAATTTATTACTTAACTTCAACAGTAAACTCTTGTTGAGCCTGATATTGAGGGTCTTTGACGCTGGCAACTACATTCCAAGTACCCTGCATTCCAAAATAAGTAGTCGCTTTGAAACGACCAGGTTCGTCTGCGGGGGTAACTTCTACCTTACCCATCATGTCTTCCATGCCATCCATTGGCATAGTTGCGCTGACATCTAGATTTTCTACTTTTACTCGATTGCCATTGCTATCTACTACTTCTAAGATCATTTCCGCATCACCCATCGGAATTTCGGCTTGAGGATCGGGACTGACTAAATTTACAGTAGCAGTGCTTTCTTGTTTGTTTTGTGCTGTTTCAGTAGGAGTAGGGGATGTTGTTTGAGTATCGCTTTGGGCGGGACTACAAGCGATCGCCAGTAAACTTAGGGGAAGCAAAATTAAGATTAATTTTTTCATGGTTGGCTGAATTGATAGTTAATGAATTAAGTTAGTTATTGGACTTTGAGGGTAAACTCTTGCTTACCTTTATTCTTGGGGTCTTTGACTTGAGCCGTAATCGTCCAGTCCCCTTTCATGCTGAGATAGGTATCAACTTGAAAGCGACCAGGTTTGTCTGCGGGTTGAACTTCTACTTTTGCCGTCATCGGTGCCATGTTTTTCATCGGCATTGACGCGCTAACTTCTAAATCTTTTACCTCTATAGGTTGACCCCGATTGTCTTTCACTTCTAGTATTAATTGGGCATCCCCCATTGTCACTTGTCGATTGTCGGGACTGATTAACTGGATTTGAATATCTTGAGTAGCAGCTTTATTCATTGCGATAGATTGTTCGGACTGGTTGATGACCGCTACGGGGGCATTTTCTACCAAGCGATGTTGTCCTGAAGTTACTACCGCTTGTTCCGACTCTAAACCACTGGTAATTTCTATTCTGTCTCCCGTTGACATTTCCAAGGTTACGGGTTGGGCTGTTACCGTATCTCCTTCTACTACCCATACTGAGGGTTGGTCTTGAAATTCCACCACCGCAGCTTGAGGAACAGTAATGGCACTGGGCTTACGGGCAGTGACAATCTTCATTTCGAGGAACTTACCAGAAAGCAATTGTCCGTCAGGATTATCGATAACTGCCTCTACCGTTACGGTACGAGTTTGACTGTTAGCTTGGGGAAAGATGCTGGTAATTTTTCCTTTAATTGGTGGAATGTTACTGCCAGGAACAGTAGCAACTACTGTCGCCCCTGGATTAATATTTACAGCATCACTCTGGGCGACATTAGCCTGTAAGCGAACCCGATTGTAATTGCCGATTTGAACGATGCCCATACTCGGTTGAACCACTACCCCAGGATCGACGTTCCGTTCTTGGACGATGCCCGAAATGGGAGAAGTGATGGTGGTGTAACCCTGCATCACCTTGGCAGTATCGACTTTAGCTTTGGCTTGATTAATCTTGGCACGGTTATTAGTTACCTGTGCCTCCATCCGCGCTAATTTCACCCGTGCTTGCTTGAGGTTAGCTTCTTTGCTTCTGACTTCGCTATCGACTACATCAAACTCATCTTGGGAAATTACCCCATCCTTAACCAGTCGGGCAAAGCGGTCTTTTTTCAGGTTGAGATAGTCGAGATCGGCTTCAATCTGGGCGATCGCGCTTCGCTGTTCGTCTACCTCAATCTTGCTCATTTCCAGGTCGGTTTCCATCGTGCTAACCTCTGCTGCTGCTTCAGCTACACCTGTAGTCAACTCTGAAGCATCTAAGGTAGCTATGGGTTGTCCTGCGGTAACGCGATCGCCTGGATAAACCGAGTAATTAGTTAGCTGTCCTGCCACACGGGGATAAACCATAATTTCTTCATAGGGTTTAATCGTTCCCGTATAGCTCACGCTCGCTTCTAACACCTGGGGTTTAACGGTTTCTACCCGCACGGGATGGGGGTTAAACGAACCATCCACCGCCATCATCTCATCGTGAGACATATCCCCATGATCCATTCCTTCCATACCCGCCATCGAGCTAGAAGGCTTAAGATGATTGGTTAAGACCAGGATATTCCCCGTCAGCAGGGCAAAAACTCCCAGTCCCAAAAGGGTTTTTCCCAGTCTAAATGAACCTGAAGGTGATTTTTTCTGAGATTCAATTTCTCTCAGTTCTTCTGTTGCAGTAATTGAATGGGAAGTAAGGTCTTCCGTTACGCCGTCGGAGTTGAGAGAATAATGGGACAAATTCTCATTATTATCTGACATTTCTTCTTGAGTTTTTTTAGAAGGTCGCGTGGGTTGAATCTCATTTAAGCTCTCGTGACGACCGTTTGGGTTCGCAGTCATGCTACCGTCTTGTTTACTATCTGCACTCACACTAAACTAGAATGGCACAAGAAAATTAAATCAGGATGAAATCTCTTGTTCTGAATCAATAATATTCAGTTTTACCGAACCTACAAGGTATTAGTAAAAGCCAAATATTTAAAATACTTTAAACTACAATTACTAAAATTACTAAAATTTTGGTAACCATATCCTTATTTTTTAATTAATAATGCAATTAATGATTATTTATTCATGTCAAAGTAAACAATTATTGGATTTGATTTTCTAGGATTGGTTTCCAATCCTAGAAAATCATTTTCAAGTTGTAGTTCTATAGTTTAGCTAAATAAATAATATTATTTTTCATAGCAATCTATTTTTTTGTCGAATTTTGAGTATTAGTTGATTGATGCTGTTGATGATTTTGGTGTTGACTAGCTGAATTGTTGGTTTGCTTTTGATTATTGTGATGCTGTTGATGATGGGAATGGCTATCGGTAGTAGTAGGTTGTTTTTGAGGACTATTTTGTGCTTGACTGACTGATATAGAAGCAATCGTAAAAAAAGATGCTAATCCTACAAGACAAATTGACTGAGTTAGTTTAGTTTTCATATGTACCTAAATATTTTAAAAGGGTTGATATAGCTTTCTTCAAATAGGCGAGGTACACCTATCATCAGTTACTTGTTGTCAATCAACTATCAACAATTAACAAAAATCAAGGAAATGAACTGTATCTCGTTAACCTGAACATCGCTATATATCTATTTATAATTCGGAAAAATTAAATCAGAATGAAATCGGATAAATATTAACTACTTTTTTGGTAAAAAGTGTCTACAGTGTTTACCAGTTAAATCATAGATTGAACTATTGAAAGATAGATAATCTAAAATTGGTAAGAGAGTAGAACTTATTTTTCATCTTAATTTCATAAAGTTATGACAAAATAACGCTTAACTATCTCAATAATCAAAAGTTTAGTCAAAAGCAAGATTAATTCCAAAAATATGAGAATTCTGTTAGTTGAAGATGAACCAGATTTAGGGGCTGCTATCAAACAGAGCTTGAACAACAACAATCATGTTGTAGACTGGGCATTAGATGGTTTTGATGCTTGGGATTATTTTAAACTCAAAGAATATCATCTGGGAATTTTTGACTGGTTGTTACCTGGCTTATCGGGAATAGAACTAATTAAAAAAATTAGGCAACAGCAAAAATCTTTACCAATTTTGATGCTTACCGCGAAAGATAGCATGGATGATAAAATTGTTGGTTTGGATGCAGGGGCAGATGATTATTTAGTTAAACCCTTCGATATGCCCGAATTATTGGCAAGATTGAGAGCTTTACAAAGAAGAACCCCTCAAATACAACCCCAACGCTTACAAGTAGGAAATCTCAGTTTAGATTACGGTACTAATACTTTTTGGTTGCAAGAAGAATCGGGAGAAATACAGGTATTACTTACCAAAAAAGAGTTTCAGTTGTTAGAGTATTTTATGCAGCATTCCAATCAAATTGTTACCAGCGAACAGCTTTTAGAACGACTTTGGGAATTTGGTGCAGAACCTCCCAGTAATGTAGTAGCTGCCCAGATATGTTTATTACGTCGCAAGTTAGCTAAATATGGATGCGATGAGATGCTGGAAACCGTATACGGACTAGGGTATCGTTTTCAGCCTGTTTCCTCAGTCAAATAATTGAAAATGATCTTTAACTCAATGTGAAACAAAACCGACTTTTTGAGCGATCGCGCTGGCGACTAGCTAGCTGGTATGCAACGATCATCAGCATAATTTTATTAATCTGTGCCGTGGGAGTTTATCAAGCAGTTGCCCATGCCCATCAGATTAGCATCAACCAAGAACTAAAATCAGTAGCTGGAACTCTTCATGATAGTCTGTTACCTGTTCTCCAACAACCAGGGAAAATAGAACCTGAAGTCAAAGAGTTATTACCTAATACCTGCCTTGTAGAAACAGGGTGTTACAACCCCGACCGTTTTCAATCTTTGCGGTTAGGGGTAATTGGACAGGATAAATATTATTTACGTTTATTCGATCTGTCTGAAAATTTGGTAGCAGTGGCAGGAATGCAACCGAAATTACCTCAAATTCTCACTCAACAGCAATGGGAAACTCTGACTGACTCTCAAAATATCCGCTATCAGCAAATTTCTTTTCTCTTGCACACTCAACAAGGTCAAAATTGGGGTTATCTTCAAGTCGGCAGAAGTCTCCAAGATGTCGATCGCTATGTGGATAATGTTAGATGGGTGCTGTTGTTGGGAGTACCTTTAGTTGTGTTATTAGTAGCAGGTGCTAGCTGGTGGCTGTCAGAATTGGCAATCCGCCCTATTTACCAGTCTTATCGACAAATGCAGCAGTTTACCGCCGATGCTGCCCACGAACTGAGAACCCCTCTAGCAGCAATTCAAGCAACGGCTCAATCTAATCTGATGTTGCCTATCCTATCGGAAACGGAAGCGCGAAATACCTTAAGCAAGATCGTGCGACAGAACAAGCGATTGTCTAGTTTGGTGGCAGATTTATTGACTTTATGCCGTATTGATGGAGAGATAAGCGGTAATCAATCCCATCAAAAGAGAGAAAAAGTTGCTCTGGCAAACCTAATTATTGAAGTAGAAGAAGATTTGGCAGCCTTAGCTATGGCTTCAGAAATTGAACTAGCTTCTCAAGTCAAAGTATCTCAACTAGAAATAATCGGCGATCGCTCTCAGCTATATCGTCTGATTACTAATCTGGTAACTAACGCGATTCAATACACGACCGCAGGGGGTAAGGTCATTATTAGTCTGACAAAAGAACATCATCAGGGGGTAATTTCTGTTCGAGATACGGGTATTGGTATTGCTAAAAACGAACAAAAGCGTATCTTTGACCGCTTTTATCGGGTAGATAAGGCTCGTTCCAGAAGTAAGGGTGGCTCTGGGTTGGGGTTAGCTATTGCCAAGGCGATCGCTCTGGCTCATCATGGTAGTTTAGAAGTAGAAAGTGAGATCGGTCGGGGAAGCAACTTCATCTTGAGGCTACCCCAAGATCGTTAGACAACAGCAATTATTTGAGATACAAATACTTTTAAGGGGCTTTGTGAATTCATAGTATGACCCACAATTGCCTCGCTGTCTTTTTGCTACTTCTAAAAGATAAACTCTCTAGTCAGCTAGAGAGTCAAGACAATCATAGTCGGAAATATTAACTATATCTATTTAACAGCCTCTTGTAAGCGAACGATCGCAGCAGGTTCGGCTTCTTTGATTTTGGTTGTTTCAGCTTCTCCTGTAAAAGTATTGAATAGCAACACACCGCCCATAATTGCCATAATCGCATTTTCGGTGAAGCTGACAATACCTAAAGGTGCTTTGGAATTACCGCCCACACAAGCACAGTTGAGGGCTAATTTGTCGATATAGACAGCTTTTATCACCGAGATTCCGCCACTAACACCAATGAATAAGGAAGTAATACCTGTAGCTATTGGAGCAACCCCAGAGAGGAATCCTAGAGCGATCGCAAGTTCGGCAAAAGGATATATTTTGGCGTAAGGTTTGATTTTCTGGGTTATCAGGTCGTATTTCTCAAAACTCTCGGCAAAAGATTCGATATCCATTAACTTGAGGGTAGCCAGCAGAGATAGGGAAAAGCCCATAAACCCAGTCAGTCCCATCGCAGTAGCCAAAGCCATTAGTCCTGCACTAGAAAAAACGGCAATTACGGGAGTGTAAGAATATTCTGCTCCTTCAGCTTCTACATCTAGTTTTTCAGCTAAATCGGTATATCCGCCAATTCTCTCTTCGCCGAAGAATATTTGAGGTGTAGTTTGAACGTTATGCTTGGCTTTAAAAGCTTCGGTTTCTTCTTTCGATTTTAGTTTATGGTCTTCAAATTCGATGCCTTTTTCTTGGAGCAAATTCACCGCTTTCAATCCCCAAGGACATTCGTGTTCGGGGGTAGACATTCGATATAATCTTACTTTTTCTTTTTTTAAGATTGCACTGTTCATATTTATCTATCGGTATTAATTTAAATTAGATCTAGTCTAGAGTTTACGGTTAACTAGAGAGTCAAGCCTGTGTTTTTCGATATTCGCAGAAACCAAAACCAGACCATGAAGGATCAGTTGAATCCAGCATGGCTTAACTGACTACGATATTAAAATTACATAAATTGAATAGCGATCGCATCTTTCTCGTGAATGAATTGTCATTTATGACTTAAGAAAGAAAGTAATTTCATCATTTTTTCATTTTTTGGATTTACGCAGGTTGGAAAAATTATCGATAACTTTTCCTTTTTATCTATATCATCTACGTCAAAATAC